>JBBJMR010000035.1:0-41022 GCA_037720395.1 Polyangiaceae bacterium
GACCTCCCCCTTGGGCGACGACGAGCCCACGCTCCCGCACCCGCCGCTCCCGGGGCGCGGGGCAAGCGCCGACCTGGCCGACGGCTCGCCCGCTGGTTCGCCCCCGCCCACGACGTACTCCCGCCCGCCGGCCGAGCCAGCGCGCCCCGCCCCGCCCAGGCCGCTCTCCCGCGGCGGCAAGGTCCTGCGCTGGGCGCTGGCGGTGGTGGGCGTCCTGGTGCTCATCGCGGTGCTCGGTGGCCTGAAGGCCGCGCAGATCGGCTCGCTCATCTCCTTCGGCAAGCAGATGCAGGAGGCGGGGCCACCGCCGGAGCCCGTCGGCGCTTACAAGGCCGAGACGCAGGAGTGGGAGGGCACGCTCGAGGGCATCGGCAGCGTGGCCTCGTCCAAGGGCGTCACCGTGAGCACCGAGGTGCCGGGGACAATCACCCGCATCGACGTCGCCTCCGGCGACGGGGTGAAGGTGGGACAGGTGCTCATCGAGCTCGGCCGCAGCATCGAGCGCGCGCAGCTCACCTCCGCGCAGGTGCGCAAGGACCTTGCCGGCACCAACGTCAGCCGCACCGCCGCGCTGGCCACCCGCGGCGCCGCCAGCCAGCAGCAGCTCGACACCGAGGCCAACCAGCTCAAGGCCGCCTCCGCCGAGATGGCCACCCTGCAGGCCCAGATCGCCAAGAAGACCATCCGTGCGCCGTTCGCCGGCAAGCTCGGCATCCGCGACATCAACCTCGGCCAGTACCTGAACCCCGGCACACCGGTGGCGGTGCTCGAGTCGGTGGACTCGGTCTACGTCGACTTCACCCTGCCGCAGCAGCGCCTCGGCGAGGTGCAGGTGGGCATGCCGGTGCGGGTGAAGATGGAGGACCCGAAGGAGAAGCCGCTCGACGGCAAGCTGGCGGCCATCGAGCCGTCCGTCGAGCAGTCGACGCGCAGCGTGAAGCTCCGCGCCGCCGTCCCCCAGAGCGACAAGCTGCGCCCCGGCATGTTCGTCGACGTCGAGGTGGTGCTTCCCCACAAGACGGGCCACGTCGTCATCCCGCAGACGGCGCTGGTGCGGGCCGCTTACGGCAACTCGGTGTTCATCCTCGAGGACATGAAGCCCGAGGACAAAGGCATGCGCCAGACGCCCGACGGCAAGCCGGTCAGGGTGGCGCGGCAGCAGCTCGTGCAGAGCGGCGGGATGAAGGGCGACTTCGTGGCCATCCTCAAGGGCCTCCCCGCGGGCGCCGAGGTGGTCAGCACCGGCGCCTTCAAGCTGCGCAACGGCGCGGCGGTGTTCGTCACCGACAAGGCCATCGCCGATCCCAGGCTCGCCCCCACCCCGGAGAACCGCTGAGCGATGAAGCTCACCGACATCTTCATCCGCCGGCCGGTGCTGGCCATCGTCGTCAACCTGGTGATCATCGTCGCCGGTCTGCAGGCCATCCGCACCCTCAACGTGCGCCAGTATCCGCGGCTGGAGAGCGCGACCATCACCATCCGCACCGCCTACGTCGGTGCCAGCGCCGACCTGGTGCGCGGCTTCATCACCACCCCCCTCGAGCGCTCCATCGCCGCCGCCGACGGCATCGATTACATCGAGTCGCAGAGCGCGCAGGGCCTGTCGACCATCAACGCCCGCCTGCAGCTCAACTTCAACGCTGGCAACGCGCTCGCCGACCTCACCGCGCGCGTCAACCAGGTGCGCGCCGACCTCCCGCCGGAGGCCGAGGTGCCGGCGATCAGCATCGAGCCCTCCGACGCCCAGGTGGCGGCCATGTACCTGAGCTTCGGCTCGGAGCTGCTCGAGGACAACCAGGTCACCGACTACCTGACGCGCATCGTCCAGCCGCGCCTCTCGGCCATCGACGGCGTGCAGCGCGCCGAGCTCCTCGGCGGGCGCAACTTCGCCATCCGCGCCTGGTTGCAACCGGAGCGCATGGCTTCGCTCGGCGTCTCGCCGTCGCAGGTGCGCCAGGCGCTGTCCTCCAACAACTACCTCTCTGCGGTGGGCCAGACCAAGGGCGGCCTGGTGCAGATGAACCTCACCGCCGACACCGACCTGCGCTCGGTCCACGAGTTCCGGCAGCTGGTGGTCAAGCGCGAGGGCGACACGCTGGTGCGCCTGGAGGACATCGCCGAGGTGGTGCTCGGCTCCGACACCTACGACCAGGAGGTGCGCTTCGACGGCAAGGCGGCGACCTTCATGGGCATCTGGGTGCTGCCCAACGCCAACTCGCTCGACGTCATGAAGCAGGTGCGCGAGGAGATGGGCGCCATCCAGCGTGAGCTGCCGAGCGGCATGGTGGCGCACATCGCCTTCGACTCCACCGAGTACATCCAGAACGCCATCGACGAGGTGGTGACGACGCTCCTGGAGACGATCCTCATCGTCATCGTCGTCATCTTCCTGTTCCTCGGCTCGTTGCGCACGGTCATCGTGCCGGTGGTCGCCATCCCGGTGTCGCTCATCGGCGCCATCTTCGTGATGCAGATCTTCGGCTTCACCCTCAACCTGCTCACCCTGCTGGCCATCGTCCTGTCCGTGGGCCTGGTCGTCGACGATGCCATCGTCGTCGTCGAGAACGTGGAGCGGAACATACGCGAGGGCAAGACGCCCATGCAGGCCGCGCTGGTGGGCGCGCGCGAGCTGGTCGGCCCGGTCATCGCCATGACCATCACCCTGGCCGCGGTCTACGCCCCCATCGGCTTCCAGGGCGGCCTCACCGGCGCGCTCTTCCGCGAGTTCGCCTTCACCCTGGCCGGCGCGGTGTTCATCTCCGGCATCGTCGCCCTCACCCTGTCGCCGATGATGTCCTCGCGCATGCTCGAGGCCGAGCACTCGCAGGGCTTCCTGGCGCGCCTCATCGACCGCGCCTTCCAGGCGGTGCGCCGCACCTACCAGCGCATGCTGGCAGGCACGCTGCGCATGCGCGGCGTCGTCTACTTCGTGTGGGGGGCGCTGTCGCTGTGCACGGTGCCGATGTTCCTGTTCTCGCCGGCCGAGCTGGCGCCGAACGAGGACCAGGGCGCGGTGTTCACCGCCCTCGACGTGCCGCCCAACGCCACCGTCGAGCAGCTCTCCACCTACTCCAACGAGGTCTTCCGCATCTTCAAGGAGACGCCGGAGTACGAGCAGAGCTTCCAGATCACCTTCCCCAACGGCGGCTTCGGCGGCCTCATCGTCAAGCCCTGGGAGCAGCGCAACCGCGACATCTTCGCCATCCAGCAGGAGGTCACCGCCAAGACCTCCGGGCTGGCCGGTGCGCGCGCGCCGATCTTCCTCCCTTCGCCGCTGCCCAGCCCGGGGCAGCTGCCCATCGAGTTCATCATCTCCTCCACCGCCGACCACGACGAGATCCTGCGCTTCGCCGACCAGCTGGTGCAGGAGGCCGTGGCCAGCGGTCAGTTCGCCTTCCCGCCCTTCACCGACGTGCGCATCGACCAGGCGAAGACGGAGATCATCCTCGACCGCAACAAGATCGCGGCCATGGGGCTGAGCATGCAGCAGGTCGGCGCCGATCTGTCCTCCATGCTCGGCGGCAACTTCGTCAACCGCTTCAGCATCGACGGTCGGAGCTACAAGGTCATCCCCCAGGTGGAGCGCTCCGCGCGCCTCAACGCCGACCAGCTGGCGCGCATCCACATCGGCGGCCCGGACGGGAAGCTCATCCCGCTGAGCACCGTGGCCAGCTTCAAGGAGACGGTCGAACCGCGCGTGCTCAGCCGCTTCCAGCAGCTCAACTCGGTGAAGCTCTCCGGCATGGCCACGCGCTCGCTCGACGAGGGCCTCAAGGTGCTGGAGAAGGCCACCGCCAAGCTGCCGCAGGGCTACCACGTCGACTACACCGGCGAGTCGCGGCAGCTGCGTCAGGAGGGCAACAAGTTCCTGCCCGCCATGGGCCTGGCGCTGCTGCTCATCTTCCTGGTGCTCGCCGCGCAGTTCAACTCGTTCCGCGACCCGCTGGTCATCCTCGCCGGTTCAGTGCCGCTGGCGCTCTTCGGGGCGCTCATCTTCACCTTCCTCAAGTTCAGCGGGCCCCCGGGCATGGGCTTCGCGCTCACCGACGGGTGGACCACCACCCTCAACATCTACTCCCAGGTCGGACTGGTGACGCTGGTCGGGCTGGTCTCCAAGAACGCCATCCTCATCGTGGAGTTCGCCAATCACACCCAGGAGCGAGGGGCGAGCAAGCTCGAGGCGGTGCAGGAGGCGGCGCTCACCCGCCTGCGCCCCATCCTCATGACCACCTGCGCCACCGTCGCCGGGCACTTCCCGCTCACGCTGGTCACCGGCCCGGGCGCCGTGGCGCGAAACTCCATCGGCATCGTGCTCGTCGGCGGCATGGCCATCGGCACCCTGTTCACGCTCTTCGTGGTGCCGGCGGTCTACGTGCTCATCGCCCGCGACCACCGCGCCGACCGGAAGGTCGCCGACGAGGAGCCCGCCTCCGAGCGGCCGCTGGGCCACGACCCCGAGCCCGCCGCCGCCGAGTGACGCTGACCGAGTGACGCTGCGCTAGCTGGATGGCGGTGCCGAAGTCGGGCTGAAACCGCTTGGGACCGCGGGATGGGTGCGGTCATCCCGACCGATCGGAAGAATTCCCCCCCCCCCCCCCCCCCCTCTCCCGGAGGGAGAGGGGGGAGCCGGAGCCGGCACCGGCGCGCCCGAGAGGGCTTCGCGGATGCGGAGCAGCACGCGTTCGGGCTGCTCGAGGATCTCCTCGTTGCTCAAACGCAGCACCGTCAGTCCCGCTGCATGGAGCCGCTGGTCACGAGCAGCGTCGCGGTCGGCGATCGCGTCGTGGTACCCGCCGTCGGCTTCGACGACCAGCCCCGCATCGGCGCAGAGGAAGTCGACGATGAAGGGCCCGAGGGGCTGCTGCCGCCGAAACTTCGCGCCTCCGAAGCGCCGGCCGCGAAGCAGCGCCCAGAGTGCGGTTTCAGCGGGCGTGGCAGAGCGGCGCAGAGCGCGGGCGCGAAACGTCTGCGGTTGTCGCAGTCGATGCATACCTGCCGTTGTCGACACGCACGCGGCGCCGGTTGCGCGGGCGGACCGCAAGAATCGCGCTGCCGGGGATCAACACCAAGCGGATGGAACTTACCTTGCGCGCAACGTGACTCGCCGACATATCGCTCAACTCACGCTCACGAGCGCTGCTCTCTTCGCCACCGTGATGCCGGCGCCTGAACAGCTGATGGGACCCGGTGCTGCGCCGGATCGACGAGTTGCTGGAGGACGAGCCTCTCGTGGATCGACGAAGGACCTCGAGTACGCACTAACAACCGGACCGCCATCGCGGTGAGGTCGGGGTAGGCGGCTCCGGCTCCCCCTCTCCCTCCGGGAGAGGGGGACGGGGGGTGAGGGCAAATCTTCTCCGTCGGTCACGACAACCGGACCCCGGCCGCGATGTCCCTCACCTTCCGACCGACTTCTGCACCGCCATCTAGCTAGTGCTAGTGGCTAGTCACTAGCCGGGCAGCTCGAGCCCGAAGTACAGGCGCAGCCAGGCCTCCAGGTCGTCGACATGGATGGCCTTGCCGGTGGAGAGCAGGAACGAGCGCATGTGGTTGCTGAAGCCCTCGCCGCCGAAGACCACCAGACCGGGGATGGGCCAGGCGGCGATGTCCTGCACGATGGCCGGGATCTTCTCCTCGGCGCTGCCGGTGGTGCCCTGGTACTTGCACTCCACCCCGAGGCGACGGCGGTCGGCGGGGTTGGTCAGGATGACGTCGATGCGCCGCTCGGCGCCCCAGATGCGCCGCCCCAGCTTGAACTGCTCGCGCGCCTGCAGGCCGAGGTCGAGCCCGAGGGCGACCACGATCTTGCACAGCTGATCGCCGCTCTGCACCGCGGCGGCCCGACCGCTCACGACAGGCCCGTTGCTCGAGCGGCGGCTCCGCTCGGAGACATCACTCGATGAGGAGCTCGGCGATGCGACCGCGCCCGCCGGGCTTGCAGTTGATGCTGCGGCTGGCGAACGCGGTGTGGATGGTGAAGCCGCGCTCGTAGAGCTCGTGGACCGCGGGGGCCGAGGAGTTGGAGAGCAGCACCTTGACGCCCCTCTTCTTGAGGGCGAGCGCCAGGTCGCGCAGGCGGCGCTGCTCGTCGATGCCGAAGCCATCCGAGGTGTACGACGTGAAGGACGAGGTGGCCGAGAGCGGCACGTAGGGCGGGTCGAAGTAGACGAAGTCGCCGCGCTGGGCACGCTCGGCGACCTTGTCGAAGTCCTCGCAGCGCACCGTGGCGGCGGCCAGCGCGCCCGCGCAGGCGCGCAGGTTGTCCTCGTCGAGGAAGAGCGGGTTCTTGTAGTCGCCGAACGGAACGTTGAAGCGATTCTTGGAGTTGACCCGGTAGAGGCCGTTGTAGCCGGTCTTGTTGAGGTACACGAGCCAGGCGGCCACCTCGGCATCGGAGCGCGGGTCGATGTCCATCTCGCGCACGCGGTTGAAGAAGTCGCGGTCGTGGCGGTACGTGCCGAGGCGGCGAACGACGGCATCGACGTCGTGCTGGATGCCGCGGTACGTGCGGACCAGGCGCTCGTTGGTGTCGGAGAGATTGGCGCGCATGCCCGGGTGGCTTCCCGCGCGCCCCGAGGCGAGCGCGAAGAACACCGCGCCGCCGCCGACGAAGGGCTCGTGGTACTGGCCGAAGGACTCCGGCACGCGCGGCAGGATGTGGGTCAGGAGCTGGCGCTTGCCGCCCACCCACTTGCAAAACGGCTTGGCCACCGCGTCGCCGGGGCTGCAGACGGCAGTCACGTCGACCGGGGCTACGGTGGCACGTGGCCCGACGGCACGCGGCGCGCGCGCCGGCTTGGCGCTCTCCACCGGCCGCTCGTGCGTCGCCTTGCGGCGCCTCGCTGCTTCTCCCGCTCCGAGCATCGTCGTGTTTCAGTACACGGTCCGCTGCGAGTCGTCAGCAACGGTTCGGGCCAGATCGGATCGACAATGACCTAGCCGGGTGCCGCCGGCAGCCCGGACTCCTCTCGCGAGCAGGTTGCCCCCGAGCTTTCCACAAGCTGCCCGCAGGTCGGCCACCGGCCGGCCGATCACCGTGCGGCGGCGGCCAGGTCGTAGCTGCAGGCCGGGGACTCCGAGCCCTCGTAGCCACGCACCAGGATGTACAGGCGGGTCGGTTCCGCGAGCGTCAGCTCGACGGTCTCGCTCGTCGTCGAGAGATACGGCGCGTAGGAGAAGGCGTCGGCGGTGGGTGGGAACCCGAGGCCGATGTAGAGGTCCGCGTCGCCGGGCGCGGCCTTCGCGGGTGCGCCGAGTGCGACGCGGTATTCGCCCGCGGGCAGCAGGGGCGTCTCGAAGCGATCCTCGTCGCCACGCGCGACAGCTCCGGACGCGCTCAGGCCGGGCCAGGGCGGAGGCGACGTGGAGTGGTAGGCGTTGTCCTCCTCGCCGGTGACGACCACCACCTGCGCGTCGTCGATGTCGGACAGGACGTCCCGATAGGTGCGCGAGGGGTCGAGCAGACCGACGATGACGGCCAGGGTCGCCGAGGGCATCGAGGCGAAGTACGCCGGCATGAGGTTGGTCATGACGTCGAGGTGACGCGTCCCGGTGGGGTCACCCGGGTTGGCCGCAGCGCGACGCTGGGCGAGGCGGTCGTCGAGGTAGGCGAAGGTGTCGCACCCGTTGATGAAGACCAGCTGCCACTTGCCCGGGGTGATGGTCCCCTTCTCGGCGAGCGCGCGCACGTTGGCGCCCAGCCCGGCGTGGCCGTCGTAGACGAGCAGGTCGGCGTCGGCGCTGAGCGCGGCGTAGCGCGCGTCGAAGGCCTTGTTGGCGAGCTTCGGGCTGTCGATGAGCAGCGCGGTGACCTCCAGGGCGCGGCCATCGGCGGTGCGGCCGCGGAAGGAGACCTCGGCCGCGCCGGCGCCCGGGGGATCGCCGAGATCCGGCGGATCGCTCTCCAGGTCGAGCCCGAGCGAGCCCGGGAGATCGGCGAGGAAGCGATGGTAGGCCTCGATGCCCGCGTCGCCGGGATCGCTGGCGCCGTCCTCGTACTTCCCGAAGACCGCCACCACCCGCAGGGTGTTGTCGGCCCACACCAGGTGGTGCTCGGGGAAGGCGGAGAGGGTGTTGTCGACGGAGACGGTGACCGACGCCGTGGCACGGACGATGTCCGGCTCGGCCAGCGCGCAGGACGGCGCCAGCGGGCGGTAGTGGTACCAGAAGTTCCCCGGCGTCACCGTGGCCGCATCCGCGTCGCTGCACGCGCCGCCGTGGGTGGCCTCCAGCCCGGCCAGGGCCGATGCGGTGATGCGCCGCGGGAGCACCAGCTCGAGGGCGTCGGGGAGCAGCGGCTCGCCCCAGCCCACCGGCACGCGGACGCGGTAGCGGATACGCGCCAGACCGTCGCCGTTGGCGGTCAGCTTCACCTGGCTCACCGCCGCGCGGTCCAGGCGGGCCACCGAGTGGAAGGCGTTGAGCTGGCCCACGGTGAAGAGCAGCTGCTCGTCGATGGCCTTGCTCGGCGGCGTGGACCACGGCGCCACCGCCTCGGCCGCGAAGTCGAGGTCGAGCAGGGTGGCGTGCTCGCTGGTGAACGGTCGCTGGCCGTCGCCCGGCAGCTCCTCGCCGAAGTCGGCGCCCGCAGGCGCGCAGCCCGCGAGCGCGGCCGCGCCCAGCAGGCAACGCCACCGTCGTCCGGCGCGCGCCAGGCCTCCGGCGTACGCGCGCGCCCCGTCGTCACCGCTCCGCCTCGCCTCGCCCATTTTGCTTCGTTCCGTGCGCATGGTCCGCTCCCGTTCGGCGCGCGCGAGAGCACGGGGCGCACCAGGCGAGACTCCGATTTTCGACACCTGGGCTCACTCGAACCGCGCGTGAATCCAGGGGTGGTGAGGGCCAACCTACAGCGTCGGCTTTTCGACGATGGATCGCGGACCCCGCATTCGGGTCCATCGCGATCCATGGCGGCGTTCCATGGCGGCCGCCACGGCGGACCGATGCGGGCGTCGGGCGCACGCGGTCGGGTGTACGCTCGCGCGGTCCACAACGCGGTGACGGCGGCGCGTGACACCGCTCCGGAGGCTTCGATGATGTCTTCTTCTTCTTCTTCCCGCCCGGTGCGCTGGGCCCCGTGCGCGTTCGTGGTCGCCTTGGCCGTGGCCTGCTCGGCCAGCAACGACCCCGGCGATCCCACCGGCTCCGGCGCCGGCGGGCCGGGCCCCGGCAGTGGCGCCGCGTCCGGCACGGGCGGCGGCATCGATCCCTCGGGCGGCGCGGGCGGCGGCGTCCCCGGCGTCGGGTGCTCGGCCGACCTGCAGAAGGTCGTCGACGAGGACGGCGCCATCCTCGCCGAGTGCCCGCCCGATCAGGGCTGCTTCGGGGGCCAGTGCATCCCCGCCTGCGACGCCGCCTCCCAGTCCAGGGGCAGCATCGGCTGCGACTTCTATGCGCCCGACCCGCCCTTCCTCTCCAACGGCATGTCCAGCCAGCTCGATGGGCCGTGCTACGCCGTCTTCCTCGCCAACACCTGGAAGCGCCCGGCGAAGATCGAGGTCTCGCGCGGCGGGCAGACCCTCGACGTCAGCAGCTTCGGTCGCATCCCCAAGGGTCTGGGGGCCAGCGTGACCTACGAGCCCATCCCGGCGACCGGGTTGCCGCCCGACGAGGTGGCCGTGCTCTTCCTGTCGCACAAGCCGGGCGTGGTGAACTTCACCTCGCTCGAGTGCCCGGTGGCGCCGGCGCAGCTCGTCGACGCCGCCGTGTCCGGCACCGGGCGCGGCAGCGCCTTCCACGTCAGCATGGACACGCCGGTGTCGAGCTACGACATCCTGCCGTACGGCGGCGCCACCAGCTACCTGCCGAGCGCCAGCCTCCTCTTCCCGGCCAGCGCCTGGGGCACCAACTACGTGGCGGTGACCACCGCCGGGGGCGGCTCGGGATCGCTGTGGGCCCTGGTCGTTGCCAGCGAGGACGCGACCACCGTGTCCGTGGTGCCCGCCACCACGGCGCTTCCGGCAGGGAACGGCGTGGCGGCCGCACCGCTGAACCAGACCACGACGTACACCCTGAACGCCGGCGAGACCCTGCAGTGGCTCGACCCGACCTTCGGTGGACCCATGGATCCCACCGGCACGGTCATCGGCAGCGACAAGCCCGTCGGTCTCTTCGCCGGCAACACGTACCTCGGTGTCGGCTCCGCCACCTCGGGCCCCGGCGGACAGGACTCGGCACATCAGCAGATCCCCCACGTCAAGGCGCTGGGCAACGAGTACGTCGGCGCCGGCGTGGTGACGCGCCTCGCGTCGCTGCAGCCGGAGAGCGTGCCCTACCGCCTGCTCGGCGTCGTCGACGGCACCACCCTCACCTACGACCCGGTCATTCCCGGCGCGCCCACGACGCTGTCGCTGGGGCAGGTGGTGCAGTTCGAGACCACGTTGCCCTTCTCGGTGCGGTCGCAGGACGCCGACCACCCGTTCGCCTTCACCCAGTACCTGCCCGGCACCAACCCGGAGACCCGTCCCGGCTGCGGCCCCGCCCCACCGCTGGGGGGCATCACCTGCGGGCTGGGCGACGAGGAGTGGGTGTCGCTGGTGCCGCCGGAGCAGTTCCTGCAGCGCTACGTGTTCTTCACCGACCCGACGTACGCCACCACCAACCTCGTGCTGGTGCGCCGCAAGGGCGCGAGCAGCTTCGCCGAGGTCGACATCGCCTGCCTGGGCGCGGTGAGCGGCTGGCAGCCGGTGGGAAGCGCCGGTGTCTTCGAGGTCGCGCACATCGACCTGGTGCGCGGCGGCGTGCCGGTCGGCAACTGCGGCACCAGCCGCCACGAGGCCTCGAGCAACGGCGCCTTCGGCGTCGTCGTCTGGGGCACCGACTTCTACTCGTCCTACGGCTACCCGGCCGGCGGCAACGTGGGCAGCATCAACGACGTCATCGTGGAGCCCGTCCCGAAGTAGAAAATTGGGGGGGGTCACTCCTTGCAGCGCACCGGGCGCTTGCCGGGGAACACCAGGCGCGGAGCGCGGGCGTCGAGCACCTCCGCCTCGCGCACCTTGCCTCGCTTCGCCAGGCCCGCCGCCCAGGCGTCGCGCAGCAGCAGATCCTTCGTGTCGACGCGAGGGATGGGCAGGCTCCCCCAGAAGCCGTCACCGCCGGTGAGCAGGAAGTCACTGGCCACCAGGTCGAGCGTCTCCTCGGCGCGCAGCGGCTGGCCGCCGGGGCGCCGGCGGAGGGTGACCACCAGCTTGCCGGCCTTGCAGGCCGCGGCGGCCTGGACGCCGGACAGGGAGAGGATGCCGCCGCCGGAGGCCAGGTGGTGGGCGAGCAGCGCCGCGAGCTCCGCGCCCTTGATGGTCACCACCGCCACCTTGTTGTCGAACGGAAAGGCCTCGTAGAGCTGGCCGTAGAGCAGCTCACCGGCGGGGAGGTCGGCGCGCAGCCCACCGCCGTTCATGAGCCCGACCACGGTGCGCGTGGCGGGCACCGCGGCGCGCGTCAGGTCGGCGAAGAGGTTTCCCAGGGCCGACTCCTCGGCGTACGCACGGCGCAGCGGCCCCTCGACCTGCACGCCGACCTTGGCGTTGCGCTTGTGGCGCGCCTGGTCGACGTGCGGCGCGATGGCCGCGGCCACCTTGGCGTCCGCCACCACCGGCGCCGCCTCGTAGCTACCGCCGGCGCACGTCGCGCCCTCCCCGGTCTCGCAGATCGTCCGCGGCGGGAAGATGCGCGAGGCGGTCGGCGCCATCGGGCTGCCGCCGAGAGTGAGGTCGACGCGCCCGAAGGCACGCCCGTACGAGGTCGACTCGATGATTGCCACGCCGTTCACCCGGTGGGCGAGGCCGGCGTGCGTGTGCCCGGCGACGATGACGTCGACCGCACCCGCGGGCAGCGCCCGGGCCACGCGGAAGATCTCGCTCTCCGCCTCGCATCCGTCGGCCTCCACCGAGCCGCTGAAGCGCTCGCACTTGCCGCCGGCGTGCACCGCCGCCACCACCAGCTGCGCGCCAGCCTTGCGCAGCGCCGCGGCCTCGCGCCCCAGCGCCTCGACGAGCGGGGCGATGGCCAGGTCGGAGACGTTGCTGCGCAGCGTGGTGGCCAGCGTCTCCTCGGTGGTCGCCCCGACGATGCCCACCTTCACCCCGGCGATGTCGACGGTCGCCGTGGCCGGCATGTTCGGCCAGTCGACGCGCCGCTTGCTGGCGCCATCGAGCAGGTTGGCGGCCAGGAAGGGGAACGGCGCCTCGGCGGCGCGCGCCTTGAGCGCACCGCGCGCGTCCTCGCCGGCGCCGGTCGGCGTGACCGCGGCCCCCGCCGGTCCGAAGTCGAACTCGTGGTTGCCGACGGCCACCGCCTGGTATCCGAGCACCGCGTAGGCCGCGATCATCACCGTGCCCTCGCCGAGGTTCGACTCCAGCGTCCCCTGGAAGACGTCGCCGGCGTCGACGAGCAGCACGCCGCCGTCGAGCTGGCGCGCGCGCGCAGGTTGCCGAGGTATCCGCCGAAGACGGGCAGGGCGTCGACGCGGCCGTGCACGTCGTTGGTGCCGACGATGCTGAGGGTCACCGAGCGCGCCGGAGCCGGCGCCGCCACGATCTCGCCGGTCGGCCGCGTCCAGGGCTCCGGCGGCGGCGTCTCCACCGGCGTCTTGCACGCCGTCACGGTCGCCAGGAGGACCAGCGAAGCAAGGTCGGCGGCACGGTGCACGGTGGCGCTGTAGCGGCTCGCGGGTCCCGCGCCAACCGGAGCGGGGCTCCTGGGCCGGGCGCGGCCGCCCGCTCGCGGAGACCGCCGGTCGTGGCCATGGTGTCCCCCATGCCATACGCGCAGGCGGCCGCCCGGGAGCCGCGCCGAGAGACCCCACGGCGGACCCTGGAGCGGGGGAAGGTCACCTTCGTGGTGCGCCCGCGCGTCCGCGGCGGCGAGGTCCGGCCCACGCGCCCGGCCGGCGACGAAGCGCTGGCGGACGTGCAGCGCTTCCTGTTGCTCCTCGAGCCCGAGGGTGGCGGGCGAGCACGCCGGGTGGCCGTCGGCCGCAAGCGCCTGCCGCGCAAGGCGGCGGGCGAGCGATTCTGGGCGTCGGTCGGCCGCACCGCCCCGTGCATGGAGGACCTCTGGGAAGACCTCGGGCCGAGCAGCTACCCCACCAAGACGCGCGGCCTGCGCCACCAGCGGGCGGCGCACGCGGTGGCCACGGGCAGCTACCGGATCGTCGAGCACGGCAGCCACGCGCACCTCTGATACGAGCTCGACGCGGACGACGAGCAACACGCGGCCGACTCGACGCTGCTCGGCAACCTCGGCGTGCGAGCGCGCGGCGACCTCATCGTGGCCGTCTTCAACCCGGAGCTCCCGTGGGCGCGCGACGCGGTGCTGCGCTACCGGGGCAACCCCGACGACGACACGCCCTTCTCCGAGCCGTCGATCTTCGAGGACGAGGTGCAGGCCGCCTTCGGGGAGAAGCGGTTCGCCCCGCTCACCCCGGAGCACCTGGACGTCGAGGGCACGGAGCTCGTCCTGCTGGACGCGGGCGACCCGGGAAGGGCGGCCGGCGGCGTCGCGTATCAGGCGCCATGAAGGTGGCCTGCGCGAGCTGGGTGGTGTGGATGGCGCTTGCCGCGCTCGGGTGCGGCTCGGACGACGGTGAAACGGAGCAGGAGAACCTCGACCCCGGCCGCGAGGTCAGCGGCTGCTTCGACTGCACCGCCAGCGAGTACTGCATGATGATCGACACCGACGCCGCCGCCGACGCAAACTTCTGCGCGCCGAACCCGTGCGGCGACGACTGCGGCTGCCTCATGGACGACGCCGCCAAGCGGCACGACGAGTGCTCTTCCAGCTGCCAGGATGGCTCGGGCCTCGTCTACTGCGCCCGCTGAGCTACTGCGCCCGCTGAGCTACTGCGCCCGCTGAGCTGCTGCGCCCGCTGAGCTGCTGCGCCCGCTGAGCTGCTGCGCCCGCTGAGCTGCTGCGCCCGCTGAGCTGCTGCGCCCGCTGAGCGACTGTCGCCGCTGAGCTGCTGTCGCCGCTGAGCGCGCTCGCCGCGCCTCGTTCGTGGCCTCACTCGTGAATGGTGTCGCAGCCGAGCACGATCTCGATGGCTCCGCTCGGGTCCACCTGCACGGTGTTGCACGTCGCCGGGCAGAGCAGGATCTTGGTCGGGTTCGCGGGGCTATCGTAATACCAGCCGCCGGCCTGCGGGTCGCAGGCCGCCAGGTTGGCCACGTTGCCGAGCAGCACCGGCATCCCACCACCAGGGGTGTACTGGACGTTGACCTTGGTGTAGTCGAGGTTGGCCATCTGCGGTTGCGGGATGGCGGACTCGCAGCCAGCTCCTGCTTGGGGATGGCGGCCATCGCCGCGCTCAGCTGCTGGACGACGTTCTGGTTGGTGTCGACCAGGAAGGCCGAGCCGCTGCCGCCGCTGGCCGCGATGGCGTTGAGGTTGGCCAGCGAGGAGCCGACGCCGATGACGAAGGTCTTCACGCTCGGGTTGCCGTTGACCCCGTTGGCGGCGATGCCGGCGATGGAGAAGATGTCCTGCGGCGTGCACTCGGTGGGCTCTCCGTCGGTGGCCAGCACCACCGCCACCACGTGCGTGGGGTGGTTCTGCCCCCAGGTCTTGGCGTAGGACAGCGCGCCCTTCAGCGCGGCGCCGGTCGGCGTGTCCAGGGTCGGCGCGTGCGCGGCGATGGACGCAGAGAGCGCGTTGGCCTGCGCTGGTGAGAGCGGAGCGATACCCACCTCGGGCACGGCGTAGTCGGCGGGGTTGCAGGAGTCGGTGCCGTTGCTGCCGCCGCCGCCCACGCACAGGCCGAAGATGCAGGGGTCGGAGAGGCCGCAATCGGCGTTGCTGCCGCAGAAGATGGGCGGCGGCAGGTTCGGCAGCAGCGGGAAGTACTGGAGGCCGACGCCGACCCCCGCGTTGGCCGGCGCCGCGAAGTAGCCGTCGAGCGCGGTGGTCACTGCCTCCCAGCGCGTTTCGCCGCCCTGCACCAGCTCGAGCATCGAGCCCGACTGGTCGAGCATGATGAACAGGTCGAGCGGCGCCGTCTGCGCCTGCTGCGTCTCGCTGGCGCAGGCGCAGGCGCCGGAGATGCAGGGCGAGCTGCCGCAGTCGATGCCGCACCCGCCGCAGTGGAGCTGGCTGGTGCCGAGGTTCGTCTCGCACCCGTTGGCGGCGCTGGCGTCGCAGCTGCCGGTGCCCGCCGCGCAGTCCAGCGTGCACTCGCCGAAGACGCAGAGCGGGGCCTCGCTCGTCCCGGGCGGGCACACCTTGCCGCAGGCGCCGCAGTTCGAGACGTCGTTGGTGAGCAGCGCCTCGCAGCCGTCGGCGGCGTTGCCGTTGCAGTCCAGGTAGGTGCCGCTGCACGCGAAGCCGCACTGCCCGGCGACGCAGGTCGCGGTGCTGTTGGGCGGTACCGGGCAGACCTCGCCGCAGTCGCCGCAGTTGGCGACGTTGCTGTCGAGCGTCGCCTCGCAGCCATCGGCATCGGACATGTTGCAGTCCGTGGTGCCGGGATCGCAGACCAGCCCGCCGCCGCCCCCGCCGCTTCCCGGTCCCGCTCCGCCCTGCGCGCCGGTGGCCCCGCTGGCGCCGCTCCCCTGCCCGCCGCTGGCGCCGGTGGCGTCGCTTCCGCCGCTCGACGGCGAGGCGCCCGACCCCGAGCCGTCCTCGAGCCCACCCGGGCTGCACGCGGCGGAGACGACCGGCGCTGCCCCGAGGGACAACGCCACCAGCAGGAACGACGGGCGGCGAAGCATGGGCGCCGCGGCGTGTGCACGCGGCGGACCACCCCGCCGCAGCGCACCGCAAGGCTGCAGCGCCGCGGTATTTCTGGCGTCAGGCTGGCGCCGCCGCCCCGCGATGTTTGGATCGCGCGGACACCGTCCAGACGAGGCGCCGTGCTCCGGCGCGGCATCGCGCGCACGACACTCGATGCCCCGTGCTGTTGCGACTCGACGGCACCTCGGCGTCGACCATGGCCATCACGGCGGCCATGCCCCATCGCATCGCTCTCCCCAGCACCGAGCGCAGCCCGACGTGGCCAGCCGCCATCCGCGGGGTTTCAGGGGGCGGAGCCCCCTGCTGTTTCGAGGGCGGGGCCCCCCCTGCTATTTCGACTCGCCGAAGCTGCGCGAGAAGAGGTCGTGGATGGCCTTGCGGCCGTCGTCGGTCAGGTGCTGGGTGCCGATGCCCGCGAACGACTCGCTGATGATCGTCGGCAGGTTGGCGATCTCCCAGGCGGTGCCGCTCCAGCGGAACCAGCCGTGGCGCTGCTGATCGTAGACGTAGAGCGGCTTCTTCCAGAGACGCGCCAGCTCGGCGCCCCAGCCGGTTCCGCCGCGCACCGTGCCGTCCTCCTGGATGGTGCCGATGACGAAGACCTGGTTGGCCTGGTTGATCTGGTGCCAGATGGTCTGCAGGACGTTGCGCACCAGCGGGATCTCGCTGAGCACGCGGCCCAGGCGGCGCGACACGTAGACCAGGCTGAAGTCGCCCTTCTTGAGCTCGTCGTCGCCCAGAACGACCACGCCGCGCTGGCGCTCGAGGAAGCGGTGCCCGTCGAAGCTGAAGTTGACCTCGGTCATGCCCCACTTCTCGGCGCAGGCCCCGAACTCCGCCTCGGCGCCCTTGGCGCCGCCGGAGTTGCAACGGAAGCGGCGCGGATCACGCGGTCGATCGGAAGCCCTGGGCACGTCCTCGTCGATGACGCGCAGGGTGTGCGGGTCGAGGCGCAGGTGCAGATCGGCGAGGTCCTTGCTGTCGTGGTCCTTGAGGAGGCGCAGGCGGACCACGTCGCGCTCCGGCTCGAGGTAGACCACCACGCTCAGCTGGTCGGCGAACCGGTCCAGCGGGAAGGGGAGCTTGTCCGGGCTGCCCCTGGGGTCGTCGACGGTGGCCGCCGCCCAGAGCTCGGCGCCGCGCTCCTTGGCCAGGGCGCCGAGCGCCTTGATGCCCTCGGCGTTGGCCTGCTTGAAGTCGAAGCCGTCGACGATGATCACCTCGGGCTCGAAGTGGGCCACGTCGCGGGCGAAGCGCACGCTCTCCAGGATCTTGCCGATCGACGACTCGCCGCCGCGCAGCGATGGAGGCGCGCCTCGCCGAACGTTGCCGACGTTGCCGATGTGCGAGTAGATGAGGCGGTTCTTCTCGATGTCGGCGCGCTCGGCCTCGGGGTTGTCGAGGCGGCACTGGTGGGCGACGTCGTTGAAGATCTCGTCGTAGTAGGCGCGCACGTGATCCACGGCGTGCTCGTGCGAGATGTGCAGGACCTTGCGGTCGCGGAGCAGGTCGTCGAGAGCGATCTGCACCAGCAGCGGGGTCTTGCCGACGCCGGGTCGCGAAGCGACCACGCCCACGTTGCCGCGGCCGAGGCCGCCGTGCATCGACTTCTCGAAGACCCGCAGCGGGCTCTTTTCGTTGACGTCTTTGCGGTACACGGCGCTACCTCACTTGGCCTTCTTGGCCTGCTCTTCGCGGTACTTCTTGACCAGCTCCTCCGAGATGGCGCCCGGGACCGGGGCGTAGCGGGAGAACTCCATGGTGAACTCCGCCTTGCCCTGCGTCGAGGAGCGCAGGACCGTCGAGAACCCGAACATCTCGGCCAAGGGTACCTCGGCTTCGACCCGGGAGAAGCCGTCGCCTTCGGTGGTGCCGATGATGATACCGCGGCGCTGCATGAGGACACCCACCACGCTGCCGTGGAACTCGCTGGGGCCCTCGGCGGCGACCTTCATCACCGGCTCGAGGATCTGCGGGTGGGCCTTGGGGTAGGTCTCGCGCCAGGCGCCGCGGGCGGCCTCCTGGAAGGCGATGTCCGAGGAGTCGACGGCGTGCGAGGCGCCGTCGTGGATGCTGACGGTGACGCCGGTCACCGGCGCGGCGACCATCATCCCCTTGGCGAGCATGGACTGGAAACCCTTGTCGACCGCGGGGATGAACTCGCGCGGGATCTTGCCGCCCACGATGTCGTCCACGAACTGGTAGCGGCCTTCGGCCCAGGGCTCGATGAAGCCGATGATCTTGCCGTACTGGCCGGAGCCACCGGTCTGCTTCTTGTGGGTGTAGTTGAACTCCACCTTGCGGGTGATGGTCTCGCGGTAGGCGACGCGCGGGGGGCTGGTGACGACCTCGGCGCCGTACTCGCGCTTCATGCGCTCGACGTAGACGTCGAGGTGCAGCTCACCCATGCCCTGGATGATGGTCTCGTTGGTCTCCGCGTCGGCGCCGACGCGGAAGGTCGGGTCCTCCTTGGTGAAGCGGCGGAGGGCCTTGGACATGTTGACCTGGGCCTTGTTGTCCTTGGGCGTCACCGTCAGCGAGATGACCGGCTCGGGCACGTGCATCGACGTCATGGCCACGCTCAGCGTGCCGTCGGTGAAGGTGTCGCCCGAGTTGCAGTCGATCCCGAAGAGGGCAACGATGTCGCCGGCCGCGGCGCTGTCGATGTCCTCCATCTCGTCGGAGTGCATGCGCACCAGGCGACCCACCTTGTGGCGCTTGCCGGTGCGGGTGTTGGTGACCTCCTTGCCCTTGGTCAGGGTGCCCTGGTAGACGCGCAGGTAGCTGAGCTGCCCGAAGCGACCGTCCTCGAGCTTGAAGGCCAGCGAGACCAGCGGGGCGCTCGTCTCGCTGGTGAGCAGGACCTCGGCCTCGTCCTTCTCCAGGTCGACGGCCTTGTTCTGGATGTCGAGCGGGTTGGGCAGGTAGCTGTTCACGCCGTCGAGCAGCAGCTGCACGGCCTTGTTCTTGTAGGCCGAGCCCATCATCACCGGTGCGATCTGCAGGGCGATGGTGGCGGCGCGGATGGTCTTCCTGAGCAGCGGCTCGGTGACCTTCTCCTCGAGGATGGCCTCGGTGAGCTCGTCGGAGAACATCGACAGCGCGTCGAGGAGCTCCTCGCGGTACTTCTTGGCCTCCGCCTCCATGTCGGCGGGGATGGGGCCCTCGATGATGCGCTCGCCGTTGTCCCCCTGGAAGCGGTACGCCTTCATCCCGATGAGGTCGACCACGCCCTCGAACTTGTCCTCGAGGCCGATGGGCAGCTGCAGCATCACCGGGTTGAGGTTCAGCTTCTCGCGCAGCTGCTGGCGGACGCGCAGCGGGTTGGCGCCGGCGCGATCGCATTTGTTGACGAAGGCGATGCGCGGCACGCCGTAGCGCCGCATCTGCCGATCGACGGTGAGCGACTGCGACTGCACCCCGGCCACCGCGCAGAGCACGAGGATGGCGCCGTCGAGCACGCGCAGAGCGCGCTCGACCTCGATGGTGAAGTCGACGTGCCCGGGGGTGTCGATGATGTTGACGTGGTGCCCGGCCCAGACGCAGTGCGTGGCCGCCGACTGGATGGTGATCCCGCGCTCGCGCTCGAGATCCATGGAGTCCATCTTGGCGCCGACGCCGTCCTTGCCTTTGACGTCGTGGATGGCGTGGATCCGCTTCGTGTAGAAGAGGATGCGCTCGGTCAGGGTGGTCTTCCCCGAGTCGATATGCGCGCTGATGCCGATGTTGCGGACCTTTTCCTGCTCGGTGCTCACGGAGGGCTCCTCGCCGCCGACCAGGCCCTGGGCCCGGCTCGTGGCTGGGCGCGCAGTAATGCGGGGGCGACCAACTTGCAAGCGAAGGAGCGATAAATCGCCGTGGTTCGGGGCAGTTCGGAGACGTTTCCACCCAGGCGGAACGCCGCGCCTTCCCCGGCGCCCCTCCAACCGCCCGACCGAGCGGCTACTTGGCGCCCGGTGCCAGGTCCTTGTTCTGCTTGTTCTCGTGCGCGCTCTGGTTGCTGTCCCCGACCTTGCCCGGCGCCTCCGGCGGGCGCGCGCCGCCGGCATCCTTCGGGTCCTCTCGCCCTCCGGCGCTGCTCGGCACCATGGCCGGCTCGGCGTTCGTGGGGCTGGCCGGGGCCTTGTCGGATTGCGGGTTCCGCACCGGCTCACCCTCCCCCATCCCCACGTCCGTGCCGGGGGGCGGGTCCCCCTTGCAACCACCGAGCGCGGCGGTGAGCAGCAAGGTTCCGATAGCGAGCGTACGACCGAGCGCGTGCACCATGGTGTCGATCTCCTCCCGCCGAGCAGGCGGCAGGGCCGCAAGTGCAACCGCGGTACCAGCGACGCGCGTGCGGCAGTTGCTCCCTCCACCGTCCGTCCGGGTCGCCAGCTGCGCGCGTCCGACGCTCGCGAGACCCACGTGAACGTGAACGTGAACGTGAACGTGAACGTGAACGTACGCCCCGACACGGTTGAAGGCGTGTGAGGACTACTGCCGCGGATGCACCCGATTGAGGCCCACCGTCTCATCCCACTCCGGGCCGTAGCCCTCGTAGTGAATGCGGTACCTCTCCTGCCCGACGATGGACGTGATCAGCGCCGGGTACATGGCCCCGTGCCACTCGACGCGCACGCGATCGCCGATCTTGTAGACGTTGCTCTGCGCCGCGGTCATCGCCTTCTGGCGGACCTTGGGCGGGGGCTCGGGGTTGACGACGTTGCCCTCGACGTAGCCCTTGACGCGCTCCTTGGAGACGGTCTCGTCCCAGATGGCGTCGTAGCCGTCGTAGTGGACCTTGAACTTGGTCGGGCCGTCGGTGGCGATGATCTTCGCCGGGTAGACGTTGCCCTCCCACTCCACGAGCACGGCCTCGCCGACCTGGTAGGGCCGCTTGCAGGCCGGCAGGACGGCGAGCAGGAGGCAGAGGAGGAGCGCAGGGCCGCGCGGGGTGCGCATGGATGCTTCCTAGCTCGCGCCCGACGCAGCCTCAACCGGCGCGGGTACCGCGAGCAGCGAGCAAAGCGGTCCGCGGCAGCCACCATCGCCCGCCAGGCCCCGGCTCGGCTAACTTGGCCGCATGAGCGCACCGGACCCGCTGGTCGGTGCCACCGTCGGCGGATATCGCGTGCTGGCACGCATCGGCGAAGGTGGCATGGCCACCGTCTACCGCGCCCAGGCGCGGGACGGGCAGGAGGTCGCGCTCAAGGTCCTGAACCCCGACGTCGCCGGGAGCCGGGAGTTCGTGCGCCGCTTCCAGCGCGAGGGTCAGACGGCCGTCCTGCTGCGGCACCGCAGCACCGTGCGCACCCTGCAGTTCGGCGTCGACGGGCGGCGGCTGTTCATCGCCATGGAGCTCATCGCCGGGCGCGACCTCTTCGAGCTGCTCGTCGCCGAGGTCCGCTTCGCCCCGGCGCGCGCGGCGCGGGTGATCGCCGAGGTCTGCGACGCGCTCGAGGAGGCGCACGCCCGCGGCATCGTCCACCGCGACCTGAAGCCGGAGAACATCATGCTCTACCCGGACCCGGGCTGGCCGGGGGGCGAGGGCGTCAAGGTGCTCGACTTCGGCATCGCCAAGCTGCTCGACAGCGACGAGCCCCCGATGACCGTTCCGGGTCAGCCGCAGGAGCTCTCCGCGCTGACGCGCTTCGGATCGCTCATCGGGACGCCGGAGTACATCGCGCCCGAGCAGGCGCGCGGCGAGCCGGTGGACGCCCGCAGCGACGTGTACTCGTGCGGCATCGTCCTCTACCAGCTGGTCGCCGGCGAGGCGCCGTTCAGCGGCGACGCGCCGCTGTCCATCGTGGTGCGCCACGTCCGCGAGCCGCCGCGTCCCCCGAGCTCGCTGGTCCCGGGGCTGAACGCCGATCTGGAGGCCATCATCCTGCGCGCCCTCGCCAAGCAGCCGGCGGACCGCTGGCAGAGCGCGGCGGCGATGCGTGACGCCCTGCTGTCGGTGCTGCCCAGGCTGCGGCTGGACCTGGGATCGCGGCCGCCGCCGCCGCCGCGCACGCCGGCTCGGCGGCGCAGCAGCGCCTCGGCGCTGACCATCCCGGTGATGGAGCTGCGCGCGCCACCGCCGCCACCCGGCAGCCTGGTCCCCGAGCCGGACGAGGAGCGCACCCACATCATGCCCGACGCCGACGGCCTGCGGCGCCGCAAGCCCGGCGAGGACTTGCCCACCCTGCAGAACCTCGGGGCCAAGGCGCCGCCGGCGTCGGCTCCGCGGGTGGACGTCGAACCAGCCGGCGCGCCTGGCGGTCCCGCCGCGGGTGCCGCTGCGGCCCCCGCCCCCGCCGCGACCGCCTCCGCGGAGCTCGCCGCCGAGCGCGCCGCCCTCGACGCCTGCTGGGGCACCGCCGCCCCCGCGCGTGCTGTCGCCGCGCGCCTCGCCGCCGGTCCTGCAAGCGCCCGCGCTCCTGAGCGCGCACCTGGAGGCGCTCGACGCGTCCGAGTCCGTGGAGCGCTCGGCGGTGACCCCTGCGCCCTCACCCGCTGAGCGGCAGCGAGGACTCGCACACCTCCGCTCCGCCCGCGCCCCGCCCCAGCGCGCCGCCGCAACTGGAGACGCGACAGCAACCGGTGGTGCCGATGACATCGAGCATCCCCCCCGCCTTCGGCGCGCGGGGCGACCTGGACCGGCGCAGCGACGAGCGCGGCAAGCTGATGGCAGTGCTCCTGGGCCTGGCCATCGGGGCGGTGCTCTACGGGATCACCATCGTGGTCATCCTGGTCATGCGCGGCTGAGCGCTGCGTCCCACGGCGCCGCCGACCCGCGCCGCGGCGGCAGCACGCGCCGTGTCAGCGCCGCGGCGCGCCGCCCGTCGACGAGCGCCGGCCGCTGCCACGGTGGCGGCGGGGCCGCGCACGGCAGGCTTGCGACGGCGGTCGTTCGGGCGGTGGCCGGCGTCGGCTCGGCGTCTCGCCGCCGTCTCCGTCGGCGGGGTGCGCGCCTCCGGGGTGGCTCTCCGCGCCGGGGCCCGCCGGGAAGCGGACCTGAGGCAAGAAGTATACGTGCCCGCCGCCAGCCAGCAGAAGGAGAGCACCGCGCCGAGGATGACGTACGTCACCCGCGAGCTGCTCCCCGGATCCGCCGCGGAATCGAGGACCGGCGGCGCCAGCGACGGGCTGGCACCGGCGCCCGGGTCGGAGGGGGCCAGCCCATCGGCGAAGCGGACGCCGATGGCCTGGGCGAACGCGGCGGCGAGCGCCTCGGCACCCGGGAAACGCCGGGCGGCGTCGCGGTTCAGTGCGCGCGCGAAGAAGGCATCGACCTCCGGGGGCAGCCCCGGGACGCGCTGGGTGGGCGGCGTGAACTGCGAGCGCTCGATGGCAATGCACAGCGCGCCCACCGAGTCGGCCTGGAACGGCAGGATGGCGGTCAGGCACTCGTAGGCCACCACCGCCAGCGCCCAGAGGTCGCAGCGCCTGTCCACGCCGCGCGGGTCGAGGACCTGCTCCGGGCTCATGTAGGCCGGTGAGCCGACCATCATGCCGGTGGAGGTGACGCGCACGTCCTCGGCCTGCATGGCGATGCCGAAGTCCAGCACCTTGGCCATCGTCTCGGCGCCCGCGTCGACGAGAAAGACGTTGGCCGGCTTCACGTCGCGGTGGACCACGCCCGAGGCGTGGGCGCGCTCCAGCGCGCTGGCCACCTGCCGCACGACCAGGGCGGCGGTGACCGGGTCCATCGCCCCGCGGCGCTGCAGGCGGTGCGCCAGATCTTCCCCTTCGAGCAGCTCCATGACGATGAACGGCATCCCGTCGGCGGTGACGCCTTGGTCGTAGACCTGCACCACGTGCGGGCTGTGGATCTGGGCGGCGGCGCTGGCCTCGCGCGCGAAGCGCTGCGCCGCGCCCGGGACGGCGACCACCGCCGGCGACATGATCTTCACCGCCACCTGGCGCCCCAGGCCGGCGTGATCGGCGACCCACACCTGTCCCATCCCGCCGCCGTCCAGGTGGCGAACGAGGCGCAGGGCCGGCGTCACCATCCCTCCGGGCGCGAGTTGCATGGAGACCGGGCAGGGTACCACCGGCGCCGCCTGGCGCGCGGCCCGCTGGACCCGGCTCAGCGCCCGCCGCGGCCGTTGCTCATGAGCAGCCCGTCGCTGCCACCGACCCAGATGTCGTCCGCGTCGAGGGCGAAGACGCTGAGCAGCTCCACGCCCTGGAAGGCGGCCAGGCCGGCGACGAGGTTCTCGCTCCAGGTCTTGCCACCATCGTCGCTGGCGATGAGCAAGCCGCGACCGGGCGCCTCGGTGCCCACCACGAAGCCGTGCAGGTTGTCGGGCGCGAAGGCGATGTCCTCGAGCACGCGCTGCCCGCCCTCGACCACGCTGGCGCGCAGCCAGCCGAGCTCGTTGCCGCGCTCTCCCCCGATGACGCCGGTCGAGTAGTACACGTACGCGGCACCGTTGGACCCGTCCTCGCCGATGAGCCAGCAATGCGCCGTGTCGTTGCAGCGCAGCCCCTTCGGCCCGCCGCTGGCCACCTCGCCCTCGGGCAGCGGCGCGTACCGGAACAGCTCGCCCGCGTCGCTGGACACGCAGGCGCCAGCGTTGTCGTCGTCGAGCGAGTTGCCGGCCGGAAACGCCAGGTATCGCAGGTCGTCGCTGATGTACCCTGTCGCCCCGCGCGCCACGTTCGGGCCGCTCTTGCACAGGAGATCGTCGCTGTAGCTCAGGGACCAGAAGTTGTTCGGGATGCCGGGCGGACTCCATGCCGGCACCCAGACGGCCTCCGCACCCGGCAGCTGGTTGGCGACGAGCACGGAGCCGTCGACCGCCAGACAGCTGCCCGACTCGCCGGCCTGGAACAACATCTGCGCGATGTGCAGGCCGTCCTGGTTCCACAGGTCGCCGGCGTCGCTGGCGCTCCACGCCGAGGCCGACATGAAGTCGCCAGCAGCGCGGACAAGCGGCTCGGTGCGGTTGATGCGCGCCACCACTCCGCCGGCGGCCGGCGCCACGCCGAGGAAGGCCACACTCTCATCGATGCCGTATCCCTCGAAGAGCAGCGCGACCACCGCCTGGTGCGTGGCGGCGTAGACATTGCCAGCCACGTCGAAGTCGGCGCCCTCGGTGACCGCCAGGCAACGGTCGAGAGACTCGCACCAGATGGATCGCACCAGGTCGGTGGCTGCGTGCGGGAGGCCGTCGGTGCCGTCGAGGAGCTGCAGGCGCGTCCATCCATGCCCCGGCCCGGCCCAGCCGCCGGCACCGCCCGCGCCCGTGGCGCCCGAGCCCCCCTGCCCGCCGGCGCCGGCGCCCGCGCGGCGCGCGTCGTCGAAGTCCACGCCGAACAGCCCGTCGCAGCCCGTTGCGCCGAGCGCGGCGAGCGCCGCGAGCGCCGCCGCCCACAACGCGCGCGCCGTCGGGGTCATCCGCAGTTGCCCACGTCGGCGAGAAAGCTGAAGCACTCCGGGATGTCGGCGATGCAGCTGTCCTCGAACGCCCCGACGTCGTCGAAGCTCGGATTGCAGCCCTGGCAGACGTCGTCGATGAGCGCCGGGTCCGGCGTGCCAGCGTCGTACGTCGCGCAGAACGCGCTGCACGCGTCGCTGCAGGTGCTGCCGCAGTACAGGAACTGGTATTCACGCTCGGTGTAGTGCTGGCAGCCGGGCGGGTCGGCCTCACAGTAGCAGTCGCGGCAGGCCTGCCGATCGGGGCGCGTGACGCAACCCTTCGAGTCGACCTGGAGCACCATGCTCCGCTCGGCCACGTTGCCGGCCATGTCCTCGAACTGGGCGTAGAAGGCGTTGAAGCCATCGGCGAGGTCGCCCTCGCCGAAGGTGACCGCCAGCTCCCAGTTGCCGACGGCGTCCACGGCGACGAAGGAGCCAAGTGATCCGGCTTGCACCAGGTGGCCACCCTCGACGTCGGACGGGCCGTCGGGATCGGAGACGTGCGCCAGGAAGGTCACCGTGCTCGGAAAGGCGTCGATGATGGTGACGTCGCTCTCCAGGCTGTCGATGGTCAGCTCGGTCACCGCGCCGCCCGCACCGGTCGCGGACGTGCTGCCGCCCGTGCCGCCCTGTGCGGCAGAGGAGACGTCGCCGCCGCCGCCGCTGTCTTCGCCGCCGGCACCGCCATCGCCTGCGTTCCCGCTCGCTCCCGATGCCTCATCGCTACCGCACGCGACCAGCACGGCCAGCGCGGCCGCCAACCCCGGGACGAGGCCGGCCCGGAGGATCGATGAAAGTCGCATGACCATGAAGCTATCCCTCGGGGTCTCGGGACGAGCAAGCCGAAAGCCACTGTGCGGCGCCCGAGCTCAGCCGACCCGATCGCCGAGGGTGATCTCCATGCGGCTGAACACCAGCTGGAAGAGGCTGTCGACCTCGGCGGGGCTCATCTTCTGGTCGCGCATCAGCCGAGCGCGAATGGCGGTCACCAGGGATTGGTGCGCGGCCACGACCCAGCGCGCCACCGTGGAGCGATGCACGCCGTGCGCCAGGGCGAGCACGTCGATGCTCTTGCCCTCGCGGAAGGCGTCGCGCAACAGCGTCCGGTCGCGATCGGCGAGCTCCGCGAAGCAGGCGGCGAATGCGGCGCGGAAGTCGCGGCGATAGGCGACCTTGATGTACTCCAGCTCGGGATCGGCATCGCCCCCGAGCACGTCGGCGATGAGCTCGTCGCTGGCCGGCGTCTCCGGCGGCTGCCGGGAGAGGAGGTTGACCAGGGCGCGGGCGCACGTCATCCGGAACCAGCGCCGCAGCGGCCCGGTGCCGCTGTACGAGCCGATGGAGCGGGCGCCGTCCTCACGCTGCACGAAGAGCTTGAGCCTCACGCGCTGCGCCAGCTCGTCCCGCAGATCCGGCCTGCGCTCCTTGCGCAGCACCGCGTCGAGGACGCCGAAGTGCTCGGCCTCGAAGGCCTTCACCGCTGCCTCGTCGCCGCGCGCGCAGGCGCAGGCCAGGTAGAGGTCGTCCCCCGCGATGGCGGCGCTGGCGGAGCGCACGGAGACGAAGTCGCGGTATGTCGCCTCGACGAGCTCCACCGCCGGCCAGCGGGCGCGGGCGTGCCGCCAGGCATCCCCCACCGCATCGTCGTCGCCCTCGCTGCCCATCAGAACGCGCCTCCCAGGCCCACCCGGACCCCGCCCGGCGTGACCGAGGCGCCGACGCGCGGTGCCTGGCCGGCCACCTCCGGGCTGGTCACCCACAGCGGAATGCCGACGCCGGCGGCGACCGCGCCGACGGCCAGGGACACGGGGCTGACCACCGAGAGCACGTTGCCCGCACTCGCAGCGTCGAGCCCATCCTGATCGCAGACGCCGTCCTTGCAGTGGTCGTCGTAGGTGCCGGCGTGGACGCCGACCATGACGCCGGTGATCGCGCCCACCAGCAGGGCGACACCGCCGATGCCGCTCAGGGTCATGCCGACGATGGCGCGGGCGCTGAGGCCATCACCAGCGGCAAGCGCCGACGGCAGCGTCCCGACAACCCCCGGGGCCGCGCCGGGTACGAGCACCAGGCGCTGCGTGGCGCCGGCGGTCAGGGTCACCGCCATCGCCCGCGGCGTGCGGCCCGGCGCGGTCACCTGGAAATGGTAGATGCCGGGGTCGAGCAAGCGCGTCGACGGGAGCGCGTCGAGCTCGACGGCCTTCCCGTCCTGCGTCACGCGCGTGCCGGCCGGCGCACCCGCGCCCAGCTCGAGCACCAGCCGCGGAACGCGCGGCTCGACGGAGGCGGCGCGCCGTTCGGCGAAGACGCGACGATGATCGCCCTCGGGCGCCAGCGCGGCGGCGCGGCGGAAACGGGAGAGCGCCGTGGCCAGGCGCCCGGCGCGCTCGTCGCAATCGCCGACGTTGAGCAGCGGTCCCACCGCATCGGGGCTGAGCGCGTGGCTCTCGCGCAGCTTCTGGCAACCCGCCTCGATGTCGCCGCGCTGCACCTGGTCGCGGCCCTGTACGAACAGCGCGCGGGCATGCGCCTCTCGGTCCTCGCTCTCGTCTGCGCGCGCGCGCGCAGACGCGGCGAGACACGCCAGCACGACGAACGCGCAGCGCGCGAGCCGGACGGGCCCTGGGCGAAGCAGGCGGCGGAACATGGCGTCAGAACTCGCTCATCGGATCCGGGGCCGGGGTCGGCGCTGGCGCCGGCGCGGGCACGCCGGAGGCCGCGGAGCTCGACGCGCCCGCCCTGGGGCGCGGCGGACGGTGCGAGCCGGCCGGGTCGGACGCTCGCGCCCGGCGGCGCAGTCGCCGCCGCGGTCACCGCCGGGTGGTGATCTCCGTCGTCCCTGCGCGCTCGGTGCCGGGGCCGAGCTTGCCGGCGTCGCCCCTGCGTCGCGACCGGTGACGGCGCCACGGCGGGCTGCGCGGCCAGCGCCACCGCGTCGGTCGCGGCCGCGGGCGCGCGCAGGGCCACCGCCCAGACGACACCGACCAGCACGGCCAACGCCAGCCGCGCAGCGGGGCCGCGCCGATGGCGCTCCAGCTCCTGACCAGCGCTTCCATCGACGGGAAGCGGGCGTCGCGCTCCAGCGCCAGGGCGCGGCGCAGCACCTTCCGCAGCCCGCGCGGGATGGCACGCCCCTCGTCGGCGAGCGGCAGATCCGGGCGAGGCGAGTGCCCGGCCAGCGCGCGGTAGAGCGCGACGGCGAAGGAGAACTGATCGCTGCGCGCGTCGGCGGTGTCGCCGCGCTGCACCTCGGGCGCCATGTACGAGGGCGTGCCCACCACCGCCTTGGAGCCGGTGATGCGCGAGTCCTCCGCCTCCTCGCGCACCATGCGCGCCAGACCGAAGTCGGTGACCCGCACCCGACCGTCGTCACCGATGAGCACGTTGTCGGGCTTGAAATCGCGGTGGATGAGGGCGCGTGCGTGCGCCGCCGTCAGGCCCCGCCCGGCCTGGATGAAGGCATCGATCACGGCCACGCGATCGGGCTTGGTCGCCAGCCACTCGCGCATCGTCCCGCCCTCGACCAGCTCCATGACCACGAAGACGCGGTCGTCGAGCGGTGTCCCGCTGGCCACACCCCCGGTGGTGCCGACATCGAACACCGAGACGACGTTGGGGTGCGCCACCTTGGCCAGCGCGCGTGCCTCGCGCAGCAAGCGCCGGTTCTCGTCCCCGGCGAGCGCGGCGCCGGGGCCGCTCCCGGCGCGCGGCGGGTGCATGAGCTTGATGGCCACCACGCGCTCGAGCTCCGGATCGCGCGCGGCGTACACCACGCCCATGCCACCCTCGCCGACGCGGCGGATGATCTGGTAGCGGTCCACGCGCGTCCCGGCGGCGAGCGCGCTGGCGCGGCGCTTCTGAATGGCCTCGATGCGCGCCACCAGCACCGCCTCGTCATCGGCTCCGCCCTCCGAGGCTCCGCCAGGAGACCTCGCTCCTGCCGACGCTCCGCTGCCGGCCTGGACCATGGAGAGGGCGCGGCGGCAGCGCGAGCAAGCCTGCAGATGGGCGGCGGTGGCCTCGTCTGCCCCGCCGTCCGCGAAGCGCAGAAGGGTCTCCTCCTCGGGGCAGGGCCCGGACAACGACCCGAGGGACGACGAGGCGGGCCCCATGCGTGCCTCAGCGACGCAACTGTACGGAAGGCGCCATGGAGACGAATGCAGAGAAAGGTGTGCGACGGGGCGGGGCCGGCCGTGTCTTGCCTGCCATCACCCGAACCTTACCGCACGCGCGCTCGCGCGGGGCGGATCAGGAGAGCTCCATGTCGTCGTCCAGAACGCGCCTCGCAGGCATTTTGCTGATTTTCTGCGCTGCCTCCCTGGTCGTCTTGCCCGGTTGCGGCGGAGACGACAGCCCCGAGGGCGCCGCCGCCGGGACGCTGAAGCTCTCGGGGGAGACCGAGCTCTTCCCCGGCTTCGACTACACCACCGGGCTCCAGCCCTCCGGCTCGCAGGTGCAGGCCTCGTTCACCGTCTCGGCCCAGGGCCTGGCCACGGTGACCGCCGAGGCCGTGGCCAGCGGCTCGGAGAGCTCCCCCACCCTCACCGGCCTGCCCGACAAGGGCTCCCTGGCCCTCGACGGCGGCTTCGCGCTCACCGGCGAGCTCAAGGTCGACGTCAGCGGCCTGCCCTCGTACGAGGGTCCCATCCCGGGGATCGAGAACATCGACATCCCGGTGGTCGAGCTGGGGAAGTTCGATCCCTTCGCGCTCGAGGAGGCGGCGACGGCCTCCGCCGCCCTCCCGCCCACCGACTTCCCGGGCATCCCGCTGCCTGGCGGCATCCCCGGACAGCTGGTGCTGGCCGTGGCCGAGGGCAGCGTCGTCGACGTGGCCTTCGCCGGGACATGCGCGGGCATCGAGGACGGCGAGGCGACGTATCGCGGCACGCTCTCGCGCGGCGGCAAGCTGGTCATCGCGCCCCGCGTGGAGATCGAGGTGCCGCTGGCGGGCACCCAGACCTTCGAGATCCCTTCGTTCACCGTCGAGCTGGGCACGGCGCTCGGCTCGACCGAGGTGGAGATGAAGGCCGACGTGAAGGGCTACGGCTCCAAGCCGAAGGGCAACAGCGTGGAGGGCTCGTGCGTCGGCGGCGGCGCCGGCGCCGGCGGATCCGGCAGTGGATCCGGTAGCGGATCCGGTAGCGGCAGCGGAACCGCGAGCGGCAGCGGTTCGAGCAGCTCCAGCGGCGGCGGCAGCGACTGCCAGCTCGAGGCGACCTACTCGGCCTGCATCGATTGCGCGTCGAACGCGAACCCCGATGGCGCCAACGAGTACATCAACGCGCTCTTCGACCACTGCCTGTGCAGCAACGAGTGCGCGGACGCCTGCGCCACCGACTGCAACGACGGCAGCACCAGCACGCCGGAGTGCGGCAGCTGCCTCGACACCCTGGGTCAAGACAGCCAGTGCGTCGCCGAGCTGAGCGCGCAGTGCCTGGCCTCGGCCGCCTGCGAGGCCTTCGCCGGCGAGCTCAGCGGCTGCGCCCAGAAGCCCTGATCTCGACAGCGCCGCGTCGCTGTGGAACAGACGCCCGCCATGACGACGAACCTCGCAGCGGGCGCGGCAAGAAGGGCGCTCGCGCTGTGCGCGGCGGTGCCGGTGGTGGCGGCGATGTGCTGGCTGGGGTGCAGCGCCGCGCCGCCCCCCAGCGAGCCACCGCCCCATGTCGACACGGTGCCGGTCCCGGCGATCGAGCCGGCGCCGGAGGCCACCAGCACGCCGGCGCCTGCCGGCGTCGAGGTGGGCGCCACCGCGAGCGACGCGGGCGCTGCGCCTGCATCGGGCAAGGAGTGCGCGGCCACGGCCGATTGCCCGAGCGGGCAGATGTGTGACGGGCCGGTGGGCTGCGACGCCAGGTGGACCTGCCAGGCGCCGAAGCCCTGCACGCGCGACCTGGTGCCGTACTGCGGCTGCGACGGCAAGACGGTCCGCGGCAGCTCGCGCTGCGCACCGGCGAAGTACTCCAGGAAGGGCGAGTGCGCGCCGTAGTCGGCCCGGGGCGAGCGGCGGGTCGCTGGCGCAGGGTCGCACAGCCAGCGTGAGCTGCTGCGATGGAGGTGCACCCTGCGGAAGCTTCAATCGAAGAAATGCGCGTCGAACTGGGCGTCGAAGGCGACCAGGTCGTCGCCCGGCTGGAGGTGCGTGTAGAGGAAGCGCACCAGCCTGCTGTCGAGCGGTGAGAGGGCCAGCGCGCTGCCGCCATCGTCGCCGTCCGCGAAGAAGATGCTGTCCGGAAAGATCGGCGAGTCCGCGCCGAGGCCGAGCGATTGCGTCGTCTCCTCGAAGGTGAAATGGCGAAGCGCGTCGTCCATCAGCAGATCGTTGGCCAGGAGGATGTACGCCTTGGTGAGCTCGGTGTCCTCGTTCCAGAAGCTGTAGAAGTAGCCCCAGTTGCCGGGCACGTACTGGAACCCGTTGGCGGCGGCGATGCCGCCGAAGCTCGACAGCGGCGCGAAGTGGACCTCGATGTCTGCGCTCTCGTCGCCATCGGCGACGACATCGATGGCCAGCGGCGCCATCAGCTCGTCCAGGACGGGGAGCAGGTCCAGCAGGTCGTCCCGATCTGCGGGCGAGCCCTCGATCACCGAGAGCGTGGGCGAAGTAACCCAGCGCGCCACGCGCCCGTCGGGCCTGCCGAACTCGGCGTCGAGCGCCACCTGGCGAGCCCACTCCTTGATCAGCGCGGCATCGACCGCTCCGCCCACGCCGGCGCCCTCGGATGCGCTCCCTCCTTGCGCTCCCGCCCCGGCAGGCGCTCCCCCTCCACCCTGGGCTGCGGCGCCGCCAGCACCCGACTGCGGGGTCTCCACGACACCGGCGTCGTCGTCGCCGGTGCAGGCGACCGCTGCCAGCGCCATGCACAGCGTCCCGAGCCAGGAATGGGTCATCGCTGCCCGAGCATAGCGCCGGCGCCGGGGCGCGCGGGCCACTGCAGCGCGCTCCTCACAGTCGCTACCTCGGCTCGGACGCGAGCAGCTGGGCACGGCTCGATCAGACCACCCGCCTCGGATCGGCAGGCCCATCGCGTTCAGGCCGGCGATCTCGAGGCATGACGATGCCGAAGTGCTCTTGCAGCGCTGCGGCCACGGCGCGCTCGTCCTCGAGGGGCGTCTCGCGGCGGACGCCTCCCTCGGTCACCACCAGCGTGCTGCCGCTCAGGGTGATGCGCCCTCCGCGCGGCAGCGGCATCGAGCACACGACCTTCCGGGTGAAGTTCGAGTGCGGGCAGATCTGGTGGAAGTCGCACATCCCGGCGAACTCCTGGAGCGCGCGCGGCCGCAGGGAGAATGTGTACTCGGGGGTCGGCTCGGCGCCGGGCGCGCGCGATTCGAGGCGCCACCCGTCGCCGCCGGCGACGACCCGGTAGAGGGTTCCGTCGGCCTCTTGCTCGGTGGGGTCGTCGAGCGCCAGCGGCTCCTCGAAGGAGCGACCGAACCCGACGTCTGCGATCCAGCGCTGGCCCAGGTTCACCAGCAGGAGCATGTGATCGAGCTCCGGTCCGAACCCGCCGTCCTTCTGCGCCACGCGCGCCGACAGCAGCGTGACGTCGAAGCCGAGCGCGGTGAGCAGCTCGGCGAACATCCCGTTCAGCTCGTAGCAGAACCCGCCCCGTCGCTCGCCCACGATCTTCCGGAAGAACGCCGCTCGATCCAGCCGGATGGGTCGCCCGGCGTGGATGTCCAGGTTCTCGAAGGGCACCGTGACGAGGTGGGCGCGATGCAGCGCGCGCAAGGTCTCGAGCGTCGGCTCTCGCGAGCCGTGGTAGCCGATGCGCTCCAGGTAGGCGGCTGTGTCGCGCGCATCCATCGCCGCGCCAGTCTACATGGCCGCGCAGCGCCGAAGCGCCACGCTCGGAGCGAGCTCCGCGAGCGACAGCCCCGGCTCAGTGGCGGCCGAACATGTCCCGCGATGGGGCGGGACGGCTGGACGCGGGAGCTCTGGCGGGTGCGCGCGGCGCGGCGGCGGCTGATCGGCGCCGCGCTCGGCGCCGCGCCGCTGCTGGCCGGACCCGCGGCGTGACGCTGGGCGCTGGCGCCACGGAGGCCGCCTGGCGGCGCAGCCCGGCAGCCTCCGGCGCCGCGGAAGACGGGCTCGGTCGCCGCGGCGGCCGGCCCTGCGCTGATCGCAGCTGCCGGTACGCGAGGACGGCGCCGCCCAGCACCACCCTCACGGCGATCACCGTGGCGAGCCTGCTCCGTGTCCGGCGCCGGGAGCCGGACGACCAGGCGACGCCGGTGCCGTGCCCCGGCGGCGCCGTGGGACCCGGGAGCGTCTCGTCGAGCTCGACGGTGCGCGCGAGCAACACCGCGGCTCGCTCGACCGAGAGCGCGCACTTGCCGGACCCGAAGGGCGCCAGCGCTCGCGCGAGCTCGGCGACGTTCGGGTAGCGGGCGGCCACCGGCCGGCGCATGCAGCGCCGGATGATGCCCTCGAGCGACTCCGGGACGTCGGGCCGGCGTGCCCGGAGGGGGACGGGTTCCTCGGTGAGGATCTTCGCGAAGATCTCTCCTGGCGCGACGCCGGAGAAGGGAAGCTCACCGGAGAGGAGCTCGTAGAGCACCACGCCGAACGACCAGATGTCGGAGCGGGCGTCGAGCTGCTGCTCGCCCTTCGCCTGCTCCGGGGACATGTACGCGGGCGAGCCCACCAGCGCGCTGGACGAGGTGACGATCGAGGGCGCGGCGGCCGCCAGGGCCTTCGAGATGCCGAAGTCCAGCACCTTGAGGATCCGCGAGCCGTCGATCCGCGACGCGAGGAACAGGTTCGCCGGCTTGAGATCGCGGTGAACGATGCCGAGCGCGTGGGCCTCGGCGACGGCATCGATGGCACCGATCACGTGATCGACGGCGTCGGCCACGGCCATCGGGCCGCGCGCGTCCAGCAGGGCGGCGAGGTCGGCTCCCTCGAGCATCTCCATGACCATGAACGGCAGCGCACCCACGCGATCGGGCACGCCGGTCACGCTCGAGGGCAGCGTCCCGAAGTCCAGGACACGCGCCACGTGCTCGCTCTGCAGCTTCGCGGCGGCGCGCGCCTCCTGGAGGAACCTGGCCCCGGCGATCGGATCGGCGAGCGCCTGCGGCAGCATGATCTTGATCGCCACCGGCGTGTCGAGCGCGACGTGGACGGCCTCGAGCACCACGCCCATGCCGCCCTGGCCGAGCGTCCGCGTGACGCGGTACTTCTCGGCCAGCCACGTGCCGGGCGGCAGGTTCACCTCGACGTCGTCCATGCCGCCCATCGGTCGCGCGAGCGTACACCCTCTGGCGTGGAGGGCCGGGGGGCGAGGCAGAGGCGCCGACGGGTTTCCGGTGGCGATGCGTCGCCTCGCGCTTCCAGCAGCTCCTGGAGCATCGAACGGTTCGAAACCCTGCTACGAGCGACGAGCGACGGTTCCAGACCGTTCGGTGCTCTAGAACCGCCCGATCACCCCGTTGGCAACCAATCGCACGCCCGCCGTGTGCGCCGGGGCGCGGGGCGCGCTCCCCGAGGTGAGCACCAGCACCGTGCCCACCGCGACCGCGGCGAGGCCACCCGCGAAGGCGAGGGTCGACACGGTGGCGTAGGTGCTGGCCCGGTCGTGGAGGTCGAGCCCGGTTTCGTCACAGAGCGCGTGGTTGCCCGGGCAGTGTTCGTCGCCATCGCTCCTGGCCGAGAACGTCATCAGCCCGAACGCGGCGCCCACGGCCACGCCCGCGACGCCGACCCCGCCGACGACGAGCCCCACCGCCCTCGTCGTCGATCCGCCCTGGGGCGGAGGGGCCTCGACCGGCCCCGACACGGCGGCATCGGCGAGCGCGGGGACCTCGAGGGTCGTCGTGCCACGGCCGCGCACCTCGATGCGCTGCGCCCACGTTCGCTTCCCCGGCACGCTCGCCTTCACCCGGTGTGCCCCCGGATCGACGGGCAGCGGGTTGGACCAGGCGGCGGGCCCGAGCGCGCGCTGGTCGAGCTCGACGGTGAGGCCAGGTGCCCGCTCGGCCACGCGCAGCCAGAGGTACGACAGCTCCGGCTCGAGCGCCGCGGCGTGCGCGCGCGCGTACCTCGCGCGGTCTCCTTCGTTCCGCTGCGCCGCCTGAGCGGCGACGGCGTTGAACTCGCTCCAGGCGCTGGCGGTGAGACCGAGCCGCTCGTGACAGACGGCCAGGTTGAGCAGCGTGCCGAGCTGGGGCTCGATGCGCTGGCTCTCGGCGAGCTTGGGGCACGCCTCCGCCAGCCTGCCCGTGTCCATCAACGCGCGCCCCTGCCGGTAGAGGCTCTCGGCGATCGCCGCGTCGGTGGCCTGGGCGCGCGCGTCGGAGACCACGCCCACGAGGCCGGCGATGGCCAGCGCGCGGTACACCAGGCCCATGGGCCGGACGGATCTCACCGGGTGCACGCGGTATCGAGCTCCCGCGCTCCTATCGAGACGGGCGCGGTCCGCGGAACGCCCAGCGCATCCACCGCCACCGTGCTCGAGAGGTCGCGCCCGCCCTCCGAGATGGCGCAGTGTGAGGGATCGCCGAGCCCCCACCCGTCCGGCAAGAGCAGCTCGGGGAAGCCTGCTTTGCTGGCCGTCCAGGCGGCGAAGATGCTCTGCAGACAGGTCTGCGAAGCAGGTGCGCAATCATTCACGTCCGCACACGTCGAAGGCGCCTCGTCTACGCAGTCTGCGACGACGGCGACGTTGTTCTCCACGACCGCTGCCGGATATCCGATGGGTAGGAGCGCCTCCGCGTCCTTGACGCGGGGCATGGCCCCCGATGGACACGCGCCCCGCGTCCGCACGAAAGCGACCCCGCCGCCATGGTGGACGAACGCGTTGTTCTCGAGGCTCGCCAGCGATCCGTCGCAGCCCACGAGCACCAGGCCGTACCCAGCGCCGCCACCGCCAGCCAGGAGGTTGTTCTGCATCACGAGACCCAGCGGGTGCTCGACGAAGGTGGCTGTAGCCGACTCCGACACGCCGGCGAACATCGTGTTGTGGGCGACGAAAGCGCCGTCGGCTTCGACGAGCTTGATGCCGTACGTCTCCCCTGCGCCATTGATGTCGCCGCCGTGGATCATGTTGTTGACGATCTCGGACTCGTTGGTGCCCTCCAGGTACACGCCGACCAGCTCGGTGGGCGGCGCGTCCAGGCCGAACCCGCGTGTGCCCGCGAAGATGCGGTTGTCGTGGAGGGTCATGGTGCCGGACGTGCTCGCGAAGACGGCGCGAGCCGTCACGCCGCCCGTGACCTGCCCACCGTCGATCCTGTTCCTGCGCAGCTCGACGGACATGAGCCCACTGACGCTCACGCCGACCGACGTTCCGTTCCCCTGGTTGCCGAAGATGTCGTTGAGCTCGACGGCCGTACCGCTCGGCGCGTCCAGGCTGCGCGCCGACCCCGAGTCGATCCCGATCCCGGTGCCGGAAAACTCGCCCTTGCCCCCAACGATCTGGTTTTCGTGGAGGTGAGGCAGGCTGTCGACGACAGAGACGCCGAACGTGAACACCGCCGCCCCACCACGGAGCGAGCACCGCTGGATGTCCGGGCGCGCACCACCAATGATGTCGAGGGCGGCGCTGCGGGCTGGTCCGGCCCCACCGAGGATGACGTCGTTGGAGAGCGTCGGACGCGCGCCCTCTTCGATGAGGACACCGGCCGAGTCACTTCTGCTCTCCACCGCGCCCACCACGGTGAACCCGTCGATCACCACGTCCGGGCCCACCTCGGCCCCACGCACGACCACGGTGGCGGTCGCGCCCGGGTAAGGAGCGGCCTTCTCCAGCCGCGTATCGTTGGCCTCGTCGAAGGCGGGAAAGCCGTATGTCGGCGTCCGCTTCCAGCTGGTGCACTCGTAGCCGCCCATCAGCTTCACCGGGTAGTCGACGACGATCTGCGTCTCTGAGTAGGTCCCCTTGCAGACACGGATCTCGTGATCGATGGCGCCGACCGTCTTGACGTATCCGAGCGCCCCGCTGACCGTCTTCTTCGGCGCGGCCGCCGTACAACCGTCGCTGGCGTCGTCGCCGCTCGTCGAGACGTAGACGATCTTGCCGGCGCAGCCGGGACAGACGCCGCCGTCGCATGTGCCACCCTGGCCGCCATCGCCCCCGCCGCCATCACCGCCCTGGCTGCCATCCGGAAGGGGCCCGTGCTCCTCGAGGCCGGCGATCAGGCTGCATCCGGCGCCGAAGGCGCAGGCGACGACCAGGGCTCGCAGGGCGACGTCGGTTCGAGGCATCTCGGCGATGGGTCGTGGTCGCAGCGTCCCCGCGCCGCGGCGCCGCGATTGTCGCATCATCGGCGCAGCGCCGCCACGGCTCGGCACGCTCACTCTACCCCGGAAGCGCTCCCGCTCCTGCCCCCCGGGGCGTCTCGCTCGGACGCGCGCGCGTCGGAGCGCCTCGCGCCCGGCAGCTTCGCCGCGAACGCCACGATCACCTGGCGATAGACCTCCGATGCGTTCCACGCGCGCAGGACCTCGAAGTTCGCCGACCCGGCACCGTATCCCTCGTCGCGACGCCAGCCGTGCGATTGCAGGTACCTCGCCGTCGAGGCCAGCGCGTCGGCGCTGCTGCGGATGAGATCGACGCGACCATCGCCGTCGAAGTCGATGGCGAAGCGCTCGTAGGACGAGGGCAGGAACTGCGTCTGCCCGAGCTCGCCGGCCCAGGCGCCGACCATCTCGGCGGGAGCGAGGTCGCCGCGCTCGACGATGCGCAGCGCGCTGGCGAGCTCGCCGCGGAAGCGCGCCTTGCGACGGCAGTCGTACGCCAGCGTGGCCAGCGCGCGCAGGCACGACCTGGAGCCGACGTTCTCGCCGAAGTCCGTCTCCAGGCCCCAGATGGCCGCCAGGATCTGCGGCGCGACGCCGAAGCGCTGCTCGATCTTCGCGAAGAGCTCCGCGTGGCTGCGGAGCAGCTCCGTGCCGCGCGCCACGCGCGCCCGGGTGATGCGCCTGGCGGAGAGCTCCGCGAAGGACAGCTTGAACGCCGCCTGGGAGCGGTCGAGCTCGATGACCTCGGGATCGTAGGTGACGTCGGTGAGCGCGCGCGCCACCGTCTGCGCCGAGAGACCCTCTGTCACTGCGTGCCGCCGGAACGACTCGAGCCAGCCGTCGAACCCCTCCTGGGTGTCGCCGCAGCCCTCGAGCGGCAGCGGCTGGACGGGCGGAGTCGTGCTCGGCGCGCTGGCCGGGGTCGGGCGCCGGGCCGACGACGCCGTCACCCACCCGTCGTCCGCGGCGGGCTCGCCGACGCGGACAGGCGGCGACGCGGCGCAGGACACCGAGATCGAGACCGAGACGACCAGCGCCCACGCGAAGCGCATCGGCGAAGACCCTAGCAGGGCCCACCCCGGCTGGCGCACTCCCCGACGTCCGGGCCGGCGGCGAGGCGAGGCGAGGCGAGGACGGGATGACCGCGCGGAGGCGCGACGCCCGTGTGGTACTCCTGCTGGATGGCCCGAACGGGACCAGCCTTTCGGCGCGCCGCCGCGACGCTGGCCGTGCTCGTCCTGGGGTGCGCCGTCGATGACCTGGACGTGTCGGGCATGCCGTGCCCCTGCCCGACGGGGTTCGGCTGCGACAAGGTGACCCAGACCTGCGTCCGCGGCTCGGAGCCGGTCGCCACGGGAGGTGGCGCCGCGGGTGGCGCCGGCGGCGCAGGTGCTGCCGCGGGTGGCGGCGCCCCTTGCCCCGCCGACATGGTGCACGCGTCCGACGCCGGGCTCGAGGTGTCGTTCTGCATCGATCGCCACGAGGTGACCCAGGCCGCGTACGTGGCGTTCCTGGCGGACGTGGGCGACGCCAGTGGCATCGAGCAACCCCCGAGTGCGCCTTCAACACCGCCCTCACCCACACGCCGGACGGGTCCTGTCCCTCCTTCACCGAGGCGAACGAGCTCCCCGTGTGGTGCGTCGACTGGTGCGACGCCCACGCGTTCTGCAAGTGGTCGTCCAAGCGGCTCTGCGGCAAGATCGGCGGCGGGTCGCTCTCGCCCCTCGACGCCAACGTCACCCAGGAAGAGTGGTACTTCGCGTGCAGCCGCGGCTACCAGCGGAAGTACCCCTACGGCGCCACATCCGAGCCCGGGTACTGCAACATCCCGGAAGAGAACACGGCCACGCCCGACGACGACAACGACAAGGCCGTCGTCGGCAGCTTCGCGCAGTGCGAGGGCGGGTTCGACGGCATCTTCGACATGCAGGGCAACGTCGCGGAGTGGACCGACTGGTGCGAGGGCGCCGGCGACGGGACCGGCGCAGAGGAGTGCCGGCTGCGCGGTGGTCACACCTTCGGCACGGCCGAGTACTGGTCGTGCGACAACGTGGCGGAGGCCGAACCCCGCAACCGCGAGGATCGCCGCGAAGGCGGGTTCCGGTGTTGCAAGGACGCAGGCCCCTGACACGCGCCACCACGCTTGGCCGAGAGGTAGCGCAGGATGGCGGTGGACTCCCAGAGGACGAGGTCGCCGTCCACGAGCACGGGCACGCGGCCGTTGGGGTTCAGCTGCAGGAAAGCCGGCGCCCGCGATGCATTGCGGACCAGGTCGACGTGCACGTACTCGAGCGGGATGCCGAGCTCGTAGGCGACGGCGCGGACCTTGCGGCTGTTGGGTGAGAACGCGAAATCGTGGAGCTTCATGGTCATGGGGCCTCCGGGAAGCGCGGGCGGGGCACCTCGCCGCCGCCTCACCCTCCAAGACTTCGGCGAGCCCGGAAATGTTCGCGGACGCGCCGAAATCGTCAGCGGCGGCGGCGGCGGCGCGCCAGGGCAGCGGCGCCACCACGCCGGCGACCAGCCACGCCAGCGACGACGGGCGCGTCGCCCCCGGTGCGCTGCACGAGCACTCGCCCTCGAGCGCCGCGGCCGGGCCGCCGTCGTCCGCGGGAAGCCCCTCGCCGCCCGCACCGACGCCGGACGATCGCGCCGCCCACGCCTGCGCCCGTCGAGCTCGGCGCGTCGTCCGAGACTTCGATGGCCAGGCTGATGGCGGTGTCCGCCGGGCCACCCTGGTCGGCGAACAGGCCGTGCCCTCCTGCACCAGCCCGAAGTGCTCCACGTGGTCGCCCACTTCGTCCGGCGCGCGCACCTCGAAGTCGAAGGACCAGGCCGCGCCCGGGAGCACCTCGCCGCTCACCGCGGCAGCGCGGTGGTCGCTCTCCCAGTCCGGGCCGGCGAAGGCGCTCGGTCGATCGCGCGGCTCGGTGGTGCCGAGCTTGGTGGTGTCCGTCCAGGTGACGTTGCCGGTGTTCTTCACCGTGACCCGCACCTCGGCCGTCGCGCCGGGCGCCATCACGCTCGGGTAGTCTACCTCGACCACCTCCGCCGCCAGGCCGCCCCCGGCGGCCAGCGCCTGCAGGTCCTCGAGCGAGCCGTTGAAGCGGTTGAGATCGACCGGACCGCTGATGCCCGGCACCGTCCCGTTGTCGGCGTGCTGGTGGAACACCCACTTCGCCCAGGCGTTGTCGGGCATGTTCGGACACTCGACGTAGTAGTTGGCGACCCACAGCGGATAGCCGTTGAACTCGTCGGTGCCCACGTTGTCCTGCCAGAAGTACTTGGCGGTGTAGATGATGGGCTTCTTGCCGGTGCCCGCCTCGACGTGATCGAGCCAGAGGTGCATCCGGGAGATGATCGACGCCGCCCCCTGGCCGTCGGCGGACTCGATGTCCAGCACCGTGGGCAGGTCGCCGGGCCCGAGCTTGCCGACCTTGTCGACCACGATCTGCGCCTGCTCGAGCGCGTCGCTGCCGGCGTCGAAGTACTGATACGCGCCGCGCACCAGGCCGACGTCGCGGATGCCCTTCCAGTTGGCGTCGAATTGCACGTCCATCGTGCCGCCGTGGTTGATGCGCGCGATGGCGAACGCCTTGCCGGAGCCAGCCACTGCCGGCCAGTCGACGGTGTCCTGGTAGACGGAGACATCGATGCCGTCGAGCGT
>JBBJMR010000513.1:0-3783 GCA_037720395.1 Polyangiaceae bacterium
CCAGGCGGTGTACCGAGGCGTCGCTGAAGTCGAGCTCCAGCTCCGGCGCCTCCAGCGCCGCGGGTGCCAGGCGCGCGAAGACCTCGGCGGCCTCCTCGAGGCGCGCGTAGACGTGCGGGTTCCTGGCCGGATTCTCGTCGGTGGCGCGGAGGCGTCCCAGATCGGCGCCTGCCTCGGCGCCGCCCGGATAGAGCGGGGCGAAGAAGCGACGGAAGAGGAGCTCGGAGGTCAGGCGCTCGGCCACGCTCGGTCCTGCTGCCGCGGGCGCGCTCAGAACATCTTCTTGCGCTTGGACGAGCTGAGGATGCCCAGCATCTCGCGGTACTTGGCCACGGTGCGGCGCGCGATGCGGATGCCGTCCGTGTCCTCCAGGATCTTGACGATGGCCTGGTCGGAGTACGGGTTGCCCTTGTCCTCGGCGGCGATGATCTTCTTGATCGCCTGCTTCACGCTCTCGGAGGCGATGTCCTCGTCGGCGACGCGGTGGATGGAGGAGTTGAAGAAGTACTTGAGCTCGAACAGCCCCTGCGGCGTGTGGACGTACTTGTTCGAGGTCACGCGGGAGATGGTCGACTCGTGCATCCCCACCGCCTCGGCCACGTCACGCAGGATCATCGGCTTCAGGTAGGCGACTCCCTTTTCCAGGAACTCCTTCTGCTTGTCGATGATGCACTCGGTGACCTTGATGATCGTGCGGCGCCGCTGCTCGATGGCGCGGATGAGCCACTGCGCTGAGCGCAGCTTCTCGTTGATGAACTCCTTGGCCTTGGGATCCTTCATCATCCGCTGGGCCAGGTTCTCGTTGATGTACAGGCGCTGCAGCCCCTTGTCGTTGTCGGAGACCACGAACTGGTCCTGGTCCTTGACCACGTAGACATCGGGGGTGATGGCGATCGTCTTCTCGTCGATCTCGGCGAAGTTGCGGGCTGGAACGCTCTCCAGCTTCTGCATCTCCTGCACCGCCTCGTAGATCTCCTCGAGGCCGATCTTGAGCGCCTTGCTGATGGCCTGGAAGTTCCGCCGCTCCACGTTGTGGAGGTGGTCGCGGATGATGGCCTTCTCGATCTCGTCGAAGCCCAGCACCTCGGCCTGCACCATCAGGCACTCGCGCAGGTCGCGCGCCGCCACGCCCACCGGATCGAAGCGCTGGATCATGGCCAGCACCTCCGGCGCGTCCTCGGGATCCATCCCGGCCTCGATGGCCAGCTCCTCGATGGTCAGCGGGGCGTGCGCGCTGCCGTCCTGCGACTCGTAGCCCTTGAGGTCGAGGTAGCCCTTCTCGTCGAGGTTGCCGATGACCAGCAGCGCGAAGTGCCGCTCGTTGTCGACGAAGTCGCTCATCTGCAGCTGCCACAGCAGGTGGTCGCGCAGGTTGGAGGGCTTGGTCAGGTTCTGCTCGATGGGCGGCAGCTCCTCGAAGCCTCCGCGCGAGCCCGGCAGGGCCTGCTGCAGCTGGCGGTTCTCCAGGAACTGCTCCCAGTCGACCTCCTTGGCCAGCTTCTCGGTCTGCCGCCCGGCCAGGTCCGTGTCCGGCTCGGCGCGCTCGGTCATGCCCACGCGCTCCTCGGGGGGAACCTCGTTCTGGGACGGGGTGGGCGAGGACTTGTCGGCGCCGTCACGCAGCTTGGGGTCGGTGAAGTCGTCGGCGAGGACGGGGTTGCCGTCCAGCTCCTTGCGAATCTCGTCGACGAGCTCCAGACGCGACAGCTGCAAGAGCCGGATGGCCTGCACCAGCTGCGGTGTCATCACCAGCTGCTGGGTCAGCTTGAACTGGAGCTTCATCTCCATGCCCATCGGGAGCTCCTTCTTCTGCTTCTTCGCGGGGAAACCGAGGGCGGCTGGGCCGCGCCTCCAGGAAAGTGAGCCGGCCGGGGCCGGCTCCGCGGAACCGGAGGCCCCAGGGGCTCTCCGGAAATCGGGTCGCTACGAGCGTTGGCCCGACCTTTGCGATCTCGTCGGATGCGTCGTTGGCACGGTAGGTGGTGGGATAGCCCGCCAAGCGCCGAACCTTCGGCACGATAGCACGCTTCTTCCTTCGGCCCGAGTCTTGCTTTGATTCGAGTCGCCCTTCTCAAAAGTCAAGCGTCCTGCGGATTCCGCCCCTCGGGCCGCTCGCGGGCGACGTCCGGGACCCCCTCCTGGAGCTGGATCGGCTTCGAGCGGTGTCCTCGCCGGACGCGTCTGTACACCCAGGGGGACGCCAGCCGAGCGCTCTGGGTCCTGGGCGCTGGCCGGGTCCGCCTGAGCGCCCGCGCCGGGGCTTCGCAAGCTCCTGGCCTCCTCGGCCCCACTGCGTGCGGCCATGGCCGCCGCGCTCGTCGACCGCTACCGCGCCGCGCAGGATCGGCTCGAGTCGTTGCTCCTGCACGGGGTCGAGGCGCGGCTGATGACCTTCCTCCTCGGTGCGGTGCGGCGCTGGGGCGCACCGCACGCCAGGGGCGAGCTCGTCTCGGCGTCGTTCACGCACTCCGACATCGCCCTGCTCATCGGCTCGACACGCGAGACGGTGACCCTGCTCCTCGGCCGCATGCGCCGCGCAGGGCTCATCGAAGTCGATCGCCGGCGGATCGTGGTGAGCGATCGAGCCGCGATCGAGCAGCGCGTCTCCGGGACGTGAGCGTGTGCCGAGCGAGCGCGGCGCGTTGACGTCGCCGCTGGCGATGACGCGGCGCGCGGCCGAGCACCGCCGCGGCGAGAGCGTTGAAATCGAACGGCTTGAGCAGCACCACCGCGCCGGCCGCGCTCTCCGCCGCGTCCAGGGGCCGAGAGGTGCAGGCCACCATGCGCCGCGGGGCCGTGGCGCCGCGTGCGAGCCTGGACATCACCCCGCTGGCTCCAGGCACGTCGAGGTCCACCACCACCACGTCGAAGCTGCCGGCGCGCTCCTGCAAGGCCGCGTCGCAAGGCAGGTTGGCGATGGTCACCGAGGCGCCCTGACGCGAGAGCAGGCGAGAGGTCAGCGTCCGCAACATCGGTTCGGCGTCGATGAGCAGCACGGTCGGTCCACGGCTGCTGCGTATCTCGCCTGCGCCGTCGGTCGCCTGCGTTCCGATGTCGGGGGCGTCATCGCCGCTCTGGTCTCGCGGCGTCTTGTCGGTCATTCGGTCTCTCCCAGGCGCGGCAGCAAGGAGGTCGGGCCATCCCCATCGCAACGCGTGTGCCGACATCGCAACGCGTGTGCCGATGGCCGGTGGCGGAGGGCGCGATCTCCGGGTCTGCAACGATTCCCCGCGGATAGCAGAGAATTTGCGGGAGTCACCCAGCGGCCCTACGGCGTGCGCGGAAGTGCCGGTTGCAACGTCGAGAGGCGGCCTTGCATGGCTGCATTCTGCTCACGTCGGTCGCCCGGCGGTCTGTGCTACGCATGACCCCGGCTTCCATGGTCATGCTGCGCTTCACCGACGATCTTCTGGAGCCGCTGGTCGGCACCGAGGTGCCCTCCGAAGTCGGAGGCGAGGTCGGCGACCAGGTGAGCTTCAAGCTCGAGCGTGCGCTGGATTACGGCGGACTGTTCGTGTCCTTCCTGGCGACGCGCCGGGCTGCCGGGGGCGAGGTCCACGTCGTCCTCAAGATGCTGCGCCCCTCGATCGTGCGCCGCCTCGGCGAGCAGGCGGCGCTGGTGGTGCGCAAGGAGGCCGTGGCGCTGGGACGGCTCAACGAGCGACTGCCGCCCACGCCGTTCGTGGTGCGGCTCGTCGACGCCGGTGCCTTGCCGGTGGAGACCGAGCGCGGCGCGCTGCAGCTGCCGTGGACGGCGGTGGAGCATGTCTCCGGCGGCGTGGA
>JBBJMR010000227.1:0-14480 GCA_037720395.1 Polyangiaceae bacterium
AGCCCGCCGACCGCGACGTGGTGTGCCACGCCAGCGCCTGGGACCTGACCTACGACAAGGACGTGCGCATCAAGATGTGCATCGAGATCAACGAGGAGGACCTCTACACGATCCACCACGAGCTCGGGCACAACTACTACTACGTCTACTACCACAAGCTCCCGGTGCTCTTTCAGTCCGGCGCCAACGACGGCTTCCACGAGGGCATCGGCGACACGCTCGCCCTCTCGGTCACTCCCGGGTACCTGAAGTCGCTCGGCCTGCTCGACGCCGTGCCCGACAATGCGAAGGCCGAGATCAACCACCTCTTCAAGATGGCCCTGGCCAAGGTGGCCTTCCTGCCGTTCGGCAAGCTCATCGACCAGTGGCGCTGGGACGTCTTCTCCGGCAAGACCAAGCCCGACGCGTACAACGCGGCGTGGTGGGCGCTGCGCCAGAAGTACCAGGGCATCGCTCCGCCCGCGCCGCGCAGCGAGAGCGACTTCGATCCGGGCGCCAAGTTCCACGTGCCCGCGAACACGCCGTACGTGCGCTACTTCCTGGCGAACATCTACCAGTTCCAGTTCCACCGCGCGCTCTGCAAGGCCGCCGGCCACACCGGCCCGCTGACCACGTGCAGCATCCACGGCAGCAAGGCCGCCGGCGACAAGCTGCGCGCCATGTTGGCCATGGGCGCCAGCCGCCCCTGGCCGGAGGCGCTGTCGGCGCTGAGCGGCGAGACCCAGGCCGACGCCAGCGCGCTCATCGAGTACTTCAAGCCGCTGCACGACTGGCTCAAGGAACAGAACCAGGGCAAGACCTGCGGCTGGTGAGCTCCTGGCAGGCTGAGGAGCAGGCTCAGGTAGCGCAGCCGGCTCCCTGGAACGGGTCTGCTGGCGGAGCGCTGCGGTGCATCGCGGCCGCGGCGGGCGGCGGCCGCGCTCAGCGTGCCGACGCGGAGGCGGAGGGGTGGCTGGTGACCTGCGGCCGGCAGCGGCGGACGACGGGCGCCACGGCGATGCAGCGCAGGCCCTGACCGCAATCGCTGTCGCTCTGGCAGACGCCGTCGGCGGTGCACGCCGTCACGCAGGCGCGGTGGAAGGCGGTCACCGCTTGCGCGGCGCAGCGCTCCTCGCAGAGGCGGCGCGTGCACGAGCCGTGCTCCGCCGAGGCCGCGTCGGCGGACTCGTCGTCGGCCAGCGTACCGGCGTCGGTGGTCAGCGGCGGGGCGGGCGCCGCGCTGGCGCACGCCGCGTGCACGGCGGAGCGGGCCGCCTCCCCCTGGCGTGCGGCGCGCTGCTCGTTGTCCTGGCACCCGCAGAGCGAGAGCAAGGCTGCGACCACCAGGGCTCGGTGCATCGTGCTCCCGACCTAGATGGCGAGCAGATCTTCGACCTGGCGCAGCAGCTCCATGCGCTTGCGGATGACCGGGCTGGTCCCGTCCAGCAGCCGCGCGGTCTCCGCCAGCACCTCGGCGATGGGCACCCGGCGGATGGAGTGGTCCGGCGTCTTGTCACCGAAGCCCCCGGGCACCTCCCAGCCGAGCATCACGTCGTGCGCTCCGTCCTCGCAGGCCAGTACGGCGCCGTAGCCCAGTCGCTGCGCGACCATCCGGTCGAGCGCGCTCGGGTTGCCACCGCGCACCACGTGGCCGAGCACCGTCTCGCGGATGTCGACGCCCGGCGCGTCCTCGCGCAGGTGCACCGCCAGCCGCTCGACCAGCGCGTGGGTGGACATCTTGACCCCCTCGCTCTTGAGGATCAGCGCGCGCTTCTTGTGGCCGCCGGGCGCGAAGCAACGCTGCAGCACGGTGCGGGTGCGGGCCACCAGCTCGTCGTCGCTCATGTTGTTCTCGCCGTAAAGGATGGCGTCGGCCTCGGCGGCCACGCCGGCGCGCATGGCCAGGAAGCCGCAGGCCCGGCCCATGACCTCGACCACGAAGGCGCGCCGGTGGGCCTGGGCGGTGTCGGCGATGCGATCGCAGGCCTCGACGATGGTGTTGACCGCCGTGTCCACCCCGATGGCCAGCCCCGAGTGGCCGATGTCGTTGTCGATGGATCCCGGCAGCCCGATCACCAGGCAGGGGCGCGGGCTCTCGCCGGTGCCCAGCAGGTGCGCGCCGGTCAGCGTGCCGTTGCCGCCGATGGTCACCAGCGCGTCGATGCCGAGCTCGGCGACGCGCGCGCGGGCTCGCTTCTGCCCCTCGGGGGTGGGGAACTCCGCGGAGCGCGAGGAGCCGAGGATGGTGCCACCGGAGCGGGTGATGCCGTCGACGGCGGCGTAGTCCAGGGCGGTGACGTCGCCCTCGAGGAGGCCGTGGTAGCCGTGGCGGACGCCGAGCACGGAGTGGCCGCGCTGGGCGCCGGCGACGGCGATCGTCCGCAGCGCCGCGTTCATCCCCGGCGCATCGCCTCCCGAAGTGAGCACCGCAATCCGCATGGCCAGGCCTCCCGTCCCCGCTGGTCGGGGCGCCAGGGAAGGAATACCAGCAGGAGCGCGGGCGGTGTCTGGCGCTTTGCGGCGCGAGGCGGCCGTGGCGTGGCGCTAGGGGACGGCGACGGTGGTGGTCACCGATTGCAGCTGGTCGCCGGCGAACGGCTCGACGCGCGCGCTGCCGAGCAGCATCTGCACGCAGAGGCCGGACTGCGTGGCGGCCACCTGCGGCGCGATCTGGGTGCGCTGCACGGCGCCCGACTCGGGGTTGAAGAACACCGTGGCGGTGACCGCCTTCGGGCCCTCCTTGCCCTTGCAGTGGAACTGCGCGTTGCCGCCGGCCTTCTGCAACGCGACGTGCGCCGCCCCGGCGTCGAAGGGCTTCTTGGTCGGTGCCGCCGGCGACGTGCTGGGCGGCGTGGGGACCTTGGGCGTCGCGGCGGGGCCCCCGGTGCCCGGCGCGGCGGGTACCGCGACCGATGGGTTGGCGGTGGGGACGGCGAAGGGACCGCCCGGCTTCGGCTTCTGGCCCGGGCTGGCGGGCCTGCCGGTCGGATCCGGCGCGGGCAGCGACGGATCGTCGCTGCTGGGCGAGGCCGGCGTCACCGAGGAGGACTCCTTGCCGCCGGCGCCGTCGAAGGCGCCGAGCCCCCAGGCGGTCCCGACGCCGATGAGCGCGAGCAGCGCCACGCCGCCCAGCGCCAGCACCGGCAGCAGCGCGGAGGACTTCTTCGGTGCCACCGGCGCGTGGCCCATCGCCGCTGCGCCGTGCGGCCCGGGCGGCGTCGGGTACGGATAGGCCATCGGGAGAACTGGCGCGGTGGCCATGCCCGGGTGCCCCGCCGACGGCGGTGGCTGCGAAGGGTAGGGCGCGGGGGTGGGCGCGCCGCCGGGCCACTCTCCGGCAGGAGGCCTCGCGCCTGTCGAAGAAGGCGGCGGGTGCGACGGCGGACCGCCATACGTCTGCGTGCCCGCCAGCCCGTGGACCTGCGGAGCCACGCCGTGCAAGCTCGGTGGGACCGGCGTGGCGACGCCGGGAGATCGCTGGGTCGGGCCATGGTCGCCGGGCGACAAGGCGACGATGCCCGTGGCCGCCCCGGTCCACGGGGCAGAGCTCGGTGGGGGCGCCAGCGAGACCTGCTGCGCCGCGGCGGCGGGCAGTGCGGCGCGCAGCGCGGCGCGCACGTCGTTGGCATTGGCGAAGCGCTCGGTGGGGTCGCGCGCCACGCAGGCCGCGAACCACTCGTCGAAGCCGGGCGGGATGAGCTCGCCGCACCCGAGCTCCGCCGCGCGCTGGCTGGCGGTGGGAAGGGGAGCGAGGAGCAGCTCCTTGAGCACCGCCTGCATGGAGGAGAGCGGGTCGTGCGCGACCATCCAGAAGACGCGGCCGGTGAGGAGCCAGAAGGCGAGCAGCCCGAGCGGCCACACGTCGGCGGCGGGCGTGATCGGCGCACGCGGGTCGGTCTGCTCCGGTGCCATCCACAGCGGGGTGCCGATGGTGGCGGTGCTGGTGTGCTTGGCGTCGGCCACCACCTTGGCGATGCCGAAGTCGAGAACCTTGAGCGCCGTCGGCGCGGCCGAGCTCTGCGAGCGGGCCAGGTAGATGTTCTCCGGCTTGAGGTCGCGGTGCACCACACCCACCGCGTGGGCCGCCCCGAGGGCGTGGCAGAGCTGCCGGAAGACCTCGCAGAGCTCCGCCGGGGAGACGTGCCCGCGGCGCCGCAGGTAGTGGGCCAGGTCCTCGCCCTCGAGCAGCTCCATCGCCAGCCAGGGCATGCCGCTCGGCGCATCGACGCCGGCGCCGATGACCTGCACCACGTGATCGCTCTGGATGAGCGCGCCGACGCGCGCCTCCTGCTCGAAGCGCTCGCGCAGGCGCGCGTCGGCCACCAGCTGCGGGTGCATGAGCTTGAGCGCGCGTGGCTTGCCGGTGCTCAGCTGCTCGGCGACGTACACCGCGCCCATGCCGCCGGCGCTGAGCGGGCGGAGCACGCGGAAGTCGCCGGCGAAGATGGCGCCCTCCGCGACCTGATGGGGCGACAGCACGAGGCAACCCTAGCACGCGATCGGGCGAGGTTTCCCCCGCTGGACGGCGGATTGCAGGGCACGCAGCGCCGGGGAGATCCCGGCAGCGCGACTCGTAGACGCGCATCACCCAGCGGGGCGCGGAGGAAGCGACCCGTCACGGCGCAGCACCGGCGGCCCGCGGAAGCGGGCGCGCATCCGCAGCGCCCAGAGCGCGCCCAGCGCCACCAGCGCGCCGGCGAAGGTGTACCCGGCGAGCTGATTGGGCGGGAGCACGAAGAGCACGGTGATGATCGTCACCCAGACCAGGGCGACGGCGTTCACGGCGCTCGACCACCGCCCGAGGTGCCACGGGCCGCGCTCGCTCCAGCCGCCGCGCCGGCGCGCGCGCAGGCCGGCGGCGATGGGCAGGGCGTAGGACGCGTAGAGCGCCGCGTGGAGAGCGCGACCATGGCCTGGTAGGCGTCGGCCCACACGGCCACCAGGAAGGCCGCCGCTGCCGAGACCCACACCGCCACATGCGGACTCTTGAAGCGCGGCGAGACGCGCGCCACCAGGCTCGACGCCGGGAGCCCGCCGTCGCGCGCGAACGCGAAGAGCATGCGGGAGTTGGAGGTGATCGAGGACAGGCCGCAGAACCACATGGCCCCGAGCACCAGCCAGACCATGGCGTTGCCGAGCGTCTCGCCGAGCGCGCCGCGCTCCGTTCGACGATCTTCGACACCGCGACCGTGATGTTGACGAGCTCGCGGCGCTGCTTGGTCTGGTAGTGCAGGTACTCGGTGGTGCTGCGCATGCCTGTCCTCCCGCGGCCGGCGTTCAGCCGAAGCCCCCGTGACGCCCGGCGCCGGCGGCGAAGCGCTTGGCGCCCTCCAGCCCTTCGGCCAGCACCGCGGCGCCGTCGCGCAGCTCGCGGGCGATGGCTTCGGTCTCCTCGAAGGCGTGCTGCTCCATCGCGCTCCGGCGATCGGCGCGCATGCAGGCCTGCGGGAAGGCGGCGATGTCGCGCGCCAGGGCCTCGGCGGCGGCGCGCGCCTCGCCGTGGGGCACCACCCGGTTGACCAGTCCCATGCCCAGCGCCTCGGCCGCGCTCACGCCGCGACCGGTGAGGATCAGGTCCATGGCGCGCGACAGGCCGATGAGGCGCGGCAGGCGCACCGTCCCGCCGTCGATGAGCGGCACCCCGAAGCGGCGGCAGAAGACGCCGAGCACGCTGCTCTCCTCGGCCACGCGCAGGTCGCACCACAGCGCCAGCTCCAGGCCGCCGGCCACCGCGTGGCCAGCGATGGCGGCGATGACCGGCTTGCCCAGGGCCATGCGCGTCGGGCCCATCGGTCCGTCGCCGTCGGGTGCCACCCGGTTCGGGGCGCCCGCCGCGGCGGCCTGCAGGTCGGCGCCGGCGCAGAAGGTGCCGCCGCCTCCCCAGAGCACGGCCACCGCCGCGTCCGCTGCGGCGTCGAAGGCGCGGAAGGCGTTGGCGAGCTCGGCGGCGGTGGCGCGGTCCACGGCGTTGCGCACCGCCGGGCGATGCAGGACCACCGTCCACACCGGCCCGTCGCGCTCGATGGTCACCGCGCTCGCGGAGGTGGCCTCGGACATGCGCGCAGGGTCGGGTGATCCGGGGGCGATGTCGAGCGCGTTCAGCGCGCGCGTTGCGGCCGGCGTCAGGGCATCAGGATGCTCGTATCCCAGGCGCCGTCCTGTCGCGTGTAGAGCACGCGCTCGTGCAGGCGATCGCGCTGGCCGTGCCAGAGCTCGATGCGCTCCGGCTCCAGGCGGAACCCGCCCCAGTGCTCGGGGCGAGGCACGGGCCCATCACCGAAGCGCGCCTCGACCGCGTGCAGGCGCTCGAGCAGCGCCTGGCGGGATTCGATGGGCTGGCTCTGCGCCGAGGCCCAGGCGCCGAGCTGGCTGCCGCGCGGGCGGGTGGCGAAGTAGGCGTCCGACTCCTCGACGGACACCCGCACCACCGGCCCCTCCGCGCGCACCTGCCGCTCGGCCTTCGCCCAGTGGATGCACAGCGCGGCGTGCGGGTTGTCGGTCAGCTCCTGGCCCTTGCGGCTCAGGTAGTTGGTGAAGAACACCAGGCCGCGGTCGTCGACGCCGCGCAGCAGCACCATGCGCACGCTGGGCCGCCCCCGAGCGTCGGCGCTGGCCAGGGCCATGGCCGAGGCGTCCACCGGCTCCTCGCTTCGCGCGCGCGCGAAGGCCTCGGCGATGGCCAGCAGCGGATCGGCGGCGATCTCCATCGCTGTCCTATCCCACGAACCGCGCGCCTCGCAAACGTCCGCTCCGTTCAGGGCGCGGGTGCCAATGCGTCGTACACCGCCGGATCGCCCTGACGCAGCTCGACGAGGCGATCGGCGGGCACGTCCTCGAAGCGCTGCACCGTGCGGGCGAGATCGGGCCAGGTCACCTCGAGCGCGTGCACCACCTCGCAGCCGCCGAGGCCGAAGTAGACGACGGTGTCGTTCTGCATGGCCATGTGCCCGTACCCGCCGCCGAGCTCGCGCAGCTGGCGAGCACCCGGGGTGCCGTCGGCGGCCGGCACGCTGGCCTCCACCGTCACCCGCGCGCCCACGCCGGCGCGGTTCGCATTCACGCCGTCGCCGACGAGCTTCACCGCCAGCCAGTGGCCCGCGCTGGCGGCGTCGCTCTCGTAGAAGTGCACCTCGTTGGTCTCCCAGATCTCCCCGCAGTCGCGGGCGGTGCCGGAGCCGACCACCAGGTCCAGGTCGCCGTCGCCATCGAAATCCGCCACGGTCAGGCCGCTGACGCAGGGGTGGTGGAAGCCGCGCTCCTCGCCGACCTCGCGGAACGTCCCGTCGGGCTGCTGCAGGAAGTAGAGCCCGAACTGATCGGGGTAGTCGCTGGCGCCGGCGATGACATCCTCGCGCCCGTCGAGGTCGAGGTCGGCGGCGGCGGCCATGATCCCGCCCTCGTTCCAGTCGGCGGTCGGGTGCGGCCAGGCCATGCCGGTGGCCTCCTGGCCGGGGCGCGCGAAGTGCAGCGCGCCGCCTTCGCCGTCGGCGACGAGCAGCTCGGACTTGTCGGCGCTCTCGCCGGCCCACCAGTGCGCGATCTCGGCGTTGTAGAGGTCGAGCTTGCCGTCGCCGGTGATGTCCGAGCACACGGTGGTGAAGGTGTTGCCGCCCAGGCGCTCGGGCTCGGTGTCTCCCGCCGCGCCCCACCCAGCGCCCGCCGGCTCGGGGCAGACGATGAGCGGCGCGTCGACCCCGGCGCACTCCGGCGAGTCGGGGTGTACCGTGCACCAGCACTTGAACATCTCGTTGTCCTGGTAGGACTGGTTGGCGTCGTACGCGTAGCCAGCGTCGACGGCGACGTCGGCGAAGTAGCCGCCGCCATCCGCCTGCAGGAGCAGGTTGGGGCCGCGCGCGTAGGCGTTCACGAGCAGCTCCGGGATGCCGTTGTCGTCCAGGTCGCAGGCGGTGGTGCCGAAGGCGATGCGCCGGTTGGCGGTGACCCCGACCCCGGAGTCCTTGCTCACGTCCACGAACGTCCCGTCGCCGGCGCCGAGCAGCAGCTGGGGCTTGTTGGGCGCGTTGTTGGAGTGGTGGAAGGACAGCAAGAGGTCGACGCGCGCGTCGCGGTTGACGTCGGTGAAGGACGCGCCGCAGGTGGGCATGCCCTTGCTCGGCTGGACCGCGCTCGGCGCCGCCTCCGTGAAGACGCCCAGCCCATCGTTGAGGAGCAGCTGGCTGCGGTCGAGGTCGGCGGCGGTGGGCGGCGCCTGCACCAGGGACGGCGTGGTGAAGACGCCGCTGTAGAGATCGAGGTCGCCGTCGTTGTCGACGTCGGCCATGGCCGCGAGCTGCGCCGAGCGGTACTCGGTGCCCGGCCCCTCGGGCGGGGTCCCGTAGCCGCTCTGCGCGGTGCGATCGACGAAGGTCCGGCCTCCGCCGGGCGCAGGCTCGTTCATGAGTACCCAGACCAGGTGCGTGCCGGAGTCGACGATCTCCCGGTTGTTGCTGCCGATGGCGTGGATCACCAGGTCGGGGAAGCCGTCGCCGTTCAGGTCGCCGCTGACGATGCGGTTGCCGACCACCGCCGCGCCCAGGCCCCAGGCCTCGGAGCGATCGGTGAAGCGCGCCGGCGCCGTGGTGGCGTGCACGTCGCACGAGGTGGCCACCGGGCCCGCGCCGCCGGCGCCGCTCGACGAGCCGCCGGGATGGGCGGCGGCCACGTCCGCGTCGGAGCAGGAGAGGCAGGCCAGGACGCAAAGCAGGGGGGCCATCCGGCCGGCGAGGAGCGAGGGTCGACGCACGGGGCCAGGGTACCACCGCCGGCGGCCGGCCCCGACACGGCGACCTGGCGCGGACCGTCCGATCGGCCCACGCGGGTCGATGGCCTTCGGCCCATGGCCACGAGGTCGCCGGCCTGGATGCCCTGGACGCTCTTGCTGCCGCGGGGGCTTCTGTGCTTCGCTCGCGGCCGTTCCGGAGGAAATCCATGAAGACCGTCGCCGTTCTGCTCGTTGCCTCGTTCGCGCTCGCCCTCGCTGGCTGTCCCGCCGACGAGAAGAAGGACACCAAGCCCGCCACCACCGCGGCGGCCACTGCCGCCGCCACGGTGAAGCCCGCGGCGTCCGCCACCGGCGGCTGGTGATCTCCGCGGCCGCGTCGCCCGGCAGTTGAGCCGGGCCCGCGGCCGCACCAGCACCGCGCGCAACACCCGCACCGAATCTGGTGGCGGAGCCCCCGCGTGCGCGCGGGCGTGCCGCGCGGGGTGTGGCGGAGGCGCGATCGAGGCACCTGCAGGAAGTACCCGTTGCTCGGAGCGTCGCTGTCGCTGACGGTCGCGCTCGGCTGCGCGCCGGAGCCGAACGTGGACGCCGTGGATCGCCTCGCCCCGCTGCGCGTCTTCGAGGCCGAGCGCCGCGCGGCCACCGACTTCGCGCGGCTACCGCCGTCCGACGCCGCCTTCGGCGCCGACCCGTACCGCGTGGTGGAGCTGCCGGAGGCGGCCGCACCGGCGCGCTGGGCCTCGCTGCTGCGCGGGCGGGACGCGATCGTCCTCCTCGACGACGCGCTCGTCGAGCTGGACCGCGCGGCCGCGCCGGTGTCACCGAGCGGGCTGGCGGTGGCGCCCGACGGGACGCTGATCGCCGTGGGCGAGGGGGGCGCCGGTGCGATGCGCTATCGGGTCGAGGCTGGCGCGCTGCGCGTGGAGCCCGCGCTGGATCTCGGCGACGTGCGCGCGCCGCGCGACGTGGCCGTGGGCCCCGAGGGGACCGTGTACGTCGTCGACGAGAGGACGGACCGGTTGCTGGCCTATCCGCGCGCTGTGGAGCCGGCGCGCGGGCCCGCTGCCGCGCCGCCTGGCGATGCGCACGTCGATCGGGAGCGAGGCGCGCCGCGCCTCGACGCGCGACGCGAGGCCGGCACGGATCGGGCGCGCCGCGAGATGCGCGTCGACGCCGGGCCGCTGCGCGTGGCGCGCGCCGGGGGCTGGCTCGTCGTCGACTGCCTGATCGGCCATTCGATCCTCGCCTGGCCCGTGGATGCCGATGGCCTGCCCATCGCGACCGGCATGCAGCGCGTGCGTCGCGACGGCCCCAGCTGGGGTCTCGACGCCATGGCCGTGGAGGACGGCGTGCTGGTGGCCTCCGGTGGCGTCGAGGACCACCCGCTGGATCGTCGCGGCGGCTCGTTCGGATGGATCGACTCCTGGGTCTTCCTCGATCACCTCGGCCCAGGCGGCGCGCGCACGCTGGCCACGGTCGACGTCTCCTCGCACGGCGTCGTCACGCCCAAGGCGCTGCGGCTGGCGCGCGCCGGAGACGGCCTGCGCGTCTGGGTCACGGGCTACGGCGCGGAGGCCGCGGTCCAGCTCGACTGGCCCGCGCCACCGCCGGACGGCGCCGACCTCCCGCCGCCGCGCGTCGCCCCGTTCGCGTTGCCCCCGGGCACGGCGCACCTCGCGGGCAGCGGGCCCTTCATGGCCGCCAACACGCTGCTCGACGGCTGGGTGCGCTTCGGCGACGGCCAGGCGCGTGTCGCCCACGCGCGCGATGCCGGCGCCGCGCCGCGCGATCGGGACGTCCAGCTCGGCGAGGCCCTCTTCTTCACCACGCGCATGGCGCCCTGGAACGGCACCGAGGCCGAGCTCAGCCGCTTCACCTGCGAGACGTGCCACTTCGAGGGCCACGTCGATGGCCGCACCCACCACACCGGCCGCGCCGAGGTGCACGCCACCACCAAGCCCCTCCTCGGTCTCTTCAACAACCGCCCCCACTTCTCGCGCGCGCTCGATCCGGATCTCACCGCCGTCGTCGACAACGAGTTCCGCGTCGCCGGCGCGCGCTCCGGGCACGATCCCTGGTTTTCCCTCGACGAGCGCCAGGTGCCCTGGCTGGCAGACCTCTACGGGGGCGCCGCGCCGGAGACGCTGGTGGAGCGCAGCCCGCTCGACCTGCGGCGCGCCTTGATGCGTTTTCTGATGGACTTCACCCATCGCCGCAACCCTGCGGCAGCCGGCAAGGCGGCCTTCGATGATCGGGAGCGCGCCGGTGCCGGGCTCTTCGCGCAGCGCTGCTCCCGCTGCCACGCGGCGCGGCTCAGCGCCGACGACCCGGCCACCGAGCAGCCTCCGGAGCGCTGGGAGGCGCTGGTGCTCGCTCCGGCGGCCCCCATCGTCTGGGGGCGCGCCGGGTACGAGAAGACGGGTATCGAGCCGTACGTCCATCGGGACGGCGCCCGGGTGCCGTCGCTGCGGCGCGTCTACAAGAAGCGCCCGTATTTCACCGATGGTCGTGTCGATTCGCTGGGGGGTGTTCTCGACGCCGTGCGCTGGAGCGACGCCGGACATTTCTCCCACGTCGGCGGGGAGGGCGCGGCGCTGACCGACGAGGAGCGCGCGGCGCTCCTCGCGTTCCTCCAGTTGCTGTAACCTCTCGCGGCTCGCTTCCTGTGAGGGTCCGGTGGCCGATGGCTGCCGCGGTCCGGCGCGACTCCTCCAGCACCCAGGTAACGTGATGCCCCTCCCGCTTCGTCGCTCCCTCTCGCGCGCTTCCTCGTCGGCCCTGGTCGGGTCGCTGACGCTGGTTGCCATCGGGTGCGGCGGCGACGACGAGCAGCCGCCGCCGAAGGAGAAGCCTCCGGTGACCGAGGCCTGCGCCACCATCGGCTTCGCGGAGGCGGCCACCTATCCCACCGGCCTGAGCCCGTTCGCCTCCGCGGTCGGTGACATGGACGGGGACCAGAAGGCCGACCTGCTGGTCGCCAACAACGCCGACGAGACGGTCACCTTTCTCAAGGGTCTGGGCAACGGCGGCTTCCAGTCGCAGGGCTCGCTGCCCGCCGGCGAGGGGCCGGTGGCGGTGGCCATGGGCGACCTGAACGCCGACGGATCGCTGGACGCCGTGGTCGCCAACCAGCTCTCCAACGACATCTCGGTCATCTTCGGCGGCCCGGTGCCGAGCAACGTGGGCAGCTACAGCGCCGGGGCGGAGCCGGTGTGGATCGCGACCATGGACCTCGACGGGGACACCGATCTCGACGTGGTGGTGGCGCACGGCGTGGGCACCACCGTGGGCGTCCTGCTCGGCGATGGCGCCGGCACCTTCGAGCCCGCCGTGGACGTCGACGTCGGCGGCGTGCCGAAGTCGGTGGCGCTGGCCGATTTCGACGCGGATGGCCTGGGCGACATCGCCGTGACCCGCGAGGGCAACGTCCTGGCCGTGCTGCGCGGCACCGGCGGCGGCGGCTTCGCCGAGGCGGTGACCTACACCACCGGCACCGCCCCCTACAGCCTCATCGCCGGCGAGTTCAGCCGCGACGGGATCCTGGACATCGCCGTGGCCAACGGCAACAGCGACGACCTCAGCGTCTTCCTCGGCGCCGGCGACGGCACCTTCGCCGAGGGCATCAAGTACGCCATCGGCGAGGACCCCAAGAACATCGCCGCCGGTGACATCAACTGCGACGGCGTGACCGACCTGGCGGTGGCCAACTACCTCACCAACAAGGTCACCGTGCTCCTCGGCGGCGGCACGCCATTCTCGGGCACGTTCGACTACGACACCCAGCTCGGGCCCCGCTCGGTGGTGGTCGCCGACTTCAACGGCGACAAGCTGGCCGACGTGGCGGCCACCAACGCCGCCGAGGGGACGGTGACCATCCTCGTCAACACCTCCCAGTGAGCGCCTCCTCGCGTCTCCAGGCACGCATGGGTGTGGCGGCGGCGCTGCCGGGCGCGGCGCTGCCGGGCGCGGCGCTGCTCCTCTTGCTGACCTCCTGCGGCTCGCCGCCGCCGCCGCCGCCCAGGCCGGCGCCCCCCGCCCCGGTGGAGCCGGCCGCCCCGGCCGCGCCCGCGGCGCTGACCAAGGAGAAGGTCGACAGCGGCCTGCCGTGCGCTGCCGCCGAGGCGGAGTGCGACGGCGGCTACTGCGCGGTGACCATCGCCTGCGGCTGCGAGCAGCCGATCACCTGCGAGCTGGCGATCATCGCCAACTGCAAGTCGGCGGCGACGCTGGTCGAGGCCAAGGCGCGCTCGCGTGGCACGTTCGCGGCGAAGACGGAGGGCAAGCTCACCGCGGCCGCCAACTGCGCGGAGGGCGAGGTCATCCGCACCGTCGTCCAGGAGCTCAAGTGTCGCTGACCGCGCGCCCCCTGTTCGCGGTTCGCGCCTCCCGCCGATAGCGGGACGAGCGCGCTCGACCGATCCGGGTCACCAGGCGGAGCCTCTCCGTACCGCCACGCGCCCCTCCCATCACCCCATCGCCGCCGCCAGCGAGGTGAGCGCGGCGAAGACGAGCACGAAGGCCGAGCCGCACAGCCCGCTCGCGGCCAGGCGCATCCGTTGCGAGCGCTTGAGCCGTGCCACCGCGGCGGCGAAGGTGCAGCCGACACCGAGGAGCGCAGCCGCCGGGAGCAGCCAGCGGGACAGCGCCACGCCTACCAGCGGCGATGGCGGCGCCAGCAGGTCGAGGAGGGGCGGACGGGCGACCGCCCAGAAGACGACGGCCATGGCCGAGACGGCGATCTGGGCGGCGGCCACGACACGGAAGGCGGTGCCGAAACGCACGGTCAGTGCCCGGGGTGGGGGTGCATGGCGTGGGTGAGGATGCTCTGCGCCTGCGCCGGCGGAGGGTAGGCGTGGAAGCGCGGGAGGGATCTGGCACAGTAGCGCCGAGGCCCCAACCCGATGCTTCGCCACGATCCATTGCCGCGCCCCTCGGCGGCATCCGTCGACGCGGTGCGCGTTGCCCTGTCGCGCGCGCTCGGGGCCTCCAAGGTCATCGCCGGAGAAGACGGCATGCAGGCCTACGCTGGCGACGAGTCGGATCAGGTGCCGGTGCTCCCCGACGCCGTGGTGCTGGCGTCCTCGGCCAGCGATGTCGCGCGCACGCTCGAGATCTGCCGTGACGCCGGGGTGCCGGTGACGCCGCGCGGCGCCGGCTCCGGCAAGTCGGGCGGAGCGGTTCCCGTGGCCGGCGGAGTGGTGCTGGCGACCACCGGGATGTCGTCGATCGTGGAGATCGACCGGCAGGAGCTCTTGGCCGTGGTCGAGCCGGGCGTCATCCTCGCCGACCTGTGGAGCGCGGTGGAGGCCGAGGGCCTCTTCTACCCACCCGACCCCAACAGCGTGAAGATGTGCGCGCTCGGCGGGAACATCGCCGAGAACGCCGGTGGCCCGCGGGCCTTCAAGTACGGCGTCACGCGCGACTGGGTGCTGGGGCTGGAGGTGGTCATGGACGACGGCACCGTGCTGCACACCGGCCGGCGCACGACCAAGGGGGTGACCGGGTACGACGTCACCGCGCTGCTGGTGGGCAGCGAGGGGACGCTGGCGGTGACCACGCGCGCCACCCTGCGCCTGATGCGCAAGCCACCAGCGGTGGCCACGCTGCTCGCCCTCTTCGCCGATGTGCGCGCTGCGGGTGAGGCGGTGAGCGCCGTGGTGGCCACCGGCCTGCGGCCGCGCTGCATCGAGCTCCTCGACGCCTCCACCTTGCAGGCCGTGCGCGAGCGCGGCGTGGGCGTCGACGCCCGCGCCGGCGCCATGCTCATCCTCGAGGTCGA
>JBBJMR010000228.1:0-14362 GCA_037720395.1 Polyangiaceae bacterium
CCTTTTAGGGGCGGGGCCCGCCCTCGATGCGCCGCGCGCGGGGGAGCTGGGCGGCGCGCGCCGTGACGATGAGCGCGCCGAAGATGGCGCCTTGCGAGAAGCCGGCGTAGAGCGCTCGGCTGCGATCGACGCGCGGGCCGACCGCCTGCTCGAGGGCGCCGAGCGCCGCGGTGAGCTCACGATCGAGCGCGTGGTGGTCGGGGTAGTAGTAGAGGGCGTCGGCGTGGGGCACGCGGTCGTCGATGCGCCGCCCCTGCGGACAGAGGATGAAGCCGCGCCCGCTTACCACCTCGGACCAGATGCGGCAGTGCCACTCGCCGCGGTCACCGGCGCCGTGCGCGGCCACCAGCAGCGGGCGCGGTCCGCCGCCGTCGGGGGCACGACCACCACCGCCGGGTTGTATCCCGGCACGTCCATCGCGTACGTGCCGGCAGGCAGCGGCGCGTCGTCCTCGCCGCCGCCCCGGCGCGACGCGACGGCGAGCGGCGGCGGCGGCGCGTCCACCTCGGGCACCGCGGTCGCCTCGACCGGCGCCTCGCCCGGCGCGACCGCGGTGAGGGGCGCCGACGGCGCGCAGCCGGCGCAGACCAGGAACGCTGCGAGGGAGCCACGCGTGGCCGTGATCCGCGCCATCTCCGCGAGCCTACCGCGTGCAGCGCGTGCAGCGCGTGCGTTGCTGGCGAGCGGGCGCACCGTTGCTGTCCCGCCGCCGCGCCGATCCCGCATCCTTGCTTCGATGGCCGGAGGCGCGCGACGTCGCGCTCCCGCGGTCGCGTCGCGTGGCGCCTCAGCTACCGAAGTTCTGCGTCCAGAAGTGGCCGAAGTTGTCGTTCTGGTCGAAGAAGTACCCGACGCCGAGCACCCTGTAGCGCGGGTCCATCAGGTTCAGACAGTGGCCCGGGCTGTCGAGCCAGGCCTGCATCACCCGGCCGGGGTCCTGCTGGCCGGCGGCGATGTTCTCGCCCACGAAGCTGCCCTGGTAGCCGGCCTCCACGGCGCGGTTCGACGGGCCCTTGCCCTCGGGCGAGGTGTGGTCGAAGTAGTCGCGCGTGGCCATGTCGCGGCTGTGGCCGCGCGCCGCGCTGCGTAGCGCGGGGAGCGTGCTCACCGGCGCCGCAGGTCCCATCGGTTGCCCGCCGCAGTTGGCGCCCACCGCGCGCCGCTCGTTGGTCAGGCGCAGCACCTCGTCCTCGAACGCCGTCCACTCCGCCGGCCACCCGTCGGTGGCGCCGCCGCCCGCGCCTGCAGGCGCGGTGACGCCGGGGATGGGGAACGGGAAGGCGAGCGGCACGTTGGCCCAGTCGCCGAGCGCCGGCAGCCCAGGCAGCGGCGGCAGCTGGAGCGGGATCTGCGGGAGCGACTGGAACAGCGGCCCGAAGCTGGTCACCGCCGGCCCGAGCAGGAAGCTCTGTGCGCCGGCAGGCCGCGGCGCGTTCGCCGTGGGGCCGGTGTAAATCGAGGCTCCGCCAGGAGACCTCGCTCCTGTCGAGGGAGGCTGGTAACCCGGGCGACCCGCGCCGAGCTGCGGCTGCGGCGCCCAGGCATTGCTCCGTGGCGGCGGCCGGCTGCGCGCGCACGCGCCGAGCGTGGAGCACGCGATGACCAGCAGGAGCACGGCGGGGCGGCGCATACGGTGCGTTGGACGGCGCGGAGGCGTCGTTAGTGTACGCGGCCGGTGCCCTTGGTCTTCCGTGGCGCGTGGTCGCCGGAGTTACCGCGGGGCGGCCACGGCCGGCACCACGGCCAACCCGTCCCCGGGCCGCAGGGTGCGCTCCTCCAGCTCGTCGCGGTCGTACTCGCGCAGGGTCTCCGAGGCGCGCTGCAGCCGATCCACCACGTCGTCCTGGCGGCTGTTGAGGTACCCCTGGCCACCGACCTCGTCGGGCACGAGTTGCTGCGACTCGTCGAGCCACTCGCGCAGCTCGGCCCAGCTCTCGGAGCGCGGGGTGATGGCCAGCAGATGCACGCGCGCCGACCAGGCGCCCATCTTCGGCGCCACCTCGACGTAGTAGGTGCGGCCCGGCAAGAGCTGCGCGCGCAGCGCCGAGGTGTTCTCTGCCCAGCCGACGAACACGTGCTCGCCGGGCGGCATCTTCACCGCGAACCACGTCTCCGGCAGGCTGTCGCCGAGGAAGCGACCGCGCCCGTCGAGCACGGTCATCTTCATCGCCTTGGCGAAGCCCGAGGGCCGGACGAAGACCACGGTGGCCGCATTGCCGACGGGGTGCATGAACTGCGGCGCGTGCGCCTCGCGCATGTAGTCCGAGCTGGCGGAGCAGCCGGTGCCGGCGAGGCCGAGGGCGAAGATCGGCAAGGCGAGCGCGTGGCGTCGTGAGAGCTTCATGGCGTGGCGCACAGGTGCCCACGGAGGCGCCGCGCCGCAAGACCCATCGCAGGACTCCGACGCCTCCCCGCCCCGCCGACTCGCCGACTCGCCCCGCCGAAGGCCGCGATTTCTGCCTGCGATCCAGCGCCATCGCCGCAGCCGGGGACGGCGCGTCGGTTTCGGGCTGCGTCCGCTCAGCTCGCCGACGGTGACGCGGTCGCCGACGCGGTGGACGTCGCCGTCTGCTCGGGGTCGACGCCCTGCTGCTTCACCACGCGGAAGGCGACGCGCCGGTTGGCGAGGCGGCCCTCGCTGGTGGTGTTGTCGGCGATGGGCTTGACCTCGCCGTAGCCCTTGGGCGCCAGGCGTCCGGCGGCCACGCCGTGCGACACCAGGTAGTCGCGCACCGACTCGGCGCGCCGCGTGGACAGGTCGAGGTTCTGCGGCTCGGTGCCGAGCCAGTCGGTGTGCCCCTCGATCTCCACCAGCTCCAGGTCGGGGTGCGACGACATCGTCTTCACCACCTCGTCGAGGACCTTCTTCGACGATTCGAGGATCACCGCCCGCCCAGGCTCGAACTGGATGCGATCGGAGATCTCGATGTACGCGATCTTCACCGGCGCAGGCGCGGGCGCCGGCGCGGCCTTGGGAGGAGGCGGCGGCGCGGCGGCAGCCTTGAGCTGCACCTTCGCGGAGCAGCCCACCGTGGCCAGCATCAACAGGGAGAAGGAGATCGAGATGGCGCGGCGCATGGTGTCCTCCGGGTGGTCGTGGACACATCCTACGCAGGGCGATCGGTGCTCTTCCCGACAGCCGCGCACCCCGCTCTGCTTGTCGCTGGCGGCCTGCGCGCGGGAATCCATGCGCGCGCCGCGGGTATACCGCGCCGGTCAGCAGTCGGTGGCCACCAGCGCGTCGAGCGCCATCCACCCGAAGCGCTTGCTGCCCGGCGCGGTGTTCACGTAGCCGTAGATGAACTTCATCTTCCCCGACTGCTTGGTGAAGTTGCCGCTGCCATCCTTGGCCCACAGCGGGATGGTGATCGACGGGTCGCCGGTGGTGGTCGGCACGTCGATGCGGCGGAAGCGCGTGCCGGCGGGGAAGATGTCGATCGCCGGCCCGCCGAGGCCGAAGCCGGGGACGTTGAAGGCCAGGTTCGCGTAGCGTTCGCCGTTCCCGCGCGGGATCGACATGTAGTCGTTCGCTTCCTCCTCGTCCTCCTGCGAGTCGAAGACCACCTTCTTGTCGCCCTTGGCGGCGTCGTGCGAGCTCCGCACCTTGTAGCAACCCAGGCGCTGGCCGCCGGTGTCCTTGGCGTTCACCTCCCCGACCTTCTTGCGCAGCGAGCTCTCGCCGTAGACCTCGTCGATGGGGAACCAGCCCGCGGAGCCGAGCGTGGAGCTGCGCGCGAAGACGTAGGTGTGCCCGCCCATGTGCCGCGTCTGGCCGTAGTTGAAGCGCAGGTGGTCGCGCGTGTTGAGGCCCATCGGCTCGCCGTGGCCATCGACCATGGTCGCGTCGTGCACCGCCCAAAGGCCGCCCTGCGAGTTGTCGATGGCGTTGCCTCCGCTCGCGCGCAGCTTGCAGTTGTACGGGCTGGCGATGCACGCCTTGCCGTTCTTGCCCGGCTTCAGCGCGTCCGCGGTGACGTCCGTGCTCTCGTCGTCGAAGTCTTCCTCGTCGCCGGCCTCGGCGATGCATCCGGTGGCCAGGGCCAGACAGACCAGGGCAGGCGCGAGCGAGAGCAGGCTCTTCATGGCGACGCCCCATCGCAACTGCCGTGCCCGGCTCGCTACCTCGCACAACCGCCGAGACTCTTTGCGATGCACCCGGGGTAGCGCCAACCGCGAGGGCGTCGCCGGCGACGCACGGCAACCCGGTGCTGTCACCCCCCGGTTGGCGGCCGGTCGCTCGCCGCCCGCGCCCGCCAGAGGCGGATCCTCAAGGGCGAGGGGCAAGTGCCGATGGACGTGGGTGAGGCGACATGGGGGACGAGGCGCAATTGAAGGGGACGGTGCTGGTGGTCGACGACCAACCGCTGGTCGCCCGCATGGTGGCGCGCCTCCTGCGACTGCGCGGCATCGATTGTGAGACCCACCTCCGCGCCTTTGGCCTGCTGAACCGCATCGCCGACCTCAAGCCGGCGCTGGTCCTGCTGGACGTGGAGATGCCGGGGATCGATGGCTCCAGCCTGGCCGCGCTCATCCGCCAGGACCCGGCGCTGTCCGGCTGCCGGATCGTCCTGCACTCCGGCCTGCCCGAGGCCGAGCTGGCGCGGATCGCCAGCTCGTGCGGTGCGGACGGTTATCTCCCCAAGGGCCCGGCCATGGTGGGTCTCTTGCGCACCGTCACGCAGTGGCTGCGTGATCCGTCCGCCAGCCGCCACGCCGCGAGGTCGAACCTCTAGAAGCGCACCGCGTCCTGGATCTGCTGCCGGTTGATCCAGCCGCGCTCGTCGATCGAGTAGTCGTCCTGCTCGAGCCGGAAGGTGCGCGTGGCGGTGACGTCGGCGCGGCCGCTGAAGCGGTAGGGGATCATGGTGACCATGGTCGACTCGGCGAGCACCGCCATGGCCGTCTGCACCGGGATGTCCACCGGCACCTCGATGCTCGTGTTCCGGCCCGAGGCCAGCCAGAGGCCGTCCCCCTGCGCCTTGAAGTTGACGGGCATGGTGTAGCGCTCGCCGAGCACCGTCTGCCCGCGCACCGCGCGCACCGCGACGTCGTAGGAGTTCGGGTTGTAGACGTCGACCATGACCCGCATGATCACGCCCAGCGCCGGGGGAAACGAGACCCGAACGCCGCTGATGGCCGCGCCGCGCAGGTGCATGGTTGGCTTGCTCACGCAGGCCGCGCCGGCCACCAGGCCCAGCGCGCCCCCGCACAGCGCCAGCACCATCCGGCGGCGCTCGGGTGCCGGCACGTCGCCGCTGGGGCGCTGCGCCAGGTCGTCGGTACGTCGCGCGCCAGGTGCGCGGTGGGCTTCGCTCATCGGGGGATGGTACTTCGCCCGGCGCCTGCATGCCCCCGCGACCGCACCCGCCCGACCGAGGCGCCTTGGCCGACCCCCGACGAACCGCTAGGCTCCGTCGGAGGCCGCGCATGGCCAGCCCCCCCGTGCCGCCGCTCCTTCCCATCCTGCTCTGCGCAGCGGCGCTCCTGCCGGCCTGCGCCAGCGGCAACGGCAACGTCGATTCGCCGGCCACCCGCGATCCGCTCTTCGCGCCCATCGACCTCGACCAGTTCCGGGGGCGCCCCGGCCTCCTGGCCGCCGTGCGCGCCACCCCGCACGCCTACTACCGCCTGATCAACGTGCGCTTCGCCGACGAGGTGTGCGGGATGCTGGGCGCAGCCATCCCCGCCGGCCCGGCGGTGAACATCCACGGCGACGCCCACGTCGAGCAGTATTCCGTCTCGGCCCACGAGCGCGGCCTGGCGGACTTCGACGCCGCCACCACCGGCCCCGCCGCCCTGGATCTCATGCGCTTCCTGGTTTCCCTCCGCCTGGCGCTGCACCAGCGCGGCTGGTCGGCCGATGCGCCAGCCGTCAGCATGCGCTTCCTTGCGGGGTACCGCGAGGCGTTGCACGCTCCTGATGTCGAGCCGCCCGAACCGGTCGTCGCCCAGCGCAAGCACTCGGCGATGAAGGCCACCACCGCGGAGTGGCTCGACCGCATGCAGCTGCTGATGAGGCCCCTCGACGAGCAGACGCGCGGCAAGCTCGACCACGCGCGCCGCGACTACGAGACGGCGATGCGCGCGCAGAACCCCGCGCTTCCGCCCGGGTACTTCGACATCAAGAAGGCCGGCCTGCTGCACATGGGCATCGGCAGCGCCTTCGAGATGAAGTTCCTGGCGCGCCTCGAGGGCCCGAGCGACAAGGCCGACGACGACGTGCTCATCGAGGTCAAGAAGGTCCCCGACCTCAGCGGCGTGCGCTGCATCCAGCACAGCAGCCAGGACGACCCCTTCCGGATCATCGCCGGGCAGACGCGCCTCGGCGTCGGCGATAACGCGCTGCTCGGGTACCTGACCATCGACGACAAGATGTTCTACGTGCAGCGCTGGCGCGTGAACTACGTCGAGCTGAGCATCGCCGACTTCAAGGACAGCGCCGAGCTCGGCGAGGTGGCGCACGACGTCGGCAACCAGCTCGGGCGCGGGCACCCCAAGGTGCTGGCCGCGCCGCACGACGCGCAGCTCCGGCGCCTTCTGCAGCGCACCGTCGAGGGCCACGAGGAGGCGCTGCTCGACGCCGCCGAGAAGCTCGAACGCCGCGTGTTCGCCGCCTGGGAGGCGGCGCGCGCCCAGGGGGACGATTGATCGCGCGGCGCACCTTCCTCGGCGCGCTCGCCGCCGGATGCGCCGGCAGCGCGCTGGGCTGCGCCTCGGGGGAGATCGGCCGCGCACCGGCGCCGCGCACCCCAACCGTCACGCGCGAGGCACCTCGTCCGCCCGGCGGCGCCGTCGCCGCCCGCACGCCCGCAGCCGCTGCGCCTGCCGAGGCCGCACAGCTGGCAACGCCCGCACCCGCGGCCGTGCCCGGTGAACGCCGGCTGCGCATCCGCGAGCGCGCCGCCGAGGCCGAGACCGGCAGCGCCTTCCTGGAGCGCACCGCCGGCTTCGATCGCGTCGAGTTCGAGCAGGCGGTCTTCGACGCGGTGATGGGCGGCAACGTGCCGCCGTTCCAGCGCCTCCTGCAGGAGGTGACGCTCCGCGACGGCAAGCGCCAGGCGCACCTCTGGGTGCTGTGCGACTACCTGGCCATCGGCTCCGACGAGGACTTCGTGCGCATGCCGATGATGGCCTCCACCGCGCAGCGCATCGCCTCGGCCTGCGACTGCGTGCTCCCCACGCGCCGCGTGGTCGACGAGGTGTGGCGCCAGGCCAAGGCCCGTCTGCCGCCGAGCTTCATCCAGGGTGGTCCCGACAACACCCGCCGCGACGACTACACCACCCACCAGGCAACGCTCGAGGGCCATCGCAGGAAGCGCGGCATCGGCCTGGGGATGCTCACCGCAGGCGACAAGAAGGACATCGTCCTCACCAACCGCCTGCTCACCAAGGACGACCGCGTGGCCATCTATGGCTGGCACCAGGACGACGGCAGCCCCATCCAGCCGCTGTCCACCGTGCACGGGCGCCGCTACACCGACTACAGCCACGGCGTGCGCCTCGTCGACCAGCGGGTCGTCGTCGACGACGCCGAGCTGCGCCTCGAGGACGTGTACCGCGACCCGTCGTACTGCGACATCGTGAGCGACGAGGGGCCGCTCGAGGTGGTCAGCTACCCGATCTGGCTGCCGGCGCCGGTGCTCGAGCCGGTGCCCGGGCGCAAGGCGAGCGCAAGCGCCGCGCGCAGCGCTGTCGGCAGGCCGGTGCTGCTCGCTCAGGAGCGCTCGGGACGCCAAGCTCCTTGAGCTTGGCGGCCACGTCGACGCCGGCCTTGGCCGTCTCGATCTGGCGATCGATGAACAGGATCTTGCCGTCCTTGCCGATGTAGAACGTCCAGCGCGAGGCCATGTTGTTGGCGTTGAGCACGCCGTAGGCCTTGGCCACGTCGAGCTTGGGGTCGCTGAGGATCGGATAGTCGAGCTCCAGCGACTTGGCGAACTCGTAGTTCTTCTCCGGCGCGTCGACGCTGGCGGCGTAGACAGCGACCTGGAACTTCTTCAGCGTCTCGCCGTTGTCGTGCAGCGACTTGCACTGCGCGGTGCAGCCGCCGGTGAACGCCTTGGGGAACCAGGCCACGACCACCGCCTCCTTGCCGACGTGATCGGACAGCTTGTGCTGCTTGCCGTCGGAGGCCATGAGATCGAAGTCCGGCGCCTTGTCGCCGACCTTGAGGCCGGCCGGGCTGTCGGCCGCGCCCGCCCCGGTGCCTGCGGCCGCCGCGGTCGGCGCCGCCGTGCCTGCCGCGCCGGTCGGGGCCGGCGTCGGCCCGGGCTCCCGGGAGCAAGCCGTGAGCAGCAGGCCTCCGAGCGCGGACAACGCCAGTCGAGCCAGGCGATCAAGAGACGAGACCTTGCGGACGTCGAGCGACATGCGCGAGGTTCTACCACGTTCGTGTTGCCCCGCCCGTGCCGGGCTCGGCCGATCCCCGCGCCGCACGCCGGTGGGTGCGGCATTTGCGGCGCGCGCGCCCCGGACCCGCAGCCACGGGCTGCTACGCTGGCGGCGTGGTCGCCGGCTTTCGCGATGCTTCGCAGCGCTGTCCGGGCTGCGCCACGGTGCTCGACTCCATCGAGCTGCGCGCCGCCCTCGTCGAGCGTTGCCCGGCGTGCGGCGGCGTGTGGATCGACTGGTTCGACGGCAACCTCGGCGCCGTCGCGCGCCAGCTCGACGACCACGCGGGGCGCGGTGGCGGCGGCCAGGGCACGCTGGCCTGCCCGCGCTGCCAGCGCTCGCTGCTGCCGGAGCTGGTGCCGGGCCGCGGCGCGCACGTCTTCTGGCGCTGCCCGGAGTGCGCCGGCTCGTTCGTGCCGCACGCCTCGCTGGAAGAGCTGGCCGTGGCGGCGCTGCGTCAGGAGGCGGCCGAGCAGCACCTCAGCCTGCGCCAGCGCCTGGCCGCCGCCCTGCGCGAGCTGCTCGGCTGGACGTGACGCAGAGCGCCGTGCCACGCCGCCCTACCGAAACCGGACCGGGGGGCGCATCGTAGGAGGGTCGATGACTGGAGGTACCGTGCTCGATCGCCGCCCCTGGCTCCTGTGGTTGCTCGCGTCCGCCGCGCTGGCCCTGCTCGCCGCCTGCACGCCGGGTCCTTCCTCTCAGGGCGGAGGCGACGCGACCGGCTCGGCGCCAGCCACCGCTGCCAGCGCCGCGCAGCTCCCGCCCTCGGGCAAGACCGAGACGGCGGTGCTCGCCGGGGGCTGCTTCTGGGGCATGGAGGAGATCCTCCGCGGCATCCCCGGGGTGCTCCAGACCGAGGTCGGGTACACCGGCGGCAGCACCAAGGCGCCGACCTACGACGACGTGCACGACGGCGAGAGTGGGCACGCCGAGTCGGTGCGCATCGTCTTCGACCCCATGCGGCTGACGTACGCGGAGCTGCTCGAGAAGTGGTTCTTCCGCATGCATGACCCGACGACGCGCGACCGGCAGGGCAACGACGTGGGCTCGCAGTACCGCTCGGCCATCTTCGTCACCTCGCCCGAGCAGAGGCGCGTGGCCGAGGAGGTCAAGGCCAAGGTCCAGCAGAGCGGCGTCTGGAAGTCGCCCGTGGTCACCGAGATCGTCGAGGCCGGCCCCTTCACCCTGGCCGAGGGCTACCACCAGGACTACCTGCGCAAGAACCCCGGCGGGTACACCTGCCATTACATGCGCAAGTTCGACGACCTGTAACGCGCGCTGGTCACCTGGAGCACCGAACGGTGCTCTGGCGGCTAGAAGCGGCCGGCGAGATCGACGCCAGCCGAGCCCTGCCCAATACGCGGCGCCAGGAACGCCTCGCCGCCGCTGTTCGGCGCGCTGATCCAGAGCACCGCGCCGGCGGCCAGGCCGACGGCGCCGATGCCGAAGGCGATGGTCGAGACGGTGGCGCTGGTGGAAGCGTCGTCGCCCTTGGCGCGTGCCGCCGGGCCGCACTTGTCGGTGGCCTCGTCGACGCACTTGCCGAGCGCGTCGTTCCAGGTGGACATGGCCTTGAGGCCGAAGATGCTGCCCACCACCACGCCACCGAGGCCGAGCACGCCGGCGCCCACGGCGATGGCGCGCTGCGTGGAGCCGGGCCTCGACTTCGCCGGCGCGGGCACCGCCGTGTCGCCGCCGGCGCCGGGAGCGATGGCTCCCGCGGCACCCGCCCCGGAAGCCGGCGCGAGCGCAGGCACGGTCCACTCGGCGGTGCGGGTCTCCTCCCGGTCACCAACCGCTCGATCTGCTGCCTGCCAGGGGCGCTCACCACCAGCTGGTGCGGACCGGGGTCGAGGACGATCGGCTGATCGAGGAGCGCGCCATCGATCTCGGCGCCGTCGCGGGTGACCTTCAGCCCGCGGATCGCGGCCGCCTCGGGCGAGAGGCGGATGATCATGCGCGGCAGCCGCGGGCGCAGCGTCTCGGCGCGCTTGCGCGCCAGCGACTCGCGATCGGCGGTCTGGGCGCGGGCGGCGGCCTCGGCCACGGAGACGTAGCGCGTCCAGGCGCTGGCGATGCGGCCCAGCTTCTCGTAGCACTCGGCCAGGCGGAACTCGGTGCCCATGCCCGGGTCGAGCTGCTGGCTGCGCTCGAGCTTGGGACAAGCCTCGGCGTGGTTGCCGGCCTCCATCAAGGTCAGGGCGTCGTCGAAGAGGACCTGCGCCGAGGCGTTGCGATCGCCGTCCTGCGCCAGGCCCGCGCGCGGCGCCGCCAGCAGGGCGACGCCGATCAGCGCAGCACGCAGGAGTCGACCGGGGCGCATGCGGCGCGCACTCTGCCACCTTCGCGCCGCGGCGAGAACCACGGCGAGTGGCTCTTCACTTGCGCGACCTGCCGAAGGGGTCGGCGTCGCCGGGCTGGGCGGTGGGCTTGGTCTCGGGTCGCGCCGTCGGCGCGGTGGTGGCGGGCGGCTTGCCGGGGATCGGCCTGCTGCCGCCGGCGGTGGGCCGCGTCCCGCTGGCCGGACCGCTCGGTGCCGACCCGGCAGCGCCGCCGGGGCGCTCGGGTACGCCGCGGTGGGCTCGCCGCTCGGGATCACCGTGTCGCCGGCGGCCATGGGCGGCACCGCGGGCGGCGCGGAGGGCGGCTCGGCGGCGGGCGCGGTCTCGTGGCCGGCCCCTCCACCGGGCGGGAGCTCGGGGCGAAAGTGCGTGAACCACAGCGCGATGCTGCCGGCGGCGATGACCGCCAGCGCCGCGCCGGCGATGAGCGGGACGCGCGACGGCGCCGGGCGCGGCGACTCCTTGTTCCAGGCGCTGTCGGTGGCCGAGGCCACGGCGTGAGCGCCACCTGAGCGTGCGACCGCCCCTGCGAGCTGGAGAGCGAAGTTCCCGGGCGCCGCAGCAAGCGCCCGATGCGCTCCAGCACCAGCTCGGTCTCCTTGCCCGGCGCGAAGGGCGCCATCTCGGCGGCCAGCTCGGCCACGTCGCCGTAGCGATGCGCCGGATCCTTCTGCAAGCAGCGCAGGATGACTGCCTCCAGCTCGCGCGGCACGTCGCTGCGCGCCTGCGACGGAAGCAGCGGCGCATCCTGGACGATGCGCATGCACAGCTCGTAGCGATTGTCGGCGTGGAACGGGAGCTTGCCGGTCACCAGCCAGAAGAGGATGACGCCCAGCGCCCAGATATCGGCGCGCAGGTCGACATCGCGCGAGGAGCGCACCTGCTCCGGCGACATGTAGAGCGGCGAGCCCATCACCGCGGCGGTTGTGGTCAGCTCGTGGCCGCCACCGTCGAGGTCGACCAGCTTCGAGATACCGAAGTCCAGCACCTTGACCGTCGGCGAGCCGTCGCGGCGGGTGGTGAGGAAGAGGTTGGCCGGCTTCAGGTCGCGGTGCACGATGCCCGCGGTGTGCGCCTCGGCCAGCGCCTCGCAGGCGTCGAGCACGCAGCTCACCGCCTCGCGGAACGACATCGGCCCGCCGTCCATCACGCGGCGCGCGAGGTCGGTGCCCTCGAGGTGCTCCATGACGATGAACGGCGCGCCGCTGTCGAGGCGACCCACGTCGTGCACCTGGGCGATGTGCTCGCCGTGCAGGCGCGCCGCGGCGCGCGCCTCGCGCAGGAAGCGCTCGGTGGAGATGGGATCGGCCAGGGCCTGCGGGAGCATGAGCTTCACCGCGCGCAGCTCGCCGAGGTCCACGTGGCGTGCGGCCACCACCATGCCCATGCCGCCGAGGCCGAGCACGCGCTCGACCCGGTACTTGCCCGCGAGCAAGTCGCCGACCTCGGCCGGCAGCGGGGCGTGGGCAACCATCCAGCGCACACTCTATCGGGAAGGGTGCGCGCCGGCCATGCGCCGCGGGGTCGGCCCGCGCGTCCTGACCGGCACCGGCCTCCCTGCCGGCTGCCGAGCTGCCGGCAGAGGGCTCTGACGTCGCTCGGGTCCCGAGGTGCTATGTGACGGAGATGCCGAAGGCCGCCTTGCCGAAGACCGTCCTGGTGCGCGACGTCATGAGCCGGAACCTGATCTTCGCGCGCGCCGACCACTCCCTCGACCAGGCGTGGGCCACGCTGCACGAGAGCGGCGTCAGCGGCGCGCCGGTCCTCGATGCGCGCGGCCGCCTGGTGGGCATCCTCTCGCGCGGCGACCTGGCCGACCCGCGCCACCGTCCTCCCGCGACCCCGGGCCGGGTCGAGGACGCCATGACGCGCGTCCTCTACGCCGTCCGTGCCGACGACCCGCTGCTCAACGCCGTGCGGCTGATGATCCAGCACAGCATCCACCGAGCCCTGGTGGTCCACGAGGACGGGACCCTGGCGGGCATCATCACGCCCATGGATGTGCTGCGCGCGCTGGCCAGCGGACAGGCCACCATCGAGCCGACCCACGACGCCGAGGTCGAGTTCGTCGACCTGGGGAAGCTCCTGGCGCGGGCCTGAGGACCTCCGACCGTGAGCGCGGGTACGGGGCGGCAGCAGCAAGGGTGGATCGCCGCTCTGCCCAGCGCGCTCGCCGCTGCCTCCCCCGGTGATCGGCCGCCGTACTTCGGGCTCGCCTTCGCGATCTGCGTGGCCGGGATGGCCGTCTTCCTGCTGGGCGGAGGGCTGGTGCGCAACGCCTTCGTACCGGGACCGCCGGGAGAGCGCGGACAGGTCGACGAGCTGCTCGAGTCGGAGTCGATGTTGTTCCAGCTGTTCGGGGTGGCGCTGCTCGTCTTCGTGTATCCGATCTTCGCCTGGCGCAGGCAGTTGCCCCTCTGGCCATGGCTCGTCCTCCTGGCGGGGATGGCCATGACCGGTGGGCCGATGCTCTTCTGGGCCTGGTGGCACGGGCAGATCTGATTCTTCCGCGACGACCGATCCTGATCCGCCTCACCTTCGAGGCCCGAATGCCCAGGGCCCGGGGCTGCTTGCTGCGGTCCCCGGTGACGCAGGCGCGGCCCGGCAGGCCGCACCCGACGGTGGCGCGCGGCCGCTTTCGCGAGCTTCGTGGCAGGCACGGACGCTGCACGGGCAGGCCAGACCCCTGCCACTCCGAGGTCCCGATGCGAAATACCGCGAAACGCTCGAGCCACGATGCTGCGCACGCACCGGCCAGCCACGACGCGCCATGCGCCACCGTCCGGCCGTGGTGCATGGCGGCGCTGGCGATCTTGCTGAGCGCCGCTGCTTGTGGTGCGCCGCAGGGCGAAGACGAGGCCTCGAGCGCAGGCGGGCCCGGGCCGGCTGGCGACACCCCGCTCGGGCGCACGCCGGCGACGACGGCGGCGGGCAAGTATCGCGTCTGGCCGGATGGCCGCATTCCGTATCGTATCGACGGCTCCGTGAAGGGGACGACGAGGACGCGGCTCCTCGCCGCCATGAAGGAATGGCAGACCAAGTCCGAGCAGCGCGTCCGATTCGAAGAGAAGGACGCTGGTGACGCGGCCTTCCTCGACGTGGTCGGCTCACCGGGCCCGCTGACCTCCCGCGTCGGCTACAAGGCCGGCACCCGGGTGGAGATGCAGCTCCGGAACCCGGAGTACATCACCGTCATCCGCCACGAGCTCGGCCACGTCCTCGGTCTGCACCACGAGCAGCGCCGGGAGGATCGCGGGGCGCACATCCAGGTGAGATCCGCCAACGTCGTCGACACCGACCATTGCAAGTATCAGTTCAGCGTCTGCGAAGATTGCGTGCTGCTCGGCGGATACAACACGAAGTCCGTCATGCACTATCGGACCTCCGACCTGAAGAGCTGCCGAACCGGGCCGGTGCTGCTCGACAAGGACGACAGCCCCATCGACCATGTCTGGGTCATCACCAGCGGCGATCTGCTGGCCATCGAGGAGCTCTATGGCCCCGCGCCGGAAGCTGCCGACGGCGCGGGCGGTGCCGGCGGCAGCGCCGGCGGCGCCGGTCCGGGGGGCGGCGACGCGGGGGGGCAGGATGGGGACGGCTCGCTGGACGTCGGTGACCAGCCCGGC
>JBBJMR010000229.1:0-14317 GCA_037720395.1 Polyangiaceae bacterium
TGACCGCGCTGAACTCGTCGAGCAGGGCCTCGAACTCGGCGCGCGGAATGCGCAGCAGCTGGGCCTCGGTCTCGGCGACCACCGTGGCCGCGCGCGGTGCACCGTCGAGCAGGGCCAGCTCGCCGAAGACCTCGCCGGGGCCCATGCCGCGCACGCGGGCGCTGCCCTTCATCACCTGCACCGTGCCGCGCGCCACCACGAAGAGCGCGTCGCCGGGGTCGCCCTCGCGGATCACCACGTCGCCCGCGGCCAGGAACGAGGCCTGGGCGATCTCGGCGACGGGGTAGAGCTCCTCGCCGCTCAGGCCCATGAACAGCGACGAGTCGCGCAGCACCAGCACCTTCTCCAGCACACCGAGCATGTTCGCCTCCAGGGCCAGTTCCTTGTCGTCGAACAGCCGGCATTTCTCGAGCCATCCATCGAACGCCGGGCGGCGCGCGCCGAGCGGGATGGACACCGGCGCCCCCTGGGCGGCGCGCTGCTCGTACTCGAGCACGGCCACGATGCGCACCGCCAGGTCGTCGGGGAGGACGTTCTCGAGGAGCTCCAGGGCGGTGCCACGGTCGCGCTCGGCGCCGGAGAGGGCGGCGCGGGCCCGCGCGATGAGGGCGCGCTCGCCGATCATCGAGCAGAGGTCGAGCACGCGGTCCGCCGTCTCGCCCAGGCGGTGGGCGATCTCGCGGCGCAGGAGGCCAGGGCGGGCGTGGGGATAGGCGTCGATGAGCGCCTCGGAGTAGGCGACGGTGAGGTGCATGGCGCGCTTCACCGGGGCGGGGTCGATGGAGAACCCCTCGCGGTCGGGGATGGCGGCGAAGGCGCGGGCCACCGCGTTGCGGGCGCGGTAGCCGAGGTCGGCGAAGCGCTCGAGCACGCGCGCGCAGGCCACCGGGCCGAGGCGCGCCAGCACGCGCGCGGCGCGGATGGTGCCGCTGATGGATCGGCCGCTGGCCACGGCCGTGGGGGCGATGGCCGCGTCGCCGCGGGTGGTGGGCAGGGCGGCGAGGAGCTCGTTCACCGCCGTGGGGCCGGCCAGCGAGAGCGCGGTTGCCGCGGCGCGCACGTGGGGGCCGGCCATGAGGCGCAGCACCAGGGTGGGCACGGCGCCGGGCGCGTCGATGAGCACCGCGGCGCGGGCGGCCTCCGCGAAGACCCGGGCGTCGTCGGAGGCCATGGCGCGCAGCACCTCGCGCTCGGCGCGCGTCTCGCGCAGCTCACCGAGCGCGCGCAGGGCGACCGCCTTGCGCGGCGAGTCCTCGCCGAGCGCCGCCTTGCGCAGCTGCTTCACCGCCGGATCGCGATCGGTCTGCGCCAGGCCGGTGAGGGCCTCGGCCCACAGCGCGAGCGCGGCGGGGTCTCGCCGCCGGCCATGGCGGTGACCTGCGCGCGCTGCGCGCGCTCGCGCGGAACCGGTGCGCCCAGCGGCGCGCCGCGGCCAGCACGGCGCGCTCGACCTCGACGTCGCCGTCGTCCGCGCAGAGCGCGAGCAGGCGCACGCCCGAAGCGCTCACGTCCACCGGGACGCTGGCGCGGCCATCGGCGGGCGCCGGGGTGGCGCGGCTTGCGCTGCGCGGTGACAGCGGAGCGCGCTCGCCGCTCGTCCTGCCACCGTCGCGGCGCCGGCCGCCGGCGCGCGCGATGCGCAGCGCGGCCTCGACTGCCGAGAGGCGCACCAGCGCCGAGCGCGATCGCAGCGCCGGCGTCAGGTCGTCGACGGCGAAGAAGCGGTCGCCGAGGATGCCCAGCGTGCGCACCGCCTGCTCCGAGGGCCCGCCGTGCCCTCCAGCCAGCCGCGAGGCCCGCGTCACCAGCGCCGGCGCGCCGCGCGGCGCGCGGCGGTAAGCTGCTCCGCCGCGCGCGGTCCCCCTCCACCAGCCGCAGCTCGCTCTCGTCCGGCTCCGCCGCCGCGGCGTTGCGCGCCAGGTGCCGCAGCAGCTCGGCGCGCAGCACGGCCGCCGCCGCCGGCGAGACGTCCATCACCAGGCGGCCCTCGCCGATGGCCTTGGACAGGACCTCGGTGTACGCGCGGCGCGCGCTGGCCACGGCGAGCAACCCGAGGCCGGTGACCGTCATCACCAGCACGCCGAGCGTCGCGAAGGACGGGCCGGCCTCGCCGAAGCCGGTGAGAAACAGAGCGGACGCCGCGTATCCGATGGGGCTGGCCGCGCCCTTGAGCAGCACCTTGGCGCGCGTGCGCACCAGGTCCGGCGCGGGGGTGAGCATGAGATCCGCCACGGAGCCGCTGAGGCCGAAGCGCAGGACGCTGTCGGCGCCCTTGGCGGCAGTGGCGGCGCCGAGCCCGGGCGCCAGCGCCAGCACCGGTCCGAGCGCGCCGAGGGAGACGAAGAAGGCCGAGAGGCCGGCGCGCACGCCGAAGCGCTCCACGAAGCGACGCGTCAGGAAGACCTGCGCCACCAGGACCATGCCGTTGCTGACCACGCTGAAGACGCCGAGGTAGGCGGCCATCTGATCGCGGTCGTAGCGCTGCTTGAGCGCGGCCTTGAAGGCGAAGTCCACGAAGTTGGTGGTCATGGCGGCGAGGACGGCGCAGATGACGACGACGCGCACCACCGGCACCTGCCGGAAGTCGCGCGCCGTCTCCTGCAGCGCCGCGCCCAGGCCGGTTGCCGGTGGGCGCAGCGAGGCCGAGGGTCCGCTGGTCGCCCCTAGCGCCTGGGCGCGCCGGGCCAGCAGCGCGGGCAGCGGGACAGCGAGCAGCGCCAGGAGCGCGCTGGTCCAGAAGAGGCTCTGCGCGCCGAGCGTGCTGGCCAGCGCGCTGGCGCTGGCGCCGACGGCGATGGTGCCCAGCGTCGAGGCGGCGGCGACCAGGGGCAGGAGGCGCTTCGCCTGGCGCGCGTGGAAGCAGGCAGTGATGGCGTTGAAGGCCACCAGCGGCAGGAGCGGCGGCAAGAGGAGCGCCACCAGCGACACGGCGTAGACCGAGGTCGGGCCGCCTCCGGCGACGAGCGCCGATGCGCCGAGCGTGGCGGCGCAGGCCACCAGCAGCGCGGTGTCCACGCGCGCGCCGGGCGATCGCGCCAGCAGCGCGCCGTAGGCCAGCGCGGCCACGAAGCGCACCACCGAGCTGATGACGAAGAAGCGCGAGAGCGCGCCGAGCGAGAAGGTGGAGACGAAGAGGGTGTCGGCGGCGATGGCTGCCAGGCTCATCGAGCCCACCGCCAGGAAGGCGAGGCACAGCGCCGGGGCGACGGTGCGCCCCTCGCCCGGCCGCACCCCGACGAGCGCCAGCGCCCGGTCGATCACGTGCCCCGCGGGGCCGCCTTCAGCGGCGACCCTTGAAGCCCATCATGTCTTGCACGACGGACTCGCTGGCCTCGGCGATCTGCTCCTGCTCGGAGATGCGGTCGGCGCAGTCCTCGCACACCTTGCGGCTCTTGCCGCCGACCTTGATCGTCTTCAGCGCATCGACCTCGTTATCGCACTCGCGGCACGTCGCCATCGTTCCCTCCGTCTGCGCACAACCAACGCTGGGTTCGAGCTGTCCCTCGCCCTGCGGGGCTCGGTCGAGCCGTATCGCCGGCTTGCTGCCCGGCGGTGCCGGGCGGCCGCCTACCGTGATTCTTGGCCCTGGGGTGGGTGGTCATCCTACCGTTTGTGGCGAGAAGCTGGGCGCAAGACCGGAGACCCCGGGAGGGGAGCGGTCCGCCCGCGCTAAAGAGGGAGCAGCAGAGATGGATCGTCGCATCGGTTCGCGCGCGCAGGTCGACTTCCCGGTCGGCGCCTTCGTGGACGGGTACCGGCACGACTGCCGCGCCGTCGATCTGTCGCCGACCGGCATGGTGCTCATGCGCAGTCGCAACCTGCGTCTGCGGCCGGTGCCCTGGCTGAACGAGCTGGAGCTGGTCTGGGACACGCAGCGCATCGATGTGTGCGCGCGGACGGTGTGGACGAAGGGGCCGCTGCACGCGGTGCGCTTCGTGATCATGCAGGACGTCGACCGGCTGGAGATCGCCGAGCGGCTCGACGACATGCTGCGGCGCAAGCAGGCGCTGCACTGAACGCCTCAGGGCGGCGGGGCCTCGGCCTCGGGGTCGGGCTCGGCCTCCAGCATGCGCGTGTCGGTGACGATGGTGTCGACGGCGACGTCGGTGGGGCCGACGGGCAACTCGGGCGCGAGCTGGAAATCGAAGATGACCGCCACCGCGCGCGCGGGCGGGCGGTAGCGCGGCAGGGTGCGGTCGTAGAACCCGGCGCCGTAGCCGAGGCGGAAGCCGCGCCCGTCGACGGCCAGCGGGGGCACGAACCCCACGGCGACCTGCTCGGCCAGCGGCGTCTCCGGGGCGGGCTCGCGGAAGCCGTGGCCGCGCTCCTCCATGTCCGCAGGCGCATCGACCCAGCGGAAGACCATCTCGCGCGTGTCGGCGTCGATGGAAGGGTAGGCGATGCGCTTGCCCTCGCCGCGCAGGGCGACGTCGAGGGCACGCAGGTCGACCTCGTTGCGCTGCTCGATGGGCCAGAAGAGCGAGAGCGAGCCGGCCGCCTGCACCACCGGTAGGGCGCGCAGCTTCTCGACGATGCGCCCCGACCGCTCGGCGAGGGCGGCCGGCGGGAAGGTGTTGCGCAGCGCCCGGGCGCGCTTGCGGAGCACGGCCTTGGCGCGCCGAGCGAGCTCGCGCTGCATCTCCGGGTCGATCTCCACGGTGGCAGAGAAGCATACGCCGCGCGCTCCGTCTCACCTTGGCTGCCGCCAGGCCTGCAGCCGCTGGCGGAGAGCCAAGCGCCACCTGCCGCGCTCCACGACGTAGCCCACGCCCCGCCCACGCCCGTTCACGCACCTCGCCGCCTCGCCAGAATGCTGCTTCTCCCGACCCCCCACCCCCGCATGCCTCCGGATGCCGTCGTAGACGCTCCGTGCTACTAGGCGCCGCGATGCGAGGCTGTGCCATCGTCCCCGCTTACGACGCCGAACGCACGGTGGCGGCGGTCGTCCGCGAGCTCGTCTCCGCCTGGCCGCACCCGGGCGCGGTGATCGTCGTCGACGACGGCTCGGCCGACGGCACCGCCGACGCAGCGCGCATCGCCGGGGCGCGCGTGCTCCGCCACCCGCACAACCGCGGCAAGGGCGCGGCGCTGCGCACCGGGCTGGCCCTGGCGGCGCGCGAGGGCTTCGACGTGGCGGTCACCGTCGACGCCGACGGCCAGCACCCGACCGGCGAGGCGCTGGCCCTGCTCGCCGCCGATCCCGATCCCGACGCGCTGCTGCTCGGCATCCGCGACCTGGAGGCCGCCGGGGCGCCGCGCGCGAACCGCATCTCCAACGGGATCTCGAACTTCTTCCTGTCGGTGTTCGCGGGCAGGCGCCTGCGCGACACGCAGTGCGGTCTGCGCCGCTATCCGGTGGAGCCGACGCTGGCCCTCGGCGGCAGCGCCGACGGATACGCCTTCGAGGCGGAGATCATCCTGTGCGCGGTGGCCGGAGGGCTGCGCATCGTCGAGGTGCCGGTGCGGGTCATCTATCCGCCGGAGGGCACGCGGGTGACGCACTTCGACAGCGTGCGCGACCCGGCGCGCATCGTGGGGACCGTGGTGCGCACGCTGGCCCGCACGCATCTGTCGTCCTCGCCTCCGCGGGCCGGGCGCGGCGCCGGCGTGGTCGTCGACGCCGCCGCCGCGGCGCGGGCTCGGACCCGACCGGAGACGCCGCGCCCCTCGCAGCGCCCGGACACGCCCGTGCCCTGAGGGCGGCGTGCGGCACAAGAAGAAGCTCATCGCCTTGGCCGTGCTCGTGCTCGGGCCGGTGGTGGCCCACGGCGCCATCCAGGTCGGCACGCGCATCGAGCCCCCGGCGCTGGGGCCGGCCGGTGCAGAGGCGGCGGTGGGGGCGGACGGGACGCGGCGCCTGGACGGCGGTGCGGTGCGCCGGCGCGGCAAGGTGCTGGAGGTTCGGCTGGCCGGCGCGCCGGAGGCCATCGGGCACCAGCACGGGCGGTTGCTGTACCCGGAGATGGTGGCCAACGAGGGCCAGCTCCTCGGCGAGTTTCGCCACCACGTGCCCTTCGCGCCGGCGCGCTGGCTGATCATGGACATGTCGCGCCTGCAGTTCCGCGGCGTGGACCAGGGCATGGCCGATGCGCGCCGCCACGAGGTCGCCGCGCAGGCGCGCGCCTTCTCCCCCGACCCGTACGCCGACCTCTTGCCCACCTACCACCGCTTCGTCTTCCTGCAGTCGCTCTACGACATCGCGCTGTCCTTCGAGCACTCGCCGCTCATCGGTTGCACCAGCTTCACGCTCGGTGGCGAGGAGGCGGCCCCGGGGCACACCATCCTGGCGCGCAACTTCGACTTCGAGGCCGGGCCGGTGTTCGACGAGGGCAAGGCGGTGTTCCTGGTGCGCGAGGAGGGGCGCATCCCCTATGCGTCGGTGGCCTGGCCGGGCTTCGTGGGCGCGGTGAGCGGGATGAACGCCGCCGGGGTGGCGGCCGTGGTCCACGGCGCGCGCGCCGGCGAGCCGCGCACGCGTGGAGAGCCGGTGGTCCACACCCTGCGCGAGGTGCTGGCGCGCGCGCACAGCACCGAGGAGGCGCTGGCCGTCCTCGACGGCGCGGCGCCGATGGTCAGCCACATGGTCATGGTCGCCGACGCCTCTGGGGACGTGGCCATCGCCGAGCGCGTGCCCGGCGCGGCGATGCACGTGCGCCGCGGGCGCGGCAAGGTGCCGCTCACCAACCACCTCGAGGGGCCGTTCGCCGGGGATCCCGACAACCAGCGGGTGGAGCGGAGCACCTCGACCTGGCCGCGGCGCAAGCGCCTCGACGAGCTGCTGGCGAATCTCCCGGCCGGTGCCTCCGTCCAAGAGGCCGTGCGAGTCCTGCGTGACAAGCGAGGTGTGGGCGACGCGGAGCTGCCGCTCGGCGATCGCCGGGCCATCGACGCCCTGATTGCCACCCACGCCGTGGTCATGGACGTCACCGCGCGCGAGCTGTGGGTGAGCGAGGGGCCGCACCTGGTCGGGCGCTTCGTGCGCTTCGACCTCGGCCGCCTGTTCGACCCGCCGGCCGGTGCGGCGGGCTGGGACGAGGTGGTGACCCTGCCCGAGGACGCCATCGCCGGGGACGGCAGCTACGCCGCCTGGGTCGGCCGCGGCTCGCCGCACGCCTTCGACGAGGGTAAGAGCGCAGCACCCGAGCACGCGAGCGAGGAGCGGAGATGAAGCGCAGAGATCTGCTGGTGGGTGCGGTGGCCACGGCCACGCTGGCCGGGTTGCCCCGCGTGGCGCGCGCCGACGGGGTGTCGGACGCGCTGGCGCAGATCGCCAAGGCGCGCGCCTCGGTGAAGACGCTGCTGGCGCCCTTCTCGCAGGAGCGCACCATCGGGCTGCTCTCCGCCTCGGTGAAGAGCGACGGGGAGATGACCCTGGTGCGGCCGGACGCGCTGCGCTGGGAGCTGAAGCCGCCGGATGCCATCACCTACTGGATCACGCGCGATGGCTTCGGCTACGCCACCGCCAAGGGCGGCGCCAACGTGGGCAAGTCGGCGGCGGGGCGCTTCGGTGCCGTGCTCGCGGACATGCTCATCCTGCTCGGCGGCGACCTGGAGAAGCTGCGCCAGCGCTACGAGCTGACCGTCCCCGATCAGGTGGGGGGCATGACGCTGGTCGCCAAGCCGCGCGCCGAGGAGGTGGCCAAGCTGATCAAGCAGCTGGAGATGCGCGTCGGCCCCGAGCTGTGGTCCGTGCAGCGCGTGGTCATCGAGGAGAAGGGCGGCGACAAGAGCGTCATCTCGTTCGGATCCGTGTCGCGCGACGTCAAGGTGGACCCGGCACGGATGAAGCCGCCGGCGAGATCGGCCAGCCGCCCAGGCGCTCCAGCCCGCGACCAGGGCGCCGCACACCAGCGCCAGGAGCATGGCCAGGGCCAGGCGGCGCACGCGGCGCCGCCGCGGCTGCCAGTGCAGCTCATCGGCGACGGGCAGCGCGGCGGCCACCGCCAGGCGACGGACCGCAGGGCGCCGCGGGGCGGCGATGGCCCTGGCCATGGCGATGGCCTGCTGCGCGCCTGAGCCGCCGATGCGGTCCGGCTCCACCGCACAGGCGGCGCGACGAGAGGGCGGGGGCGGCGGATGTTCCTCGACGTCGGCCTCGTGCCAGCGCGCCGGGAAGAAGCCGAGGCCGCCGCACACGCACACCAGGCTGGGCAGGGTGGGCTCGAAGGCGACGCCGATGCCGCGGCAGTGCGCGCACTCCATGTCGCAGGGCCCGCGCTGGCACCAGCGCGCGAAGCTCGCGATGGCGCGCGACGGCGCGGAGCACCGCCAGGTCGCGCGTGCGCAGGTCGGCGACAGGGCTCGGCTCGGCGCCGCTCGTCCAGCGCACCGCCATCCCTGTCCGTCGGCGGCGAGCGCGAGCAGGCCGTCGGCGTCGACGACCAGCGGCAACACGCGGTGTCGCGCCACCACGTCGCGCACCGCCCCCGCCCAGTGACCCCACGCGTCGCCGTCCACGCGCGGCGCGCCGCCCCGGAACAAGCGGCGCACCGGGTCGGGCAGCTCGAAGCGCGTCGCCGCCATGCGCACGATTCTAGCGGGCTAGCGCGGGGCCCGGTCCATCCTCGCGCGCAGGAACTCGCCGATCTCGGCGATGGCCTGGCGACCTTCCGGCAACATGGCGGCGAAAGCTTGGAAGACGTGGAACATCTCGGGCCACACCTTCAGGGTGACGTCGACGCCCGCCTTCTCGGCCTTGTCGGCGAAGCGCACCGAGTCGTCGAGCAGCACCTCGATCTCGCCGACCTGGATCAGCAGCGGCGGCAGGCCGGCGAGGTCGCCGTAGAGCGGTGAGCACAGCGGCGCGTCGGCCGCCGCATCGCCGAGGTAGAGCGCCGCGCACGGCTTGACCAGGCTCGCCTGGAGCATGGGATCGCGCGTGGCATTGGAGGCCACCGACGACCCGGTCCCGGCGAGATCGGTCCATGGCGACAGGACGGCTGCCGCGCCGGGCATGGGCGCGCCCTCCGCCTTCAGGTGGAGCATGAGCGCCAGCGCCAGCCCACCGCCGGCGGAGTCGCCGGCCACCAGGGCATGCGCCGCGGGTGCGTCGCCGGCGGGGCCGTGATCGAGCATCCAGCGCCACGCGGCCGTGGCGTCCTCGAGCGCGGCAGGGTGCGGGTGCTCGGGGGCCAGGCGGTACTCCGGCAGCAGCACCGCGCAGCCGGAGGCGCGGCCGAGGCGCGCGGCCAGGGCGCGGTGCGACAGGCGCGAGCCGCTGACGTAGGCGCCGCCGTGCAAGTAGAGGAGGCGGCGATCGGGATCGACGGGACCGCAGCGCACCCACTCGGCGGGCACGCTGCCCGCGGACACCGTGTGCAGCTCGGTGCCGCGCGGCGGCGGAGCCACCGCCATCTCCATCATGTAGCGCATGCCGGTGACCGCCTCGGCGGCGGTGGCAGCGCGCGGCAGCGAGCGCAGGAACTCGAGGATGCGCGCCGTCTCCGGGGAGGCCATCGCCGTCAGCTCGCGCGGCGGCGGCGGCGCACCCCGGTGCCCGCCAGCAGGGCCAGGCCGGCGAGGAGCGCGGCGGCGCTGCCGCTGTGCTCGCCCGGGACCGCGCAGCCGCAGCCCTCGATGCGGCGCTCGGGCTCCCGCCGTCGGCGCCCTCACCGCCGGCACCGCTGGCGCCGGCGCCGCGCCTGGGCCGGCGCCGGTGGTGGCGCCGCTCACTGCGTCGGTGGTGGAGCCGCCGCTGCTCGAGGTGGCGGTGGTGCTCGCCGAGGTCGAGCACTTCGGCGAGCCGTCGCACTTGGCGTTGGGCGGGCAGCTGGCATCGGGGCCGCAGGTGCCGGTCACCGTCTGCATCTGGTAGGTCTCCCCGTTCCAGTCCGTGTACTCGACGATCTCGATGCACAGCGAGACGGGCAGGCAGCTGAAGTCGGGCCCGTACACCGAGCACTCGCTGTCGCTCGCGCAGCTGAGCGGGCGGCAGTAAGGCCCGAAATGACCGGTCTCTCCGACGGAGCCGTCGGGGCAGTTGCGCGGCGGCGGCGGCACGGCGTCGGCGTGCGCGGCGGAGGCCGAGGCCAGGAGTGCGGACAGGACCAGGGAGCAAGCAAAGAAGCGCATCTCCGAAATGTAGGCCATGCGCGGGCCGGCGACCATGGACGATGGCTTGTCTGGCGCGGAACAGGGTGCGGGCTCCGGACAGCGACCCCGTGCGCGTCAGTGCAGCGCCATGGCCACGTTGGCGGCGGCCACCGCCAACGCGGTCACCAGCACCAGCGCCAGCATGGCGTCGACCACGCGCCGCTCGAGCATCAGCGAGCGCACCAGGGAACGCTCGGTGCCGGCGTGCACGATCATCCCGGCGCCGGGCCTGACGCCGACGACGGGTGCCGATCCGGCGTCGCGGTAGTTCCCCTGGCGGTTGGCGGGCTCGATGCGCTGCACGGCGCCGAGCACGAAGAGCTGCTCGCCAGGCTCGAGGAAGCGCTCCTCGATGAGGAACGCGGTGTAGGCGTGGCGCTCCGGCAGGTCGCGGAGCGTCTCGGCGAGCTTCGGGGAGCGCGCCGCGCGGCCGCGCGCCACCCGCTGCACGGCGCGCAGGTCGAGCGCCGCCGCGGAGAGGTCGAGGAAGCCCTCGCCGGAGGCGTCCTCCACCGGGACCAGCTCGGGCCTGGCGAAATCGATGTCGGTGACGGTGGCGTGGTTTGCCCCGGCCTTGTGAATGCGCTCCACCTTGAGGCCGAAGTGCGCGCGCGGCTTGCCGGTGAGCGGGCCGGGCACGGTGGGCGCGTCGGCGCGGACGCGCACCGCGAGCTCGACCACGTCGCGGCGCGCGTCGCGCAGGCCGACGGTGGCCACGCTGGAGAGCGCCGCGCCGGCGATGGTCAGGCGCTTGCGGCGCTCGTGCACCAGGTGGGCGAAGGCCAGCGCGCTGCAGAGGGCCAGGGCGCCCCATGCGTACCCGTAGCGATCCATCGGCGCGAGGTCGGTCCACCGCCCGATGGCCAGCGCCAGCCATACGGCGAGGGGGAAGGCCACCGCGGCGACCAGCACCCGGAATGTCCGCTTCGAGGGCTGGTCCTTGCCGGCCCAGCGCAGGAGCGCCTCGGCCAGCGGGCGCGCGCGCACCAGGCGCCAGAGGTAGGCCAGGGGGATGATCAGGGCCAGGGCGATCATCGACATGCGCCCGGCGAGCCAGGCGGCGCGGGCGTCGATGCGCGGCTGGGCCGTGCCGTCGCCGGGCGTCATGCGCAGCTTGCGACCCGGACAGGGGACGAGCGCCTGGTCGTCCCGGCGCACGCAGCCCTCGATGAACACGGAGCCGTCGGCGGTCACGCACTGCTCGAGCAAGCGCCCCCCGCTTCGGAGGTCCGGTAGAAGCGCGCGCCAGCGCCCCTCGTCGGCGGAGACGGGTGCTTCGGGATCCATGACCACGTCGCGACCGTCGAGGAGCAGCGACCCCGCCTTGTTGTAAGCGACACGCACCGTCGCCGAGGAGGGCAAGGTCTGGTCGCGTCGCCAGCCGCTCTTGCCCTGCCGGTACTCGTGGTGCACGAGGCAGAAGGGCGGCGCGCCGGGGGCGGCGCGAAAGTCGGGCTGGACGTGGGTGGAGATCCATTGCCCGCCGCCGGGTGCCTCGGCGTCGAACAGGAGGCGCAGCTCCCCGCGCGGGTCGCCGGCGTCGCGCACCGCCTCCACGCCCACCCAGCCGAACCAGATGGCCAGTCCGCCGAGGAAGAGGAACCCGATGCCGATGTTGAAGAGGATCAGATCGACGACGGGGATGGTGTTCTCGGGCGCGCCGAAGGGGAGAAATCGGCTACGAGCCCCGGACCGCGTGCGCCAGGTGATCACCCTCGTAGACTAGCGGCTCCGCGCAGCGGCGCCGCTCAGAGCATGTTCACCGGATCGACGTCGAGGGTGACGCGCACGCGCTGCGGCTCCCTGGCGCGCGCAGCTTCGACGACCGAGAGGACCGCGCGCAGCGCCGGGCGATCCACGCCGCGCAACAGGACACGGAAGCGCCAGCGCCCGCGCAGACGCGCGATGGGCGCCGGTGCCGGGCCGAGCACGTCCACCCGGCGCGCCTTGGCCTCGGCGGTGGTGCGGGCGGCTGCGCCGAGGCGGGCCGCCGAGGCGCGTGCCTCCTCCTCGACCATGGCGTCGACGCGCACCAGCGCCAGGCGCGAAAACGGTGGGTAGTGCACCTCGCGCCGATCGCGCAGCTCGTGCTCCAGGAAGCCGAGCACGTCGTGTTGCGCGGCGAAGGACACTGCGGGGTGCTCGGGCTGCCGCGTCTGCACCAGCACCTTGCCCGGGCGATCGTGGCGGCCGGCGCGCCCGGCGACCTGCACCAGCAGCTGGAAGCCGCGCTCGGCGGCGCGGAAGTCGGGCATGGACAGCGCGCTGTCGGCGTTGACCACGCCGACCAGGGTGACCGCCGGCAGGTCGTGGCCCTTGGTGACCATCTGCGTGCCGACCAGCACGTCGACCTCCCGGTTGCGCACGCGGTCGAGGATGACCTGCGCGCGCGCCCCGTCGGCCACGTCGCGGTCGAGGCGGGCCACGCGCGCCTGCGGGAAGGCGGCGGCGACCACCGCCTCGAGCTGCTCGGTGCCCACGCCCTCCAGCGAGAGCTCGGGCGAGGCGCAGGCCGCGCAGCTCTCCGGCCGCGGAGCCTCGAAGTCGCAGTAGTGGCAGCGCACGCGGCCGCCGCGCACGCGGTGGAAGGTGAGCGCCACCGAGCAGGCCGGACACGTGGCCACCACCCCGCACCCCTCGCAGACCACGCTGGGGGCGAAGCCGCGGCGGTTGAGGAAGAGGATGGCCTGCTCGCCGGCGGCCAGCGTCTGCTCCAGGGCGCGGTGCAGGGGGATGGACAGCAGGCGGTTGCCCGAGGGGCCGGCGCCGATGCGGCGGATGTCGACCAGGGTGACCACCGGCAGCGTGGCCTCGTGGTGCGCGCGCTCGGGCAGGCGCAGCTCGGTGAGCTTGCCGGTGCGCGCCAGGTGCACCGCCTCGAGCGAGGGCGTGGCCGAGCCGAGCACCACCACGGCCCGCGCCCGGTGCGCGCGAAGGATGGCCATATCGCGCGCGTGGTAGCGCACGCCTTCGTCCTGCTTGAAGGAGCCGTCGTGCTCCTCGTCGACCACCACCAGCCCGAGGTCGGGCACCGGGGCGAAGAGCGCCGAGCGCGCGCCGATGGCCACCCGCACCTCGCCGCGCCGCAGGCGCGACCACATGGCGTGGCGGTCGGTGTCGGTGAGGCCGCTGTGCAGCACGGCCACGTCGTCGCCGAAGCGCGCGCGGAAGCGCCCGACCAGCTGCGGGGTGAGGGCGATCTCCGGGACCATCATCAGCGCGCCCTTGCCGCGCGCGGTGCAGGCGGCGATGGCGCGCAGGTAGACCTCCGTCTTGCCCGAGCCGGTGACGCCGAAGAGCAGGAACCCCGCCGGCGCGTCGGCGGCGAGCGCCTCCTCGAGCTGCCTGGCAGCGGCGGCTTGCGGCTCGTTGAGGGAGGGGGGCGTGTCGCTCTCCACGCGGTCGGCGAAGTACGGATCGCGCGTGACCTCGCGCTGCTCCAGCTCGCACAGCCCGAGCGAGGACAGCTTCTTCAGGGCGGCGCGCGCGTTGCCGAAGCGCTGCTCGAGGCGCGCCACCGGCTGCTCCCCGCTGCCGCGCAGCAGCGCCAGCACCGCCGCCGCTTGCCCGCGCAGCGACCCCGGGGCCTCGAGCGCGTCGGTGGCCTTGGCCCAGGCCACGCGGCGCCCGCCGACCTGCTTCACGCCGGCCAGGCGATCGCCGAGGCCGAGCTCGCCCTGCTGCGAGAGGTTGCGCACCTGCTCGCGCTCCACCGCGGGCAGCGCCAGGCGCAGGACCTCGCCGATGGGCGCGAAGTAATAGTGGGCGAGCTCGCGCAGGAAGGAGAGCAGCTCGAGCGGCACCACCGGCTCGCGATCGACCACGGCCTCGATGGGCTTGATGCGCATGCCGCCCTCGGGGAGCGCACGCTCCTCGACGCCCAGCACGACCCCGAAGAGCTTGCGCCGACCGAGCTCGCACAGGACGCGCGCGCCCGGGGTCACGTCGGCGGCCAGGCGCTCGGGCACCTCGTAGGTGAACGGGTGCGCGAGCGGCACCGGGACGGCGACCTCGGCCAGGAGGGGCACCGGCGAGACGTAGCACCGCTGGGTGGCGGCGGAGCGGTGCTGGGCCGAAGAACGTCCGCGCAGCGCTGGCGACCGCTGCAGCGGGTGGCGGTCGCGCAGCGCTGGCGACCGCTGCGGCGCTCCAGGCGTCAGCAGGCGGCGAGGCTGGCCTGCTCGCGCTCGAGGGTCATGCCGCCGGGCCGGTGCAGGCGCCGGTG
>JBBJMR010000230.1:0-14265 GCA_037720395.1 Polyangiaceae bacterium
GATGATGCGCCACGGCCGTGCCCTGGAGGCCACCGAGCCAGTGGCCGCCGCGCGCCAGCGCGCGCTCTCCGGCCGCGCCGCGCTCTCGGCGAGCGTCACCCAGCTGCGCTCGCCGACCACCTATCCGGTGAAGCTCTCGGTCGGCGTGGCCGCCCTGCGCGACGCCGCGCGCTGAGCGCGGCGAGCGCGGCTACACGCTCCCGTCCAGCAGGGCCTGGGTGAGGATGTAGTTGGCGATGAGGATGGTGACGCAGCTCTCCACCACGGCGCGCGTCGTCGCCAGCCCCACACCGCGCGCGCCGCCCGAGGCGAAGAACCCGTGCCGGCACGAGACGGCGGAGACGATGAAGCCGAAGACGCCGCTCTTCACCAGCCCCATGAACAGGTCCTTGGGGACGGCAGTGTCCCTCACGCTCTGCATGAAGACGCCCGGGTCGCCGCCGAGCCAGATGACGCTCACCAGGTACGAGCCGCACATCCCGACGCTGGTGTAGAGCACGCACAGCATCGGCAGCATGAGCACCGAGGCCAGCAGCCGCGGCGAGAGCAGGTACTGGATTGGGCTCACCCCCATGGTGGAGATGGCGTCGATCTGCTCGGTGACCCGCATGTTGCCGAGCTCGGCGGCCATGGCGCTGCCGGCGCGGGCGGTGACCATGATCGAGGCGAAGACCGGGGCCAGCTCGCGGGTCAAGGTCACCGCCACGATGCCGCCGACCCGCCCCTCGGCGCTGAAGGCGCGCAGCGCGTAGCTGGTCTGAAGGGTCACCACCATCCCGCTGAAGGTGCCGGTCAGGGCGACGATGAAGATCGACTGCACGCCCACGAAGTCCATGGCCGCCAGCATCTGCGAGACGCGGAACGGCGGACGGATGAGCCAGATGATGGTCTTGCCGGTGAGCGTGAGGATGTTGCCGACGTTGTCGAGCCAGTACAGAACCGGCTCGAGCACCCGGGTCATCGCGCCCGGCGGGGGAACGGCGGCTTCCGCCTCAGCCATCGCCGCGATCCTTATCACGCCGTTGCGCCGCGTGGCCCGGCCACCCGGGTGAGGACGGCGGCGCGCAGGGCTTCGCTGCGGGGGCCGCCAGCCACCAGCCGAGCCCGACGCCGGGCTTCCCCGGCCTCCAGGTGGACGGCCAGCGCGTCTCCGCCGAGCGCGTCGCCATACGGAAGACCCCACTCCACCAGCAGCACCGCCCCGTCACCGCGGAGGTCGCGTAGGCCGAGCGGACCGAGCTCTTCGGGGCTTCCCAGGCGGTACAGGTCGGCATGCGCCACCTCCAGCCGCGCCGACAGCTCGTGCACCAGGGTGAAGGTGGGGCTGGCCACGGGCACGCTGGCGGGCACGCCGAGGGCGCGGCAAACGGCGCGCGCCAGGAAGGTCTTGCCGGCGCCGAGCTCACCGTCGAGCAGCACCAGGTCACCGGGCTGCAGCTCGGCGGCCAGCGCCCGGCCGAGCCGCACCGTGGCCCGCCGGTTGGGCAGCTCGATGCGCATCGACATGCTCACTTGCAACTGTACCCCGGAGCCGAACCCCGAAGCCCGAAACGCCCGCTCGAGCAAGGTTTCAGGGGCGGCACGCACTGCTGTTTCAGAGCCTCAGCCCGGCGCCGAGCGTGGCGCCGAACAGGACCACCGAGCCGTCTCCGGTGGGCACCCAGCGGAAGTTGCCGACCTGGGCCTCGACACGGAACGCCGGGGTGATGGCCAGGATCAGGTCGAGCGCGGCGCCGAGCGTGAAGTGCCCCTGCGCCGAGCCCTCGTACGTCGCGCCGCCACCACCATCGACCTCCGCGGGCAGCCGCACCAGGCCACCCAGGGTGAGCTCCGGCCCCATGTGGAACGACAGCGCGTAGTAGTCGCCCGACGGCGGCTGCACGTGCAGGCTGGGGGTGAACATCCAGCGCGCGCCGCCCTCGATCCACAGCGCCCGCGGCCCGAACAGGTTGCCGCCCAGCTGACCGAGCAGCTCCAGGCCGTCGTCGCCGAGCGCGTAGCCGGCGCGGATCTGGCCGACGTACGCAGCGGCCCCCCCGACCGCGCCCTCCGGCTGCGCGGCGGCCACCGAGAAGCCTTGCCCGACGCTCAGGAAGAAGCGCCGGTTCGCCGCGTAGGCGGGCCAGACGTCCTGGCGGTCGAACAGGTAGTCCATGTGGACGACCTTCTTGCCCGAGGGCTGGACGGGCGGCGGCGCGGCCACCTCCTTGGGCGGCTGGGCGACGGGCTTCGGCAAGGGCTTGGCGACCTGCTCCCACGGCAACAGCCCGGCGCCGATGCCCTCGGCGCGCAGCAGCACCGCCAGCATCTCCTGCGTCTGCGCCTGCGAGCGCGCCTTCTCCACCTCGCGGGCCACCAACTCCACGCGCCCCAGCGACGCGAGCAAGGCGACGAGCTCGACCCGCTGCGTGCCCACCGCCGGCTCCACCGTGCCGGCCAGCACCCAGTCGGCCTTGGTGGCGGCGGCGACCGCCTGGTACTCCTCGCTGGTGTCGGCGACGCCATCGCCGATCCCCGCCAGCGCCGTCTTCGTCTCGGCCTCGGGCACGACCGCGTGGCCCAGGGCGATGAGCGAGCGCGCCAGCTCGATGTCCAGCGCGCCGCGCGCCGTCTCGTCGGAGCTGCGCGACGGGACCATGGCCACGCGATCGGCGCGCGCCGCCTCGGCCCAGGAGGTGACCAGGGCGGCGGCGACCACGGCCGCACCGAGCGCGCTGTAGGATCGCATCCGCGTTGGATCTATCGCGATGCGCGCGCCAGGGCGAGCCCCAGCGGTCGCGAGCACGCTCTCGACAGCGCGCCGCCCTCAGCGAACGGCGCGCAGCGACATGCCGCGCGGCATGGTGCGATCGACGGCGAAGGTGCGGGCCTCGGTGGTCCATAGCGCCCCGGCGGCCGTGGCCAGTGCGCGCGCCACAGCGGCGCGGCGCTGCTCCACCTCGGCCGCGCGCTCGGCCCCGACCGGCGGCAAGCTGCGCAGGGCTGCCCGGGCGAGGACGCCGGCGTCGCGCCCCAGCCCGGACCACCAGCCCGGCCAGGCGCCCTGGGCATCCACCCAGCGGCGCATCTCGGCGTCGCCCACGCGGCCCTCGGCCGGGTAGGCGCCCGCTGTCAGCACCAGCTGGCCGGGCTGCGCCAGGTCGCCCGCCTCGAGACCGAAGACCAGCGTGGCGGCGGGGAGCGCCCGGACGATCTGGGGCAGCGCCTCGCGCACGCAGGCGCGGCCGCCGGCGAGCAGCACCGTGCGCACGCCGGCAGTGCGCCAGGGGTCGGCCGAGACCGGCGCCGCGCAGCTGGCGCCAGCGGTGATGCGCACGTCGGTCGTTGCTCGCGCATCCATCTTCAGATCGGTGGCCAGGACGGCCGCCGGCCCCGGGGCAGGGCCCAGCATGGCCTGCACCTGGCGCTGCGGCGCCTCGCCGAGGACGAATACGAACGGGCTCGTCGACGCCCGCGCCGGCGGGTGGAGGAGCAGCACCGGCACCCTGCGCGCCTCGGCCAGCACCGCCACCGCGCTGGCGTCGGCCTCGGTCATGCCGGCCACCACCACCGCCGCGCCCTCGGCGCCGAGCGCGAGCAGCGCCTCCTCCACGCCGGCGTCCGTTCCCCCGTCGTCGCGGCTGACCATGCGCGCGCTGCCGCGCGGCAGCGTCCGTGACACGCCGCCGCGCCCGGCCACGTCCTCCACTCCTCCAGCAGCCCGGAGGCCGAACGCCAGCCCGGCGGCGGCCTCGATGGCCCTGCGCCGCGCGTCGTCGCTGCGCACCGAGACCAGCAGGCCGACCGTCTGCGGCTCGACGCGCGCGCTGCTGGTGCCGGCGGCGAGGCGGGCGATGGCGTCGCTGTCGTCCCCCAGCAGATCGCGCGCCCCGCCGAGGAGGCGCTGCGCCAGCGCGACGTCCTTGCGCTCCCGCGCCGTGCGCGCCAGGCGCCGGGCGATCGCTTGCTGGAGGCGCCGGGCCGCGGCGTCGTCGGCGTCGTCGTCCGCGGCGGCGTCGAGCGCGCGCAGGAGGTCCGCCTCCGGCAGCTCCACCAGCAGCGCGTCGGCGCGCGCGCCGACGCGTGCCGGGTCGTCGTCGGCCGCCTCGCGCAGCCAGATGCGCATGTACCGCAGCGCATCGCGCCAGCGCCGCGCCCCGACCGAGGCCAGCACCACCTCCTCGTCGAGCGCGTGGTGCGCCCACGGATCGACGACCTTGCCCACCGCGGGCGCCAGCGTGCGCAGGGCCTGCTCCGGCTGACCGCTGCGCCGTTGCACCGCGCCCTCGACGAGCAGGGCGATGTCCGCGTTGGGGCCGGGCCCGCTGGCGCGCGCGTCGGCGGCCCAGCGCCGCGCCGCCGCGAAGTCGCCCATCTCCACCGAGGTCCAGGCCAGCAGCGCCGCGGCGGTGCGCGCCGGCGGCTCGGCGCGGTAGCGGGTGTGGAAGGCGACCAGGGCCGGCACCAGCGCCCGCCTCGCCGGGGCATCGCCGCCGACCCAGCGCGTCTCCAGCTCGCGCTGGGCGCGCTGCACCTCCAGCGTGCCGGCGAACGCCGGATCGGGGACCGGGCCGCCATCGCCACCGCAGCCGACCAGACAGGCCGTCAAGAGGGCGGCGCGCCAGGCCGAGCGCAGGCGCGGGACCGGTGCGACATCGCGCCGGATCCGCTGGAAAGTCGTGGAGGTCGCGCCCGGCATCGTCTTGACGTCCCCTGGTGGCGCCCATACATCGCGGGCGTGTCCGAGCCCAATCGCGCGCCGGGGCTCTTCGACAGGAGCCGGCGACCGTTCTTGCTTCGCAAGCTGCATTCCTTGACCGGCGTGGCGCCGGTCGGCGGCTTCATGGTGTTCCACCTCTGGACGAACGCCAAGGCCATGCAGGGCCAGGCTCGCTTCGACGAGGCGGTCTCCGACATCGGGCACATGCCCTACGTGGGAGCGCTCGAGTGGGGGATGATCCTCCTGCCGCTCCTCTTCCACGCCATCTACGGCGTGAAGCTGGCGCTCGAGGGCAAGCCGAACGTCGGCAAGTACACCTTCTCGCGCAACTGGATGTACACGCTCCAGCGCGTCACCGGCCTCATCGCCTTCGCCTTCATCCTCTTCCACCTCTGGGAGTACTGGGGCCAGAAGCAGCTCGGCAGGATGGCGCCGGAGCAGTTCTACCCGTCGCTGGCTGCCAACCTCTCCTCGACCTGGCACGGCGTGCCGCTGGTGGCGCTCGTCTACACCGTCGGCATCGCCGCCAGCGTCTTCCACTTCGCCAACGGCCTCTGGGGCTTCTGCTTCTCCTGGGGCGTCACCGTCAGCCGCCGCTCGCAGCGCATGGCGGCCACGGTGTTCGGCATCGCCGGCCTGGCCATCTTCCTGCTCGGTGTGAACACCGTCATCTACTTCGCCACCGGCAGCGACATCGGCTCGCTGATCAGCGGCAATCGCCCCAGGCCGTCCGCCGACGTGGGCCGCTAGGAGTCCCCCATGGCCTCGAAAAACACCATCCGCAGCGAAGGGGGCAAGGTCCGGCGCGTCATCGTCGTCGGCGGCGGCCTCGCCGGCCTGATGACCGTCATCAAGCTCTGCGAGGCCAAGGTCCCCGTCGACCTCATCTCGCTGGTGCCGGTGAAGCGGTCGCACTCGGTGTGCGCGCAGGGCGGCATCAACGCCTCGGTGAACACCAAGGGCGAGGGCGACAGCCCGCAGGTCCACCTCGAGGAGACGGCCTACGGTGGCGACTTCCTCGCCAACCAGCCGCCGATCAAGGGCATGGCCGATGCGGCCCCGGGCATCGTCTACATGCTCGACCGCATGGGGGTGCCCTTCAACCGCACCGCCGAGGGCCTGCTCGACTTCCGCCGCTTCGGCGGGACGCTCTTCCACCGCACCGCCTTCGCCGGCGCGACCACCGGCCAGCAGCTGCTCTACGCCCTCGACGAGCAGGTGCGCCGCTTCGAGATCGCCGAGGTGCAGGACGAGCACGGCGTCGGCATCCCCGGCGAGAAGATGGTCCGCAAGTTCGAGTTCTGGGACTTCCTCTCGGCCATCCTCGACGACAACGGCGTCTGCGTCGGCGCCGTCGCTCAGGATCTGAAGACCATGCAGATCAGGAGCTTCGCCGGCGACGCGGTGGTGCTGGCCACCGGGGGCTGCGGCATCATCTACGGCCGCTCCACGCTGAGCGTGATCTGCACCGGCACCGCGGCCAGCGCCGTCTACCAGCAGGGCGCCGTCTACGGCAACGGCGAGTGCATCCAGGTCCACCCCACCGCCATCCCCGGCGCCGACAAGCTCCGCCTCATCTCGGAGAGCGCACGCGGCGAGGGCGGCCGCGTCTGGGTGCCGCTCGACGCCAAGGACAAGCGCCAGCCGCGCGACATCCCCGAGAAGGAGCGCGACTACTTCCTCGAGCGCCAGTACCCGGGCTACGGCAACCTGGTCCCGCGCGACATCGCCTCGCGCGCGCTCTTCAAGACCTGCTTCCACGAACATCGCGGCATCTTCAACGCCGACACCAACCGCAACGAGAACGAGGTCTACCTCGACCTCACGCACAAGGACGAGAAGTTCCTGCGTGAAAAGCTGGCCGGCATCCTCGAGATCTACGAGAAGTTCGTGGGCGTCGACCCGTACCACAACCCGATGAAGGTCTTCCCGGCCGTCCACTACTCGATGGGCGGGCTGTGGGTCGACTTCGAGGCCGACGCGCGCGGCTCACTCAAGGCCGGCTCACCGCGCAATCACGCCACCAGCATCCAGGGGCTCTACGCGGTGGGCGAGGTCGATTACCAGTACCACGGCGCCAACCGCCTCGGCGCCAACTCGCTGCTCTCCTGCATCTACGGCGGCATGGTCGCCGGGCCGGCCGCGGCCAGCTACCAGAAGAGCCTGGCGCGCAGCGCCTTCGACCTGCCGAAGTCGCTCTTCGACAAGGCGGAGAAGAAGCAGCAGGCCGACTACGAGCGCATCCTCGGGCAGAACCAGGACAAGAAGAACCCGGAGAACGCCTACCAGCTGCACGGGCAGCTGGCGGAGGCCATGCTCCGCGACTGCACCATCGAGCGCGACAACGCCACGCTCGACAAGGTGATCGACAAGATCAGCGAGCTCGACGAGCGGGTGAAGAACGTCAAGACCACCGACGCCTCGCCGCGCATGAACCAGGGAGCACAGTTCGTGCGCCACCTGGAGAACATGCTGGTGCTGGCCCGGGTCATCGCCCAGGGCGCGCGCAACCGCGACGAGTCACGCGGCGCGCACTACAAGCCCGCCTTCCCGAAGCGCAACGACGCCGACTGGCAGCGGAGCACGCTGGCCAAGCACGAGCAGAAGGGCGCGGTGAAGTTCATCCGCGAGTTCGATTACACCTGCGCCGGGCAGCCGGTGCACGTCACCGACGCGGTGGACACCAGCCTGGTGGCTCCGCGCGAGCGCAAGTACGAGCAGGCCGGCGCCGCCAGCGCCGCTGCCACCGGGAAGCTCGAGCCAGGCAAGGACGGCCGCCGGCCAGCGGCGGACACCATCCGCGAAGGTCGAACATGAGCGACGACGACGACGACGACGACGACGACGACGACAAGGCGCGCGCCCACGCCGGGGACAGCGAAAGCGGCGGCGACGACCGCCCCGAGCCCCCCGGAACGCGCAAGGGCCGCGATGGGGTGGGCAAGCGCGCCGCGGCGCCCGGCGCCGAGGCACCTGCCGACAGGCCCGCAGCGGTCGCGTCGCTGGCCCGGAAGAAGTCGGCGAAGGAGCCGGCGATCTCCGCCATGGAAGCACCGCAGCCGACGGTGACTCGCTGGGTGCGCCTCAAGGTGCGCCGCCAGGACGGCGCCGACAAGCCGGAGACGAAGCGGTGGGAGGAGTTCAAGGTCCCCTACCTGCCGCAGATGAACGTGCACAGCGCGCTGGAGCAGATCCGGCTCGATCCGCAGACGGTCGGCGGGCAGACGGTGGCGCCCCCGGTGTGGGAGGCGGCTTGCCTGGAGGAGGTCTGCGGGTCGTGCACGATGATCATCAACGGCAAGGTGCGGCAGGCCTGCTCGGCGCTGATCAACGAGCTGTCGCCGAACGGTGAGGCGATCACGCTGGAGCCGATGAGCAAGTTCCCGAACGTGCGCGACCTGGTCGTGGACCGCTCGGCGATGTTCGAGCACCTGAAGAAGGTGCGCGCCTGGATCGATCTCGACGGGACGCACGAGCTCGGGCCGGGGCCGCGCGAGTCACCGGAGGCTCAGGCCGAGCGGTACCCGCTGTCGCGGTGCATGACCTGCGGGTGCTGCGTGGAGGCCTGCCCGCAGTTCAACGATTCGTCGCCGTTCATCGGGCCGGCAGCCATCAACCAGGTGCGGCTTTTCAACATGCACCCGTCGGGGGCGCTGCACAAGAATGCGCGGCTGGAGACGATGATGGGTGCGGGTGGGGTCGCCGATTGCGGCAAGGCGCAGAATTGCGTCGAGGTCTGCCCGAAGGAGATCCCGCTTGTCGATTCCATCGCGGTGGTCGCGCGGGACACGACGAAGCGGATGCTCTTCGGCTGGCTTCTGAAGTAGCGGGGGCCTCCGCATTTCGAGGGGCGGGGGTGGTAGCGTTGTCGCCCGGTGGCCCCGGGGAGGGGGCCTGCGCGCGGAGGGGGCCGGGGGCCTCCGCATTTCGAGGGGCGCGGCGGTAGCGTTGTCCGCCCGGTGGCCCCAGGGAGGGGGCCTGCGCGCGGAGGGGGTCGGGGCCCCTCGTAAATTTTTCGCGCCCGTGCGCCTTCGGCGCAGGACGCGATTGCGTGTCCCCACCCCCCTCCGGGCTCGGCCCCCCTCCCTGGGACCACCGGGCTGGCGGGGCGCTGGCGGGGTGGCCCTCGAAAGGCTCCGGCTGGCCAGGGGGTAGCGTTGCGGCGCGGGGGAGCGCGCGGCTTTCGGGCCGGTGAGTGGGGCGACAGCGGCTCGCGGGGGCTGCGGGCGGCAGGATGTGGCCGGGGGTGAGCAAGGGCTTGCCGGCGTGCGCGCCACGGGTTGCGCGGGGAGCGGGGGGCCTGGGGAGGAGAAATGCCCGGCATGATCTGCGCATCGGACCGAACCGCACGGCTCGCCGGAGCGTAGGAGCTTCGCGTAGTCTGGGTTCGGCGGCTGGCGCGGGCGGGAACGCTTTGAGATGAGCTACCTGAGAGTGGGCGGGATCGTTGCCTGGGCGGCGGTTTGTGTCGCCGGGGCGGGGGCTTGCTTCACGGAGCCGCTGGACAATCCGGGGCCGGTCGACGCGGGCGGGGATGTGGACGCCGGTGAGAGTGAGACACTGTGCGCGAAGTACGGGGGACAGGCGACGGCGGATCTGCTCGCCGGTGAGGTGGTGCAGACGTTCGTCGCCGACTGCCGCATCGGGGTGTTCTTCTCGTCGCTGTCGGCCGAGCGCGCCAAGCACGTGCGGGACTGCCTGGCGAAGCAGATCGGCGTGCTACTGAAGTGTCCTGGGGTGAAGTACGACTTCGATCAGGCGGGGGTCGCGTGCCGTGACATGAAGGTCACCCATGCGCGGCTGGGGATCACGGAGGACGACTTCGCCGCGTCGGTGGAGGGCGTGGTCACCGTGCTGCAAGGGGCGGGCGTGGAGCAGGCGGACATCGACGCGCTGGCGCCGGCGATCCTGTTCCTGGATGGCGACATCGTGCAGAGCGCGCGACGCGGGCTGTCGCAGGACGCGTGCGGGGGCGGCGGGGTCGGAGGCAACGGTGGGATGTCGGCGGGCGGAGGTGGCGGCGCCGGGGGCAGCGGGGGCGCGCGGTGATCGACGACGAGACCTCGGTCGAGTCGGTGGCCGTGCTCGGGCGGGTCATCGCCGGGAAGTTCCGCATCGACTCGTACCTGAGCGGCGGGGCGATGGGCAGCGTGTACCGGGCGACGCACCTCAGCCTCGACAAGGGCATCGCCATCAAGATCATGCACCGCGGGCTGGCCGCGGATCCCTCGTTCGCGCGGCGATTCCACCGCGAGGCCAAGGCGGCCTCGCGGCTCAGCCATCCGAACTCCATCCAGGTGCTGGACTACGGCGAGGAACGGGACGGGCTGCTCTACATCGCCATGGAGCTGGTCGGCGGGGACAATCTGCGCGAGGTGCTGGATCGGGACTGGCCGCTCGACGACCAGCGCATCGTGTCCATCCTGTCGCAGACGCTGGCCGCGGTGGCGGTGGCGCACGAGCTGAACATCGTCCACCGCGATCTGAAGCCGGAGAACATCCTGCTGGTGCGCGGCGCCGACGATGACGGGGCGCAGACCGACCTGGTGAAGGTGTGCGACTTCGGCATCGCCCAGGTGCTCGAGCCCACGCACCGGGACCAGCCCGGCGACGCGCCGCCCGACTCGGCAGCGATCAGCGGGCCGGCCGCGCCGACCCTGGCCGGCGCGCTGTTCGGCACGCCCGAGTACATGGCGCCCGAGCACGCGCGTGGCGAGCGCATCGATGGGCGCGCCGACCTGTATGCCACCGGGGTCATCCTCTACGAGCTCCTCACCGCCAGCGTGCCCTTCAGCGGCGAGTCCGCGCTGGCCATCGTCAACAAGCAGATCACCGAGACGCCCATGGCGCCGTCCGCGCTGCGGCCCGACGTGCACCGGGGGCTGGAGGCGGTCTGCCTTCGCGCCATGACCAAGGACCGCGAGCAGCGCTACCAGACGGCGCGCGAGATGCGCGCCGATCTGCGCGCTGCCCTGGGGATCGGGGCCGCGCGCATCTCGCCTCTACCCGGCCGCACCTCGCAGATCCCCACGGGGACCAGCCGCACGCCGCAGCCCGGCCCCGCTCTGGCCACCGCGCCCGTCGAGGTCGTCGCCTCCGGTGTGTCGTCCTCGGCCGCCGGGGTGCTGCCGTTGCACCCGGCGCCGCGGACCGGCCACGACACGCTCGACACGACCCGCGGCAGCATGCCCAACGCGCCGGAGACGGATCCGACCGCGGTGCGGCAGGCAAGCCACGGGGACCTGACGCCGGCGCGCGGGGCCTCGTGGCGCTCGGCGGCGCTGGTGGCGGCTGGCGCAGCGGTCATCGGCTTCGGCGCCTTCTGGTGGACGACGCGCGGCGCCACCGGGGAGCCGACCGACCTGCAGACGGCCATGGCCCCGGGCGGCGAGGTTTCCTCCACCGCACCCGAGGCCGCTGCGGCGATCGCCGAGCCCTCCGCAGCGGCGGCGGTGCCCTCCACCTCGCCCGAGACCGCGGACGGCGCGCCCCCGGCCGACAGCGCGGACAGGCGCGCGCCAGCGGCCGCCGAGGGCCACGCCGCTGCGGGCGCGACCGCGCGCGGCGCACCGAGCGCCAGCGCCGCGGCCGCGGCGCCCTCGAGTGAGGCCGTGGTCCAGGTCGCGGCCGCAGCAGCCACGGCCGCGGACACCGCCGCGGTTGTGCCACCCAGCGTCGAGCCTGTCGCTGCGCCCACACCGGCGACCGCGGGCGGCGCCGCACCCGCGCCCGCGGCGGCTGCGCCGAAGCCCACCGTGTCGTCGGCGGAGATCGGCGCTGCCAGGGTGGTCATCGCCGGGGTGAGCACCACCGGGGGGTTGCCGGCCTCGAGCGTGCGCAGCGCCCTCAAGCGCGCCGCCTTCACGGGCTGCTACCAGGGCGCGCTCAAGGGTGCGACCCGCATCCCCGCTGGCACGGCACAGGTGGTGCTCTCGATCAGCGACTCTGGCTACGTGAAGTCGGCCAGCGTCTCCATGGGCTTCCTTCCGGCTGCCAGGGGCTGTGTCCAGGCCCAGGCCAGCTCCATCAAGGTGGCCAACGTCGACACCGGCGAGGCCATGGCCACCGTCACCCTGCAGTTCGTCCCGCAGTAGCCGCACCGGCGCCGCTGGCGCCGCGCACTTCGCCCGCGATGCGAACGACCCACCCCCCGTCCCACTCGCCCTCCGCCGCGCACGTCCGTGCCAGGCGCGCGCGCGCCGCGTGGAGGTCGGTGTGCATTGCGCTGGCCGGCGCGCTCGCGCCGCTGCTCGGGTGCAGCGCGCTCGACCCGGACTTCGGAGGGCTACTGCCGAGCGACGACGACGGCGCGGGCAGCGGCGGCCCCGAGGTGCTCTTCGGGCGAGACATCCGCCCGCTCATCGAACGCGGCGACGACGACACCATCGGCCACGGCTGCAAGAAGTGCCACTACGAGAGCGAGCCCAAGCACGTGGGATACGACCTCTCCGGCCTGGAGCTGGACACGCTCGGCGGGCTGCGCGAGGGCGGCGCCACCAGCGGCGATCGGATCATCGTGCCCGGCGAGCCATCGGCCTCGGTGCTGGTGCAGAAGCTCGAGGGCACCTATGGCTTCGGTGCGCGCATGCCGCGCGATGGGCCGCCCTACTGGACGGAGGACGAGATCGGCCTGGTGCGCAGCTGGATCGCCGCCGGCGCGCCGGGGGAGGACGACGAATGACGCGCGCGCGCCTCCCCGCCGTCGGCGCGGTCTTCGTCGGCGCGCTCGGCCTCGCCGTCGCCGCGGCGTCGTGCAGCGCCGAGCAGGGGCGCATGCGCGCCAGCGGCGAGGGCATCGACCCCAGGTCGCTGCCCGAGGAGGTGCGCGCCGACTACCGCGTGTATGCGCATCGGTGCTCGAAGTGCCACTCGCTGGCGCGCTCGCTGCAGAGCGGCATCCAGGACGACGCTTACTGGGCTCGCTACGTCCAGCGCATGAAGCGCCAGCCAGGCAGCGGCATCTCGGATGCCGACGAGGTGATCATCCTCCGCTTCCTGTCCTTCTATTCGGCGGAGCTGCGCCGCGCCAAGGCGGCCTCCGAGCGCGAAGAGGCGGCCCCGGCACCGTCGGCGTCCGATCAGGCGCGAAGGAGCCCCTGAGTGCAGCGCTGCCTCGTCCTGGCCGTCCTCGTCAGCCTGCTCTGGGTGCTGATCGCCCCGGCCCCGGCTGGCGCGGTGGACCGCAACTTCGCCGGCTCGGCGCAGTACGACTACCACCTCGTGCCCTCGCAGATGAAGCGGCAGGATGACCCGAGCGTCTTCGATGGCTCGACCCTGGAGCTGGCATTCAAGCTGGCCGTCGACGTCTCCGACGAGCTGTCGGTGAACGTGAAGGTCTGCTTCGGCTGCCACGGGTTCGAGACGGACATGGCCTACATCGACTATCGCGTCGCCGACGAGCTCGGCTTCCGTGTCGGCCGATTCAGCCCGTCGTTCGGGTCCTTCAACCTGCGCCACGACCCGGCCAACCACCGCACCAGCGACAAGCCCCTGCCCTACGACATGGGTCGCATGCTGCGCATGCGCGACTGGAACATGGGCGTCTTGCCCTCGCCGTTCCCGGACAACGGCGTCGAGATCACGGGCACGCACTGGTTCGGAGACCTGGTGCAGCTCGACTGGTCGGCGCACGCCGTGTCGGGCTTCAAGGGTGCCGACTCTGGGCCGGACCTGGACTTCGTGCAGTCGCGCGACGGGAGCCTGTACTACGTGGACAACAACGGCGTGCCCACGGTGGGCGGCCGCCTCGGCGCCACCTTTCGCCTCGGCCAGCGCAGCGACCTCGGCCTCGGCCTGAGCATCCTGCACGGCCCGCACGATCCGGAGGGCGAGCTGGCCTACACCATCGGCGGCGCCGACGTGTCTCTGCGCCTGCATCGCACCCAGGTGCGGCTCGAGTACCTGGTGCGAAGGCAGGAGCTCGACGTCTCCGATCCGGGCATCTTCAAGTACCAGGTGCCCACCGAGGGTGGCGACTTCTTCATGAAGCACGGCGCCTACGTGGAGGTCGAGCAGGCCCTCTCCGACGTGGTGGACCTCATCGGCCGCGTCGACGGCCTCTATCGCGTCGGCAACCTGCCGGCTTCGGCGCCGCTGCTCGCGCGCAGCGCGGTGATTCGCTACACGGTGGGCTCGGCGATCACCATCCAGCGCGGCCTGCGCCTGAAGACGTCGGCCGAGCTGTGGTCGTTCTCCGATCGCGGCGCCGTCGATCGGCACAACGAGGTCACCTTCCACGCCGGGGCGGTGGCCACCTTCTGAGACTGGCCCGGTGCTGCAAGCGGTAGGCTGACTCGAATGCTCCGGCTCCACGGCGCCCTGCTGGCGGCCATCCTCTCGCCGGCGTGCTCGGCCTGCGGGCCGGAAGCGAGCAATTCGGCAGGCGCCGATGCGGGAGCGATACTGCCCCCCTCGGCATCGAGCACGGCAGAGCCACCGGCTCCCGTCTCGTCGGCGAGCGCTGCCGAGACCGCCGCGGACGCCGTACGGAGTCGCTTTCGAGCGCTGGGAGCCGGCGTCTCGTCGTGTCGCCTGGCCTCATCGGCGGCCGCCATCGAGCTGATCGG
>JBBJMR010000231.1:0-14237 GCA_037720395.1 Polyangiaceae bacterium
CCGCCTGGCGGCCAAGCTCGGACGCGCGCGACGCGACGCCTGGATCGAGGACGAGATCGAGGGCTCGCCGCTGCTGGTGCAGATGGTGACCCACGGCGCGCTCTACCTCGGGGCCTGCGTGGTGCGCGGCCACGGCGGGCAGTGGCTGGTGCGCAACCCGATGTGGGAGTCGCGGGTGCGACTCGAGTCGCGCGCCGGCATCGGCGAGCTGGCGCCGTTCATGTGGTGGCTGAAGGCGCTCGGCGACGAGGAGGTCGACGACCCCCGCCTGGCCGACCGCTACCGGAGGCACGTGGAGCTGGCGACGTTCGACGCCGAGGCCCTGCCGCGCATCGCCCCGGCCGACCGCCGCCTGCCGAGGTTGGCCAAGGTCCGCTACGACACGCTGCACAAGCACCTCAAGGCGCACCTGCCCGAGCTGCGCAGCGTGGGCGACCACTTCCCCTCCCCGGAGCGGCTCGACGAGATGGGCTTCGCCTGGCTCGACTTCGCGCTGGTCGGCGACGGGCGGATGCTGCTCCTGCACGGCCCGGGCCGCGAGGGCGTGCACCTCTTCTGGCTCGACGCCGGCGGCTTCGTGCAGAGCGCCTTCTACGCGGCCGACAAGTTCCCGGCCCACGTTCTCAAGGTGGACGGCGACAAGATCGCCATGGTGGTGCCGGTGGCCAAGGAGATGCGCGTGCACGAGATGCTGTGGTGGGGCGTGTGAGCGCCGCGCGGCTGTACTAAGCTCCGCCCGTGTTCGCCGGCGACGTGCGCTTCGAGGGGTTCACCGCTACCGACTGGTCGCGGGTGCTCGCGCTCTTCCGGCCGCGCCGCACCGCCAACGCGCCGCGCGACCCGGAGCGCGCCCGCGGCGGCGTCGTCGCGGTGCACGACGGCAAGCGCCTGCGCAAGCTGGTGCACACCGAGGTCGGCCGCCTGCGCCTGGAGGACGCGCAGCGCGACTGGCCGCTCGGCGTCGAGGAGCTGGCGCGCCGGCACCACGCCAGCTGGGCGGTGACCCTGGAGCTCGGGGCGCTGGAGCGGATCATGGACCGCTTCGCCTCGCGCGCGCGCGCGGGAGGACCGACCACGCAGCTCATCACGGTGGCCTCGCTGGCACGCGAGGAGATGGTCGGGGGCGCCATCGACGTCTGGCCGGGGCGCATGCGCGGCATGCCCATCCCCTCGCCGGGCGTGGTGCGCGGCACCTTCGACTCCATCTGCCCCGCCGGCAAGACCATGCTCGTCGGGCTCTTCGAGCAGGGCGAGCTGTGGACCAGCGTGGCCATGCGGCGCACCGATCGCGGGGTGGACCTGGTGCTGGGTCCGGACGAGATCCGCGCCGACATGGGTCTGCTCGCCGGTGACTGGAGGCGCGACTGCCGGCACCTGGCGCGCGCCGTCGAGGAGCGCTGCGGGCCGCTGGCGCTCGGGTGCTACGCAGAGGCGACGCGCTTCCAGGAGCTGGAGGTCGACCCCACCCCGGGCGCGTGGGCGCGGGCGGTGGCGGTGCGCGACGTGATCCTCGCGCCGCTATCGCCGCCGCTGGCCATCCTGCTGGGGATCGACGCCGGGCGCGCGGCCTTCGGGGCGCTGCGCGCGGTGGCCGAGCGCATCGATCCGGTCGGCGTGGTCGGGCCGGCGCTGGCGGCGCTGCGGGAGTTTGCGGGTCGCGCGACGGGCGAGGACGGCGAGGGCGGGCAGCGGCCGCCGTTCTCGCCGCTGGAGCTGCTGCGCAAGCTGCTCAGCCGCGAGCGCTGATCGGGCGGCCCGACGCTGCTGCTGCCGCGCGCGCGCTGCTCTCGAGGACGGCATCGAGCGGCGCCGGGACCTGGCGGAGGTCCAGCGCCTCGACGAGCAGCTGGCCGTACCGGGTCTTGCGCCCGCTGCGCGTACCCATGAACCGCCGCAGCTGCGCGTGGAGCGGACGGGTGCGTTGCGCCGGTTCGCGCTGGAACCGGCGGAACGACTCCAGGTCGCCCTCGGCTCCGAGCACCTGCGCGACGGCGGTGGGGCCAAGCGCCCGGATGAGCTCGTCCTCGAGGTCGACGGAGCAGATGAAGAACCCCGCCGAGGCGAGATCGTCTCCGAGGCCCGCGCGCTCGAGGCCTCTCCGGTAGGCGGGCGCTTCGGGCTCGTCGCACAGGCCCGCGACGCCGAGACCAGCGCCAGGGCGCCGTGGAGGTAGCGGCGGATGTTGGTGACCCCACCGAGCGGCACCACCTCCACGCCGAGCCCGCCCAGATCCATGCCACGACGCGCGGCCAGCGTGGACACGGCGGCGGCGTCGCTGGTGCCCTCGACGAGGACGACCACGCGTGTCCCGGCGCGGATGCGCTGCAGGGCTGGCAGGGTGTCCACGCCGGGAGTGTGCACCGGAAAGCCGTGGCCGGCATGGCGGCGCCCTGCGGTCGACGGCGACACCGCGCCTGCACGGCTCCACGCCGCGGTGGCGCTCGGGCGGCGCGGTCGCGGGCGCATGCGCTACAGTCCCCGGCGATGCGGGGCGGCTTGCGGCGTTCGATGGCGGCGGTGATGCTCGTCGCGGCGGGCGCGGCCATCGCCGGGACGGCGCGCGCGGACGATCGCGCCGCCGTGCGCGTCGTCTACCGCGGCGGCGAGGGCTGCCCGGTGGCCTCGGCCTTCACCGCCGAGCTGATGGCGCGCACCACGCGCGTGCGCACGGCGGGCGCGGACGAGGCGGCGCGCGAGGTGCGCGTCGAGGTGCAGGCCACGGGCGTCGAGAGCAGCGGGCGACTGGTGGTCGACGGCGGCGGCGTGCGCGAGGTGAAGGGCGCGACGTGCGCCGAGGTGGTGTCCGCGCTGGCGCTGATCACCGCGCTGGCGTTCGATCCGGACGCGCAGACCGGACCGGTGAAGCGCGCGCCGAGGAGGCACCGCCCGGTCCCGCGCCTGCGGCCACGGCAGCGCCGACGACGACGACGACAGCGCCGGCGCCGGCGCCGGCCAAGGCGACGCCGCCGGCGCCGCGTCGCGCGGCCTCGCCCGATGTCGCGCGCACGGGGGTGCCGCCATCGGATCCGCTGCATTGGTCGGTGGGGTTCGACCTGATGATGCGCGCCGGCGTGACGCCGCGTCCGCTCCTCGGCGGCGGTCCGTCGCTGGCGCTGCGCGTACCCGGCAGCCCGGGCTTCATCGCCCGGGCCTCGTTCGACTACGCGACGACGGGCACGTTCGACGAGGGGCCCGGGAGCGCGGTGTTCACCGCCGCAACCGGATCGCTGATGGGGTGCGTGCCGGTGCTCGAGCTGGGCCGCGTGCTGTTCGTGGCGCCGTGTGCCGACTTGGCCGCCGGGGTGCTCGATGGGCGCGGGCTCGAGCGCGGAGAGATCGTGGAGGGAAAGGAGGCGCGCATCGAGTGGCTGGCCGGCGGGCTTTCGGGGCTGGCCAGGCTGGAGATTGCGCGCCGCGTGGCGCTGGAGCTGCGCGGGGGGCCGTCGTTTCCGTGGGTGCGCCACAAGTTCGTGTTCGAGGTGCCGCCCCCGGAGGAGTTCGTGGTGCACGAGGTGCCGGCGGTGACGTGGGTCGCCGGGGCGAGCGTGGGGCTGATGCTGAGGTGCCGTGGGGCGACGGTTGCGCGGAGGATTGCCGGGGAGGCGGAGGGCGGGCGGAGGGCGCGGGACCGCGCGAGCGTGGGCGAAGGCGGGGCGGGCACGGGCGGCGGGCGGAGGCGCGCACGGCATCGAGCTGACCGGGCGCGCGCTCGCGCGGCTGTCGGTCCGTGGTCTCGAGCCGCGCGCTACGACGCCCGCAGGGCCGCGCGCAGCAGGGCAGAGGCGTCGGTGGGCGTGCCGTCGCGCAGCGCCTCGTCGACGAGGGCACGCGCCTGCGTCGGCCTGAACCCCATGTGCTCGAGCGCGCCGAGCGCCTGCCGGGTCAGGTCGGCGTCCTCACGCCCACATGCCCGCCATATTCGGTCCCGTCGCCGTGGCGGAACACGAAGCCGCCGGCGGTGCCGTCGATGCAGAGGACACCGGCGTGCACCGCACGGTGGTGCGCTCCGCAGAGCACCGCGAGCCGCTGGGGATCGTGGCCCCCGCCCTCCGAGCGCGGGTCCAGGTGATGCACGTCGAGGAAGCGGTGGTTCGAGCATCCCGGCACCACGCACCGCTTGCGGTCGCGGCGCATGACGCCGCGGCGCGTGGCCGGTGGGATCGTCTGCGTCGCCCGCGAACGCGGAGCCACCGTGGGGCCATGGTCGCGCGCTGGGCTCGTCAGCGTTCCCGGCGACCCCGGCGCCCCCACGTGGGGGGCATGGCCGTGCGCTGGGGCCGTCCGTGTTGCCGGCGACCCCGGAGCCGCCACGTGGCGGCCCGGCTCGCGCGCGCGTTTCCTGGATTCCGCAACGCTGGGCTCGCGGGGTGGCGTCGCAGTCTCCGCAGTGCGCACGCTGGCTCCCGGAGCCAGCTCCTGGCTGTCGCACGCGGCCATTTCGGCCACGAGCTCCTCCACCGGGTGGCTCGTTCCGGCGGCGTCGATGCGGCTGCAGCCACACTCGTCGCAGCGGGTGATGGCCACCTGGTAGCTCGCGCGCCCATCGTCGCTGGGTCCTCCGAGGGCGCGGCGGGCGATCTCGTAGAGGAGGGTGTCATCGTCGACGTGGCCGCCGAGATCGGCGCGCACGGCGCTCTGCAGGTCTCGAAACAGGGCCATCGTCTCGCCGCGCACCTCGAAGACGATCCGGTGCTCGATGCGCGAGGGATCCGAACGGTCTCGCGGCCCGTCGCCCGGCTTCCGAGCGGCCACGGCGGCCTCGATCTGTCGCACCCGACGACCCTTCGCCCAGGCCAGCCACGCCTCCTCGGTCTCTCGCGTCGCGATCCGGGTGAGCTCGCGCACGGCAGACCATGGGAGCTCTCCGGAGGCGAGCGCTCCGTCGAGCAAGCGCAGGTCGCGGAGCGCACGGCCGACACGCAGGCGCTCCTCGGCCTGGCGCCCGTTCAATCCGAGCAGCCGCTCGGTCAGCTCGTGAAGGCTGGCGTACCCGACGCGCGCGTGAACGCCGAGGCGCTGGGCCGCGAGCAACCAGCGGCACACCTCGCGTTCGTGCGCAGCGCGAGCCGTGCCCAGCGACACCAGGCGCTCGTGCACGCGCATCCAGTCGGACGCCGTCTCGGGACCGAGTGCAGGCGGTACGGGACGTTTGTCATTCGGAGCGGCGTCGGCGACTGTCCACTCGTGGAGGACCAGGAGCGGAGACGGACGACATTGCGGGTACGTACGAGCAACCGCGATCGAATGCATGACGAGCTCATACCACGCGCTCTATCGCAGCCTCCTGGAGGCGGCCTGCGCGCTCTTCGAGGGTGATAACAGAGTTTTTCAGGACTGCCTCGGCAACGGCTCGGAGCGCGTCACCCAGCGCACCAGGCGCCGCTGTTTGCGTGAGGCGACCCGCTCGAGGCGTATCGCCTCCAGAAGCCGTCAATGGAAATCGTAATGCCGATGTGATCGCTGTGGCCCAGGCGGTGCGCGTAGGCACGTCGAGCGGCGCCCGCGCTTCTCGTGCGAGGCGGTACGCGAACCACCTGAGCAGCGCGTCGCGCTTCTCGTGCTATCCCGGCTGCGCCCCTCACACGAGGACCCGAAGAGGGCCTGCCGGGGGATGGTCCGAGCACGGCGGGCGTTGGGGGTCCTGATGTGCGAGCGCGCAAGCGCGCGAAGCGCGCCAGCGAGCGAGTTCGGGGACACCAACGCCCGCCGCGCGGAGGACCATCCCCGGCAGGCCCGGTGCCCCAAGATCGTCGCCTCTTCACGATCACCGCCGCGTCCCCCGCCGCGTCCCCCGCCGCGTCCCCCGTCGCGTCCCCCGTCGCGTCCCCCGCCGCGTCCCCGTCGCGTCCCCCGCCGCGTCCAAGGGCGAGTCGGTCCGCGCCGCCAGGGCGAGCGGCGCCCCGCGCCTTCCGACCTCTTGGCCCCTTTCGGGCTACGATCGGCCGCCTTCCGCGGGCCTCGGTGATCGAACCCCTGACTTCGACGTTTCGGTGATCGACCCGCCGGCCCGAGGGGATACCTATTCGATGGTGGCCAGTGCACGGGCAATCCTCGGGCCGGGCGGGGAGAGCCCGACCGCGGAGCGACCGGCGACGGCCGCCGACCGCAAGCGCGCCCTGGTCACCGAGCACTTCGCCTTCGTGTGGCGGAGCCTGGTGCGCCTGGGCCTGTCGCATGCCGACGCCGAGGACGCGATGCAGCAGGTGTTTCTGGTGGCGTCGCGGCGCATCGAGGACATCGATGCCGGCGCCGAGCGCTCCTTCCTGTTCGGCACCGCGCTGCGCATCGCCTCGCGGGCGCGGCGGGCGCAGGCCAGGCGCCGCGAGGACCTCGGCGAGGTCGGCGAGCCGGTGGACCATGCGCCGGGTCCGGAGGAGCTGCTCGACCGGGCGCGCGCGCGGGCCTTGCTCGACGAGGTGCTGGACGACATGGCCATCGAGGTGCGCGCGGTCTTCGTGCTCCACGAGCTGGAGCAGCTGACGCTTCCGGAGATCGCCGAGCTCGCCCGCATCCCGCTGGGGACGGCGACCTCGCGCCTGCGCCGCGCGCGTATCCAGTTCCACGCGCACATCAAGCGCATCGAGGAAGCCCGCAAGTTCGACGAGCGACGCCCGAGCGCACGGAGCAAACCATGAACGCGCCCAGACCACTTCTCGAGGACGGGGGCACCGATCTGGAGCGCACCGTGCTGCGCTCCGGGCTCGACGAGCAGCCGCCGCGGCGGCTGCTGGAGCGCACGCTGACCACGGTGGGCGTGACCGCGGGCGTGGTCACGGCCGCGGCCACGACCACCGGGGCGGCCTCGGCGGCTGCGGTCGGGGCCAAGGCCGGCGCCATCTCCACGGCCTGGTTCGTGGTGAAGTGCCTGGGAATCGGCCTCGGCGCAGCCGCCCTCGGCGCCGGCGCGGTGCGGGTGGTCACGCCCATGGAGACGACGGCGGGCGCAGCGCACGGCGTGGAGCGCGTGGCGAACGTCGCAGCGTCCGCGCAGGTCGCGGCCCTCGCGTCGCCGGAGCGGGCGGCGCCGGCCGCCGACGCGCCGGGAGATCCGGCAGCGCCGTCCGAGGTGCCCAGCGGCGCCGACGGTCGCCCCACCGGTGCGGGTGCGGGTGCAGGCGCCGCGGCGGGCGAGAGCGCGGCTGCCTCCGTGGCGGCGCCAGAGGCGCGCGCCTCGACGCTGGCCGGCGAGACGGCGCTCATCGACGCCGCGCGCAAGGCGCTGAACGGCGGGGACGCATCGCGTGCCCTGGCGCTGCTCGACCAGCATGGCCAGGAGTTCGCCGGCGGCGTGCTCGCCCAGGAGGCGGAGATCCTGCGCATCCGCGCGCTGTACGCGCGCGGGGACCGAGCCACGGCGGCCACGCGAGCGCGCCGCTTCCTTGCTCGCAATCCAGGCAGCCCGCACGCCGAGCGCCTGCGCGGCATCGCCGACGAGGGCGCGCGCGACATCCCGTGATCGATCCCGGCGGAGCGGGGGATGAAGGAGCAGGCGGCGGTTGCGCGCGGCGATTGGGAGCCCCGCACACCTCGCCGGATCGACTCGACAGGAGGCTTGAATGATGACCCGGATCGCGCTTCTTTCTTTGTTCGCTCTCTCCACCGCGGCGGCCGCGTGCGACGGGACCTCGTCCCTCGGCAACGGCGGCGAGTGCCAGCCCGACAAGGTCTGCGGCGAGGCCATCACCTGCCTGGATGGTCAGGCCTACCCGACGACGTGCGGGCCCGACAACTGCGACGACCCGCTCGGGCCGTGTGGCGGCGCCTGCGATCCGACGATGGTCTGCGGGGAGGCCATCAGCTGCGTGGACGGGCAGGCGTATCCGACCACGTGCGGGCCAGCGAACTGCGACGAGCCGCTCGGGCCCTGCCAGGGCGCCTGCGACGACACGCTGGTCTGCGATCTGGCCATCACCTGCTTCGACGGGCAGGCGTATCCGACCGGCTGCGGGCCCGCCAACTGCGACGAACCGATCGGTGCGTGCCCGGGCGACTGCGATCCGACGATGAGCTGCGGCGAGGCAGAGACCTGCGTCGACGGCCTCCTGTATCCGACGACCTGCGGGCCGGCGAACTGCGACGAGCCGCTTGGACCCTGCGCGACGGATTGCAACCCGGACCTGAACTGCACCCAGGTCGTCACCTGCATCGACGGGCAGGCGTATCCGACGGGGTGCGGGCCGGCGAACTGCGATAAGCCGCTCGGGCCCTGCGAGATCGGCTGCGACATGTCGCTGACATGCGGGGAGGCCATCACCTGCTTCGGGGGCTGGCGTATCCGACGACGTGCGGGCCGGCGAACTGTGACGAGCCGCTCGGGCCCTGCGAGACGGAGTGCGACCCGACGCTGACCTGCGATACGGCCATCACCTGCTTCGGCGGCGTGGCGTATCCGACCGGGTGCGGGCCCGCCAACTGCGACGAGGCGATCGGCACCTGCTGAGCCGCAACCTGCGCGGGCCTGCGGCTACCGGACAGGCACTCCCACGGAGTCGACCGAGACCACCAGAAGGTACAGGGGAGCGGCGGGCGCGGAGCGGCCACGCGGCGAGCACCCGCCGGTGGGGGCAGCCCTTCCGGGTCCTGCGACGAGCCCATCGGCAGCTGCTGACCGCTTCTGTCGGGTGTGATCAGTCGATGCACTGCTTGAGGCGGTCCTTCTCGTGACCGCAGTCGTCCTCGAACTTGTCACCGTCCTTGCAGTAACCGGTGTCTTCGCGGCACGCGATCAGGTCGTCCCAGTCGTCGGCACAGTCCCGGTCTTCGGCCCTGCGGAGGTCGTCGTCGATGTCATCGACGCAGTTGTCGTAGTCCCGGTCGCTGCATCCCTCGCAGTCGCACTTCGCGTCGCAGACCGCCGTGGCCGAGGGACCGCACCCCAGGACGCTCAGGACGATGCACAGCATCGGAATGGTTCGCATATCGCGTGCTGTGTCGGCACGCTGGCGGGAAGGCTCACCGTTCCACAGGTGCGACCAGTGCGCCCCGCGCTCACATCAGGGATAGAAGCGCGCGTTCGTCTTCGCCATCTCGACGAGCTTGGGCGCGGGGGCCCAGCGCTTGCCGTAGCGCTGCTGGTAGCCCTCGATGCGCCGCAGCGTTTCGGCGGCGCCGATGCTGTCGACGTACCGGAAGGGGCCGCCGCGGAAGGGCGGGAAGCCGAGGCCGAAGATGGCCCCGATGTCGCCGTCGCGCGCGCTGCGCAGGATGCCCTCGCCGAGGCAGTGGATGGCCTCGTTGACCAGCTGCAGCGTGCAGCGCATCTGGATCTCCTCGATGGGGACCGGCGCCTCCGACGTGCCATGAGCGCCGGGCTCGGGCGTGGCGAGCCCGAGGATGCCGTAGACGCTCGGGTCGGGCTGCTTGCTGCTCTTCTTCTTGCCCGGCAGGAGCGCCGCCAGGCCGGTCTTCTTGGCGGTCGCCTCGTCGCCGTAGAGGTACATGCCGCGCTGGTTCTTCTTGCCCTTGCGCCCGTCGGCGGCGAGCTTGGCCATGGTCGCCGGCGGCTCGATGCGATCGCCGAAGGCCTCGAGCATGATCGGGCCGACGTGGGCCGCGACGTCGATGCCCACCTCGTCGAGGAGGGTCATCGGGCCGACTGGCCAGCCCCAGGCGACCAGCGCCTTGTCGATGGTCTCGATGGCCACGCCCTCGGTGAGCAGCCAGCTGGCCTCGTTCATGTACGGGCCGAGGATGCGGCTGGTGTAAAAGCCGACGCCGTCGTTGACGACGATCACCGTCTTGCCCTGCTTCTTGCCGACGGCGACGGCGGTGGCCACCACCTCGGGCGAGGTCTTGCTGGTGCGGATGACCTCGAGGAGGGGCATCTTGTGCACCGGGCTGAAGTAGTGCATCCCGACCACGTTCTCGGGGTGGCGCGAGGCCTCGGCGATGCGGCCGATGGGCAGCGACGAGGTGTTGGAGGCGAAGATGGCGCCCTCGCGGACGTCGCTCTCCACCTCGCGTACCACGCGGTGCTTGATGGCGAGGTCCTCGAAGACGGCCTCGATCACCAGGTCGACGTTCTTCATCCCCGAGTAGTCGACGGTGCCGGTGAGCTGCGACATCACCCGGTCCTTGTCGAGGCTCGTAATCTGCCGCTTCTTCAGGCGCTCGTCGAGGATGTCGGACACGTACTTGAGGCCGCGCCCGAGGGAGGCGTCGTCCTTGTCCTTGAGGCGCACCGGGATGCCGGCAAGGCTGGTGGTGACGTAGGCGATGCCCGCGCCCATCAGGCCGGCGCCGAGCATGGCCACCTTCTTCACCTCGCGCGCCTTGACCGTGGGGTCGTCGACGCCGTTGTCCTTCTTGAGGGCGGTGGTGGCGAAGAAGATCTCCTGCAGGCGGTGCGAGGTCTCGCCGACGAGCAGCTCGCCGAAGGCCTTGGCCTCCACGGCCTTGGAGGCCTCGAAGCCGTCGCTGGCGAAGGCCTCGAGCACGGAGACGATGCGCTCCGGGGCCGGGTAGTGGCCGCCGGTCTTCTTGCGCAGGGCCTTCTTGGCCTGCTTGAAGAGCACGCTGCGTCCGAGCGGGTTGTCCTCGAGCGCGGCGCGGGTCACGGCGTCGGCGCCCCTGGCCTTCTTGGCCGGCGTGCGCAGCGGGCGGCCCTGGGTGTGGCTCTCGGCCAGGGACAGGGCCAGCTCGACGGCGACCTCGAGGAGGATGGGCTGGGGCACCACGTCGTCGGCCACGCCCAGCGATTTCGCCTTGGCCGGGCGCATGGTCTTGCCGGTGAGGCCGTAGTCGAGCGCGACCTGCAGGCCGGTGCGCATGGCCAGGCGCTGCAGGCCGTTGAGCCCAGGCAGGAGGCCGAGCTGCACCTCGGGGAGACCGAGGACCGTCTTCTTGTCGTCGGACAGCACGCGCGCGTGGCAGGCCAGCGCCACCTCGAAGCCGCCGCCGAGGGCGGCGCCGTGCACGGCGGCGACGATGGGCTTGGGCGCGTCGGCGAGGCGCTGGGCGGAGCGGTGGCCGGCCTCGACCATGGCCTGGCCCTGCTCGGCGGTGGTGATGCTGCCGAGCATGGTGATGTCGGCGCCGGCGATGAAGCCATCGGGCTTGCCCGAGATGAGCACGGCGGCCTTGATCTGCGGGTCGCGCTCGATCTGGCTGAGCACCGCGGCCAGCTCGTCGGTGAAGGACGGCTTGATGGTGTTCACCGCCTCGCCGGGGACGTCGTAGGTGATGATCGCGCAGCCCTCGGGGTGGAGGTCGACACGCAGGACCTTGCCGGGGGCCCTCACGGATGCGGGGGTGACGGACGTCTGGGTCATGTGGCCTCCAGGACGACGGCGGCGCCGATGCCGCCGGCGGCGCAAAGGGTGAGCAAGGCGTGCTGCTTCTTGCGCTTCTTGAGCTCGCGCAGCGTGGAGAGCACCATCCGCGCGCCTGTGGCGGCGAAGGGGTGGCCGATGGCGATGGAGCCGCCGTTGACGTTGAGCTTGGCCGGGTCGACCTCGCCGATGGCCTGGGAGAGACCGAGGTGCTCCTCGGCGAACTTCCTGGAGCCGAAGGCCTGCAGGTTGGAGCCGATCTGCGCGGCGAAGGCCTCGTGCATGTCGATGAGGTCCATGTCGGCGAGGTCGAGGCCGGCGCGCTGCAGCGCCTTGGGGGCGGCGAAGACCGGGCCCATGAGCAGCTGCCAGCCGGGATCGACGGCGGCGTACGACCACGATTTGACGAAGCCCAGCGGCGTCATGCCCAGCGCGCGGACTGTCGACTCGCGCATGAGCACCAGGGCGCTGGCGCCGTCGGTGAGCGGCGAGGCGTTGCCGGCGGTGATGGTGCCGTGCTTGCGATCGAAGGCCGGCTTGAGCTTGGCCAGCGCCTCCAGGCTGGTGTCGGCGCGCACCAGGTTGTCGCGATCGACGGGCGCGTCGTACGGCGGGGGCAGGACGTGCATGACCTCGGCCGCGAAGGTGCCGTCTTCCCAGGCGCGCGACGCGTTCTGGTGCGAGCGCAGCGCGATCTTGTCCTGCTCCTCGCGGGAGATGCCGTTGAGCTTGGCCATCTTCTCGGCGGCCTCGCCCATGCTCTCGCTGGTGGTCGGCTCCTTGGAGAAGCCGGGCACCGGCGGCACCAGGTCCCTGGCGGAGAGCCTGGTGAAGGGGGTGATTCGCTCCATCAGCGTCTTGCCCTTCTGCGCTTCCATGAGAGCGCGCGTCAGGGGCTTGGAGACGCCGAGCGGCACGTCGCTCATGCTGTCGGCGCCGCCGCAGATGGCCACGTCGTGCTGGCCGCCGAGGATGGCCTCGGTGGCGCTGGTCATGGCCTGGATGGAGGTGGCGCAGGCGCGCGAGACGCTGAAGGCATCGATGTCCTTGGGCAGGCCGGAGCGCAGCACCACCTCGCGGGCGATGTTCAGCCAGTCGAGGCTCGGGACGACCTGGCCGTAGACGCAGAGGGTGATCGACCTCGGGTCGACCTCGCTCTTCTGCACCAGCTCCTTCACCACCGCGGTGCCCAGATCGACGGTGCGCATGGTGCGCAGCGCCGTGCCCTGCTTGGTGAAGGGCGTGCGCAGCCCGGCCACCACCGCGACTCGGTCCCTGCCGCCGACCCCGTTACCCGGCTGTCCCTGCATGGTCGCGCTCCTCGTCTCGAAGACATGCCCCGCGGAAGGCGCGCGCACGGCGAGCCACCCGCGGGGCGGGATGGACATAGGAGCGATGACGCAACGTGTCAAGGCACGGCCGCACGACCGTGCGAAAACCCGCCGCTGCGGGCCCGCGACCGGCCAGGAGGCAGGCAGGTGCGCAGGCGCGGGCGCACGCGGAGCGCCGGCCGACGCCTAGGCGCGCGGCTTCGGTCGCTTGTCGGCGGCGGGCTTGGGGGCGATGGGCCTGGCCGCCTTGGCCTGGGGCGGCGGCGTCCGGTACGACGGCAGATCGCTTCCGAACAGGGACGCGTCGCTGGCGCCGTACTCGGCGAAGATCACGTCCGCGGCGGCGACGAGCGCGTCGAGCGCCTCCTCGTCGAGGCGGGTGTACAGCGACAGGGCGGCGCGCTTGCCCTCGACCTCGAGGAACGCATCCTCGAGCTCGAGCAGCTCCTCGCGCACCGGCGGGCTGAGCCACTGCTTGATCTCGCGGTCGCCGGCGCCCTCCACCTGGAAGCGAGCGGTGAACTCCGGATCCTTGGTGAAGCGGATGCCGAGGTTCGGGACGCGGCCCTCGTCGGTGAAGGGGAGCGGGGCGACGCGCATCGCCGGCCCCGGCTCGTAGAGGCGCATGAAGACGGTGATGTGATCGTTGCCGTCGAGCAGCGCCGGCCGGTAGATGCCCAGCCACGCCTCCTTGGGCACGAGCTCGAAGACCCCGATCGGCGCGCCGCCGCCGACGTTGTCGAGCAGGTGCGCGAAGTCCGCAGGCAAGGCGACGCGCTTGGCGCCGGGGCCCTTGTCCGGCCCCCAGGAGGCGCGCCAGATCTCGGCCATCCGGGCGCGCACGCCGTCGCGCTTGCTGCCGGTCTGGTAGAGGAGGAAGAAGACGGCGACGAGACCCACCGGGCCGACCGCCCAAAGCCATTTCGGATCCATGACCGGCGCAGCCTACACCAAGCTTTCCTCCGGGGCCGCCCCCGACCCGCCTGACGGCACGGTTCCGCGCCTGATCGGAGTCATCCACCTGGGTGCGCTGCCCGGCAGCCCGCGCCAGGCGGCGGCGCTGGGCGAGGTGGCCGAGAGCGCGGCCCGCGACGCGCGCGCGCTGGAGGCGGCCGGCTTCGACGCGGTCGTGGTGGAGAACTTCGGCGACGCGCCGTTCTTCCCCGGCGCCGTGCCCCCGATCACCGTCGCGGCCATGACCCGCTGCGCGCTGGCCGTGCGCGCCGCGGCGCCGTCGCTGGCGCTGGGGATCAACGTGCTGCGCAACGACGCCGAGGCGGCGCTGGCGGTGGCCGTGGCCACGGGCGCCGGCTTCGTGCGCATCAACGTGCACATCGGGGCGCGGGTCACCGACCAGGGCCTGGTCGAGGGCGCGGCGCATCGCACGTTGCGCTCGCGGCGCGAGCTGGGGGCCGACGCCGTGCAGCTCTTCTGCGACGTGGACGTGAAGCACTCGGCGCCGCTCGGCGCCGGCCGGCCCATCGGGGAGGAGGCGCACGACCTGGCGGAGCGCGCGCACGCCGATGCGGTGCTGGTCACCGGCAGCGGCACCGGTCGCGCGGCGGCGCGCGCCGATCTGGAGGCGGTGGTGGCGGCGGTGCGCGTGCCCGTGCTGGTGGCCAGCGGGGCGACGGTG
>JBBJMR010000514.1:0-3627 GCA_037720395.1 Polyangiaceae bacterium
GTAGCGCATGTCCTGCTCCACCACCGGCGACGGCGCCGTCAGCCCCGAGCCACCGTCGAGCCAGAGGCGCCGCCCGAAGACGACCAGCGACTTGGCCAGCTTGCCCACCTCGACGCGCACGTCGAACTTGGGCACCGGCCTCTCGCCGGGCGCGTAGGCCTTGGCCACGAAGATGACGTCGGTGCCCGGCTTGCGCAGACAGACGTCGGCCGGGTAGGCGATGCTCTCGGGCTTCTTGTCGTCCCAGGGGAAGTCCGCGAAGCGCACGCCGCGGCTGCGCGCCTCGGGGGCCAGCTCGGGCGTGCCGTCGGGGCCGAGCTCGAAGCTGGCCTTGACGATGACGAGCAGCTTTTCGCCGTCGCGGTCGGCCAGGAGCTGCGGGTGCACGGCGAACTCCGTGCGGTTGTCGAGCGCCGGCGGTTGCAAGGCGGCGCAGCATACCAGCGCCGGCCGCCCGCCGACGCTATAGTGGTCACCCCATGGCCACGCTGCTGGCGACGTTCACCCTCTCCGGCGAGAAGCTCCCCGCCGACGCGGAGACGCTCCGCTATCTGGCCGAGGAGGCGGTCTCGCTGCCGTACACGGTGGAGGTCGAGCTCGCCACCACCGACGTCGCCTTCCGCATCGAGGACTGCCTGCGCACCCGGATGGCGCTGACGGTCATCGCCGGCCACGGCTTGCCGCGCATGTTCGACGGCATCGTCGAGGAGGCGCGCTTCGTGCGCGTCGTCGACGAGCGCCGCACCTTCACCGTCCGCCTGCGACCGATGCTGGCGGCGCTGGCGCATCGCGCCGGCTGCCGCATCTTCCAGGACCTGAGCATCGTCGCCGTGGTGCAGACCATCTTCCAGGAGGCCGGCTTCTCCGACCGGGTGGAGTGGCGGCTGACGGAGAGCTACCCACCGCGGGAGCTCGTGGTGCAGTACCGAGAGTCGCACCTCGACTTCGTCTCGCGGCTGCTCGAGGACAGCGGGCTCTTCTACTGGTTCGTGCACGACGCCGAGGGGCACAAGATGATCATCGCCGACGACTCGGCGGCCTTCTCGCCGGAGCCGGACATTCCGCCGGTCGAGTTTTCCATGGCTCAGGGCGGGGTCCTGGGCGCGGAGCCTCTGGCCGTCTTCTCGCGCGAGCGCGCCCTCTGCACCAGCCACGTGCACCTCCTCGACTACGACTTCGTGCGACCGGCCTTCCGCCCCGAGGCGCAGCAGGGCGCCGCCGAGGCCTGGCCGATGCCGTACTTCGAGTATCCCGCCGGGTTCACCGATGGTGCGCACGGCAGCGCGCGCGCCAAGGCGCGGCTGCGGGAGCTGCGCGCCGACGCGGACACTTGCCAGGGCGAGAGCCGCGCGGTCGGGCTACGCGTGGGGAGCCCCTTCACGGTCGACGGTGCCACCGAGGAGTGCCTGGCCGGGACGTTCGTGGTCACCTCGCTCGTCTCGCGTGGCGTGCAAGGCCACGGGGCCAGCGCCCCGGTGGCCCTGGAGAACCAGTTCCGCGGCATCCCGGACACGGCGCCGTTCGCGGCGCCGCGCCGCACGCCGCGCCCGCGCATCCCCGGCGCGCAGACGGCCATCGTCACCGGCTCGAGCGAGCAGGAGCAGGCGATGCACGTCGACGAGTACGGGCGCATCAAGGTGCGCTTTTTCTGGGACCGGCTCGGGCAGCAGGACCACACCTCCAGCTGCTGGCTGCGCGTCTCGCAGATGAACATGGGCGGGTCGATCATCCTGCCGCGCGTCGGCTGGGAGGTGTCGGTGGCCTTTCTCGACGGCGACCCGGACCGGCCGGTGGTGCTCGGACGCCTCTACAACGCGGAGAAGGTCCCGCCGGTGTCGCTGCCCGGCAGCAAGGCCTCCGGGTCGCTGAAGAGCATGTCCTCGCCGGGCGCCGGCGGTCACAACGAGCTGACCATGGCCGACGACGGCGGCAGCCAGGGCTTCGGCATCCACGCCCAGAAGGACCTGAACGTCACCGTGGGCCACGACAAGATCGAGGAGGTGGCCGTCGACGAGGCGCAGTCGGTGACCTGCAACGGCTCCAGCTCCGTCGGCGTGGACGAGGCCATCACCATCGCCGGAGACCAGTCGCTGGACGTCGGGGCCGTGCACTCCACCAAGGTCAGCGGTGCGCAGAGCATCGACGTCGGCGGCAGCGACACCAGCAACGCCATCAGCAACCACATCGAGTAGGTCGAGGGCGCGCGCAGCTATTCCGTGGGCGGCACGCAGATCACCATCAGCAACGGCATCCGCCAGGACATCACCGGGAGCCTGACCCGCAAGGTCGGCGCCGCGCAGCTCACCGGCGCGGTGGGGTCGATCAACGACAACATCATCGGTGCGCTCTCGGAGAAGGTCGGGGCGGTGAAGGTGCAGCTGGTCAACGGCAGCCACGGCGAGGAGATCACCGGCGACAAGAAGCAGACCTACGCCGCGGCGGAGCTGCACATGACCAAGGGCGGCATCGCCACCCAGGCCGGCGGCAGCGTGACCAACATGGTCGGCGGGCTGCACTACCAGAACCTGGCCGGCGATTACGTGGTCAAAGCCGCCAACATCACCTTGCTCGGCGCCGTCGGCGTGTTCAAGGGCGGCGGCAGCGAGATCAAGCTCGGCGGCGGCCCGGTGGTCATCAAGGGCAGCAAGGTGGGGGTCAAGGGCACGATGATCGTCAAGCTCGGCGCCTCGATGAAGCTGGGTTCCTGAAAGGTCGACGAAGCGTGGCCCCACCCATCCGACGCGTCACCCCGTCGCTGGTCATCGCCGACCAGGCATTCCAGGTCATCTCCTGGGAGCTCGACGAGCGTCTCGACGAGCCGAGCACGCTGCGCTGCGACCTCTCCCTAGGTGACGCGGCCCTGCCGCGCCCGGGCACGCTGGTCGACGAGCGCGCGCACTTCAGCCTGACGCGCGATGACGACCAGGTGCGCCGCTTCCACGGTCTGGTGGTGGCCGCCGAGGTGCTTCCCGATGACGACGACGTGCCCTACCTGCGGGTGGAGGTGGCGCCATCGCTGTGGGAGCTCGACCAGCGCGCGGACTGCCGCATCTTCCAGGAGAAGAGCGCCGTCGACATCGTGAAGGCGGTGCTCGAGGGCGCCGGCATCGACGCCGCCAAGCAGGAGTGGCGGCTGGGCGAGGACCATCCGGTGCGCACCTACACCGCGCAGTACCGCGAGACCGACCTCTGCTTCGTGCGGCGGCTCCTCTTCGAGGAGGGCATCCACTTCGCCATCCACGCCACCGAAGAGGACGGCAAGATTGTCTTCGGCGATGCGCCGGAAGGGCTCGGCGACGTCGAGGGCGAGGCGAAGCTCGAGTTCCACCCTGAGTTCGGGCACGAGATCGCAGCCGACGTGGTGCGCAACGTGGAGCGCGTGAGCGTGGTGCGCTCCGACAAGACGTACACCCGCGACTACGATCCGGAGCGCCCGCGGCTCGACCTCTCCGGCGGCGCCGAGGGCAACGACCCGGGCGAGCACGGCCTGGAGGTCTACGACTGGCCGGCGCGCAGCCACGAGCCCGAGGTAGCGGCGCGCCGCGCCAAGGTGCTGCTGGAGTCGATGCAGGCCGAACGCGACGTGATCCGCGCCGAGACGGGCTCGCTGGCGCTCTGGCCGGGGCT
>JBBJMR010000515.1:0-3597 GCA_037720395.1 Polyangiaceae bacterium
CAGGGCGGCTCGCTGCCGGATCGAATCGCCAGCGCCTTCGTCGCCGAGACGGTCGCCGGGCTGGCCGGCGGCGTGCGCCTGGGGGCCTGCGAGCGCGTCCCGCTGGCCCACCTGGGCGTCGAGGAGGACGTGGTGGCGCGCACCATCGGTCACAAGGCGGTGGCCTCGTGGGCGCGCGAGGCCAGCACCAGCGCCTCGCTGTGCGCGCTGGCCGCCGACACGCACGCCGCCGGGATCTCCGGCACCGGCGACGAGCCTGCCGCCGGAGGATCCATCGGCGAGATGCGCCAGGCCGTGCGGCGCTTCGCCGAGCGAGAGGTGGCGCCGCTGGCCACGGAGCTCCACCGCAACGACGGCCTGGTGCCGCTGGAGCTGGTGGCGCGCATGGCCGAGCTCGGCGTCTTTTCGTGCAGCGTGCCCACGGAGCACGGCGGCCTCGGCCTGGGCAAGGAGGCGATGTGCGTGATCACCGAGGAGCTGGCGCGCGCGCACCTCGGCACCGCGTCGCTGGCCACGCGCAGCGAGATCGCCGTCGAGCTTTTGCTCTGCGGTGGCACCGACGCCCAGCGCCTGCGCTGGTTGCCGGGCATCGCCGCGGGCGACGTCCTGCCAGCCGCCGCGTTCACCGAGCCGGATCACGGCTCGGACCTGGCGCACTGCGCGCTGCGCGCCCTGCGCCAGCCGCAGGGCACCTTCCGCCTCACCGGCCAGAAGACCTGGGTCACCCACGCGGCGCGCGCCGACCTGCTCACCGTGCTGGCGCGCACCAGCAAGGCGCAGCCCGACCACGACGGGCTGAGCATGTTCCTGGTGCCCAAGACGCGCGGCACCGCCGACGTCCCGTTCCCCGACGACGGCCTGAGCGGCTCCGAGGTGCGCGCGCTCGGCTACCGGGGCATGAAGGAGTACGAGCTGTCCTTCGACGGCTACGGCGTGGGGCCCGAGTCCTTGCTCGGCGGCGTGCCGGGCATGGGCTTCAAGCAGCTCATGGCCACGCTGGAGACGGCGCGCATCCACACCGCAGCGCGCGCGGTGGGCGTGGCGCAGGCCGCGCTGGAGCAGGCCATGCGCTACGCCCACGAGCGCAGCCAGTTCGGCGCGCCCATCGCCAGCTTCGCGCGCGTCGCGCACAAGCTCGGGCGCATGGTGACGATGGTCGCCGCGGCGCGGCAGCTCACCTGGTTCGCCGCCCGCGCCAAGGACAGCGGTCGCCGCTGCGACCTGCAGGCGGCCATGGCCAAGCTCTTCGCGTCCTCCGCGGTCTGGGAGGTCGCCGACGCCTGCATGCAGATCCACGGCGGACACGGCTACGCCGAGGAGAGCGCCGCGGCGCGACTGCTGGTGGACGCGCGCATCTTCGGGCTCTTCGAGGGCACCAGCGAGATCCAGGCCGAGGTGGTGGCGCGGCGCCTGCTCGAGGCCTGAGCGCGACCTTCGGCCTCCGCCAACTGCGTTGCCCCGAGCGCTGGGTCAGCGACGCGCCGGCCATGACGCATGACACGAGCGCCGTGGCTGGCACACCTTGTCAGGCGATGTTTCCCTCATTTTCGCGGGCAGTTGGCGGGCGCGCGCCGAGGGCGGGCGACGGTGCGCATCTTGCTGAGCTCCAGGCCACGGTCCCCCGGTCCTTGGCTTGGCTTCGCAACGCCATTCTCCGGCCCGCCGAGCGGCGACGACATCCCTGGTGCTGACGTACCCGGTGTCGCCGTTCGGCGGGACGGAGATGGTCCTCCAGCCGTGAGGGGGTCCCAGCGAGCATCGGCAGCCGCTGCAGTCGACAAGACGCTCGGCCTCGGCGCGGGCGGTGGGTTCAGCCGGCTGGAGCCGCACGAGGTGTGGGGGGCCCGCGGAGCTTGCTTCCGCGGGGAGAGGGCTGCGAGCCCTCTCCTGGGACTAGAGGCGGCCGCCGTAGCGCAGGTACGCGTAGCCCACGCCCGCGGCGATCACGATCAGCATCACCAGGACGAGGACCAGCAGCGGGGCGCGGCTCTTCTTCTGCGGACGACGCGCCAGCAGCATCGGGCCCGAGGCGACCAGCCCCGGCCCGACGGGCGCGGCGAGCCCGGCCGCAGGGGGAACGGATGCATCGCGCGGCGGCGCCAGGGGCCCCGCGGGGAACCCCATGGCCATCGGAGGCGGGCCGCCGACGGCCGGCGCGGGGCCGACACCGACCATGGTGCGCGGCGGCTCCTGCACCACCACCCGGGGCAGCGTCCCCGCCGCGTCCGAGGGACGCAGCGCGGTGAGCGGCACCGGCATCGGCCCCGGCGGGGGCCCGGCCTGCTCCAGCTCGCGAAGGACGTCGCGCACCGACGTCATGGGCAGCGTCCCCCCGCCGGTCACCGGCTGGAACGTCGGCACGGCGTCGAGCTGCCCCGCGTGCGCGCCCGGCGCGTGCCCGGCGGCGACCCGGTGCATGGGCTGCCCCGACTGGAGCGGCTGCGACGGGTGGAGCTGCTGCGCCGGCTGCAAGCCCGGATCGAAGGGCCGGCGCGGGCCGGGCGCCCGCTGCACCTGGCCGCGGTGGGCGTGGTCGGTATGGTGCAAGTTGGCGGTCGCGTGACCGTCCTCGTGCAGCGGCGGGCGATCGTCGGCCAGCGTGGGCTCGTCGAGGATCAGGCCCTGGGTGGCGCGCAGCCCCTCGAGGTAGCGCTCCATGTCGCGGTCGGACTGCGGCATCCCCGCCTTGTCCAGGCGGAGGATGTGCAGGCTCATGCTGATCTCGTCGAGGATGTCGCGGCCCTCGGACACGGCACCGCGCATCGAGACGCGCTGCGCCTTCTCCGCGGCGGCGGTGGTGCCGGCGGGCTGGATGGACGTCTCGGCCGGGGCGGCCGCCGGCGCATGCGCGGGGCCGCCCTGACCGGCGCTGCTGCTCCGCGCGCTGATCGGCGCCACCGCGGGCATGAGCTGCGGCGAGCGCGGCGTCTCCGGATCGCGCACCGCGGAGCTGGCCGAGGCCAGGGTGGCGGTGATCCCTCCGCCGATGCCGGTTCCGAGCTCGGCCTGGCCAGCAGGCCGCCGGCGCGCGGCGCGGACGGCGGCGACGGCCGGGGCACGGACGGAGGCGGCCGTGGCACCGACGCGGGGGCGCGCGGCGGCGCGGACGACGGCTGGCGCGACGAGGCGCCGGCAGAAGACGCCGGACCTGCCGATGCCGGCGTGCGTGCCGCGTCCGGCGGCGGCTGGCCGGTGCCGTCCTGGTAGACGAGCGTACGCGCCGAGTCCGGCGTGCTCCCTCGCGGCGCGAGCCAGCGGTGTCATCGTCCGGGTCGCCTCGGTGTCCGCCGCCGGCGCGGGGCTGTCCGTGCGCAGGGGTGGGCCCGGCTGCGGGCCCCGCAGCCGCACTGCGCGCAGCGCCGGCGATGGCCGCCGCGACCGCGCCCGCCCCGTGCGCGTCCTGCATGGCCACGTAGCTGCCGGCGCGCTCGCGCCAGGCCGCGACGGCTGCGTCGTGCATACCGCGCAGCGTGGCCCCATCGAAGGCGGTCACCGCGTCCCGTGCGTTGCCGGCGCGCAGGAACACTTCGCCGAGCAGGCGCCAGATGCGCGGGTCGTGCTGGGCGATGGGCAGGATGCGCTTGAGCACGGCGTCGG
>JBBJMR010000232.1:0-14087 GCA_037720395.1 Polyangiaceae bacterium
GGGCCCCTATCTGGACCACCTGCGCACGGCACCGAACGCCAACCGATCGCGCCCCGTGACGCCGCGGAACGCGCCCCACATGTCGCGCGCGTGTGCTGCGGTGTGCCGCCACCTGCCGATGCGCCGCAGCGGCACCGACGCGCGCCTCCTCGGCGCGGGCTGGCGGGCACCGCCTCCGACGGGCGACGTCAGCGAGCGGAGCGCGACCCGTCGCGGCCCGGCCGGGTCACTTCACGTGGAGGATCGCGTCGCCGCGCTGCTTGCCGTAGAGCTGCCAGATCTCGATCTTGTAGTCCCCGGGGCCGGACGCGGTGAACTGCACCGGCGGGGTGCTCTGGGGCTGGCCGGTGGGCAACTCGCGCAGGACGCGCTCGAGGATCACCGTGCCCGAGGGCGCGCGGATGCGGATGGTGAATGGCGGCGAAGCCTCGTCGTCCGCGCGGAAGATGAGCTTCACCGAATCGCCGGCGTTCACGGGATCGCTCTCGCTGAACGTCTCGATGTCGCCGGAATGTTCGACGGTTCGGGCCACGTGCTCTCGGATTCTAGACTGGCTTGGCAACCGTTCGCGAATTTGGGGCGAAACCCGTCCGCCGGGGACCCCGGGACCGCGATTGCGCGGCCCTGGCCCATCGGTCACCATGGTCGCCATGTTCGAGACCGCCCTCTTCCTGCTGTTCGCGACCCTGGTCTTCCTGTGGGCCAAGCGCCTCCTCAGGAAGCGCCGGGAAAAGAAGGGTCGCGGGGTCAAGGCCGCCAAGGCCGGGGTGGAGGCCTGGGCCGAGGAGATGGTGGCCGCCGAGGTCGCGCGCAAGATCGGGTCGGAGCGCTCCGGTGGCGCCGGAGGTGTCCTCGAGACCCTGCGCGGCAACCCGGACCCGGACACGGTCGGCGCGGTGGAGCAGGCGGTGCGCTCGGTGCAGGTGGCCTACGAGAAGATGGCTACTCACGCCGGAGGCCAGACCGAGGCCGAGGTCCGCGTCGAGGTCTCCTTCGAGGACGGTACCAACCAGGTGGCGCGCAAGCGCGTCGGCTGGGACGAGCTGCCGCAGACGGTTCGCGACGACTTCGCGCGCACGCAGGGCTCGATGGTCTATCGGCCCTTCGTCTTCCCCTGGAACGAGTGACCGGGGCGTAGGTAGCGCTCGGCGGCCGCGATCAGCTGCCTGGCGGCGTCCAGCGCAGGCGCGGCTGCCGCGCCGCGCGCGCCTCGTCCATGCGCCCGACCACGGTGCTGTGCGGCGCCGTTTTCACGAGCTCCGGGTTTTCGTGGGCCTCGGCGGCGATGGCCAGCATGGCGCCCACGAACTCGTCGAGCGTCTCCTTGGTCTCGGTCTCGGTGGGCTCGATCATCAGCGCGCCCGGCACCACCAGCGGGAAGTATACGGTCGGCGCGTGGAAGCCGTAGTCCAGGAGGCGCTTGGCCACGTCGAGCGTCTTCACGCCGGTCTCCTTCTCGAGACGCGTGTCAGAGAGCACCACCTCGTGCATGCAGGGCTGCGGCACCGGCGCGGTGTAGTGGTCCTTGAGCTTGGCCCAGAGGTAGCGCGCGTTGAGCACGGCCAGGGTGCTGGCCATCTTCAGCCCGTCGCCGCCCATCTCGGAGATGTAGGTGTAGGCGCGGATGAACATCCCGAAGTTGCCGTTGAAGGCGCGCAGCCGGCCCACGCTCTGCGGGCGGTCCGGGTCGAGGGCGAAGCGGTCGCCGCGCTTGACCAGCACCGGCGACGGCTGGAACGGCTCGAGGTGCTTCTTGAAGCACACCGGCCCGGAGCCCGGGCCGCCGCCGCCGTGCGGGGTGGTGAACGTCTTGTGGAGGTTGATGTGGATGATGTCCACGCCGACGTCGCCGGGGCGCGCCGCGCCCATGATGGCGTTGGTGTTGGCGCCGTCGCCGTAGACCAGGCCGCCCTTCTGGTGGACCAGATCGATGATCTTGGGCAGGTGCGTCTCGTAGACGCCGAGCGTGTTGGGGTTGGTGATCATCAGCCCGCACACGTCGCCGCCGCCCTCCCGCTCGATGGCCGCCAGCACCTCCTCGGGGTGCACCACGCCGTCGGCGTTCTTGTCGATCTTCACGGCGGTGAGGCCGTTCAACGCGCAGCTCGCGGGGTTGGTGCCGTGCGCGCTCTCCGGGATGAACACCTTGCGCGGCGAGCGACCCTGCGACTCGTGCCAGGCGCGCATCATCATCAGACCGGTGAGCTCTCCCTGCGCGCCCGCGGAAGGCTGCAGTGAGCAGCCGTCCATTCCGCTGACCTCGCAGAGCATCTCCTGCAGGCGCCACATCACCGCCAGGCTGCCCTGAGCGAGCTCGTCGGGCGCCTGCGGGTGCATGCGCAGGAAGCCCGGAATGCGGGCCGCCCACTCGTTGATCTTGGGGTTGTACTTCATGGTGCACGACCCGAGCGGGTACAGCTGGGAGTCGATGCAGAAGTTCCACTGCGAGAGGCGAACGAAGTGCCGGAAGGCCTCCGGCTCGCTCACCTGCGGCAGGCCTGCCTCCACGCGCCGCGCCAGCGCGCCGTAGTGGGCGGCGGCGTCGACGGCGGGCACGTCGAGCGCCGGCAGCGACGAGCCGCGGCGGTTCTCCGCGCCGCGCTCGAAGATGGACGGCTCGCGGAACTGGATCCCTCGGGGCTGCGGTTCGCTCATCGGGATCAGGGCTTCGGCGCCTCGGGAGCAACCGGAGGCTCGGGCGTGCCCTTCTCCTTGTTCTCGTTGTCCCAGTCGCCGCCGCCCACGTCCATGGCGCCGGTGCCGCCGATGGAGCCGAGGTCGGGGTTGACGTTGCGCTGCTTCACCGCGTCCCACGGCTCGCCGGTCTCGTCGGCGCCGACGCCGATCTGGCCGAGGATGGTGTCGTCCACGTTGTCGCCGGCCGGGCGCTTGTACTTGAAGTACCCCTTGCCGCTGCGGTTCGCCTTGGGGCCGACGGAGCCGATGGTGTGCTCCGTCCAAGAGAACTTGATGAGGTCGCCGGTGGCCTGACCGTGCAGCTCGCCCCAGCGGTCCTTGACCGGGCGGAGCCACTTGCCGCTGACGGCGTTGCCGTCCTGCACGATGTGCAGATAGCCGTAGAGCTCGCTGTAGTAGACGCCGGACCAGTCCGCGCCGTCGGGCATGTCGCCGGCCTGCACCTTGGCCGCCTTGGAGCCCTGCGTGCCGCTGCAACCCATGCTGCCGAGGAGGGACATCGGCGCCGTGACGAGGACCGCGAGCGCGACGATGGTGGAGCGTCGGAGCGATTTCATGGGCGCGCAGCCTAGCCGCTCCCCGGCAGCGACGCATCACCTCTTCGCGCCCGCACGGCGCCGCCCAGCCTCGGCTCCAGCCAGTCCACGACGGCCGCGGCGTCCACTCGGTGAACGAGCGTGGCCACCGGGGCGCCCGCGACGCGAGCCGGTAGCTTGGTGCGGCAGCGCGCGGTCGTCAGCCACAGGTCGACGTCGCCCGCCGCGATCCGGTCGCACCGGAGGCGGGCGTGGTCAGCCAGTGCGACGACGCGCCGCGGCACGATGCCGGCGCGCAGCAGGGTGCGCTCGATCCGCTCGGGGTGCGCGACCGCGACGAGGAGGCCGACCCGCGCCGTGCCCAGCGCCGCCAGCGGTACTTCGCGCCCCTCGAGCTCCACGGTCGAGGTCTGCGATCTCGCCAGCAGCGCAGGCGCCTCGGCGCCGAGCCCTTCGGCGGTCTCGACGGCGTCTTCCGCAACCACTCGCACCACCACGTCCGCCGCGGCGCGCAGCGCCGACCACGGTGCGCGCAGGTCGCCGAGCGGAGGACACCGTGCCGTGGCGGGCGTCACCGCGTCGACGACCAGCAGGGACGCCGCGAGTCGACGCGGCCGCGCCTGCAGCAGCCCGTCGACGAGCAACACGTCCGCGAGCCGAGCGGCCCGATCCACCGCGTCCTGTCGCGAGGCGGCGACGACCACCGGCACGCCGATGGAGGCGAGCGCGCCGGCAGCGTAGAGCGCATCGTCGCCGACGGTGGCCACCGGATCGGTGGGACGCACCACCTGCGCTCGCCCCGGGCGCGCCCGGTACGCGTGTCCGACCACCGCCACCTTCGCGCCGCCTTCCGCCAGCGCGCGCGCCAGCTCGACGCAGAGCGGCGTCTTGCCGGCGCCGCCCAGGGTCGCGCCTCCGACCCCGATCACCGCTGCGCCGGCTGGCAGGCGCAGCGGCCGCTGCAGCCCGCGCGCGCTCGCCGAGCTCCAGAGCGCCTCCGCGGCGCGATCCATGGTCGAGCCCGGGCGGCCACGCTCCAGCGCCCGACCCACCGCCGCGCGCAGCGTGTCGACCCACACGCTGGCCCTGCTACCCCCGGCCCCTCGCGCGGCCAACGTGAAACGGCCGGCGCCTCCACGGCGCGTTCCGCGGCTCGGCGCCGTGCCTTCGAACCGCCATCATTTCGTGTGCGAGCCGTGCTCCTCGACCCCGGAGACTTGCGACAACCGCTTCAGTTGGTGAAGCTTCGCGCGTGGCCCGACGCACGCTGCCCGCCGCGCGTCTCGTGGCCAGCCTCGCCGCGGGCGCCGCCTTGCAGGGCGTCGCCCCGGTGGCTCGCGCCCAGGACTCGCCTGGCACGCCGACGGGCCGCATCGCCGATACGCCGCTGCCCAAGCTCGAGGTGACTCGTTCCGAGGGGGCGGAGGGCTGTCCCGGCGCCACCTCGCTCGCGGACGACCTGCAGCAGATGGTCGGCCGCCCTGCGGTGGACGTGGAGCCCGGCCCCGGCGACGGTTACCGCGTCGATATCGCGCGTGCGCCGGAGGGATTCGAGGCGGTGGTGCGGCGCCGCGGCGAGGTCGCCGGCGAGCGCCGCATCGTCGATCCGGATCCGACCTGCCAGGGCCTGCGCGAGACGGTCTCCTGGCCATGGCGGTCATCCTCGACGAGCCGCCGCGCACCGCGGAGGGCCCCGGCCCGCCGCGCGTCCGTTCACGCCCCGCCTGCCGCGCCGGCGCCGGACCTGCCGCCGGGGCCGCCGCTGCGCGGGAGCGTGAGCGCCGGCGCGCAGGCGAGCTACGAGCTGCTCGATGCGCTGGCGCCGGTGCTCTTCGCCGAGCTCCAGCTCGATGTGGTGCCGCGCTTCTCGGTCTCGGCCGGCGTCCTGTGGGCGCCGACCGAGGAGGCGTCGGCCGGCAGCGGCGCGGTGAACGTGGCGCTGATCGCCGGGACCGCGCGGGGCTGCGGCCACCTGCACCTGACCGCGCCCCGCGTCTCCGGGTGTCTCGACCTGGCCATGGGGCAGCTACGCGGTGAGGGCGTCGGCTATGCCGACACCGGTCTCGCCCACCGCTTCTGGATGGCCGCTGGCGCCTCGCTCGACGCCGCGGGTGCGGTCTACGGCCCTCTGGGCTGGACGGCGCGGCTCGGCGTGTGGGTCCCTCTGCGCCATCAGAAGTTCGCCATCGAAGGGGCGGATTCGGTTCTGATTCCAGACGGGTACGACACGGCGCCGCTCGCCGGCGTCCTGGGCGCAGGCGTCCAGGCATCGATTTTCTGATGCCCTCGGGCAGGGGCACCCACCCACTGCTCGTCGCCCGCATGCGGCCGCCCTCCGACCCCGACTCCGCGGGAGCGCTGGGCGGCGCCGCATCCGGTCGGCATACTCACCACGATGCCCGAGGTGACCTTCCAGGAGGTCTACGACGAGCACTTCCGCTTCGTGTGGAGGTCGCTCCGGCGCCTCGGTGTGCGCGAGAGCGACGTCGCCGACGCCGTGCAGGACGTCTTCCTGGTCGTCCATCGGCGCCTCGCCGATTTCGAGGGCCGCTCCAAGATGACCACCTGGCTGTTCGGCATCTCTCTCCGCGTTGCCCGTGATCGAAGGCGCCTCGCCTACGTGCGGCACGACGTCAGCGACGACGCGCTCCTCGGCGAACGCGCCGACGAGTCGGTCGATGTGGCGGCCGAGGCCGAGCGGCGTCAGGGTCTCGAGGTGCTGGAGTCGATCCTCGACGAGCTATCGATCGAGCAACGCGCCGACTTCACGCTCTTCGAGCTCGACAGCATGACCGGGGAGCAGATCGCCGAGCTGCTCGGCATCCCGGTGGGCACGGTGCACTCGCGGCTGCGGCTGGCGCGCGACGCGTTCCGACAGATCCTGGCCCGGCGACAGGCTCGCGACCGCTTTCGCTTGGTCGCTGCCGGAGGTGTGCGATGAGCGATCCGAAGCGGTGGCTCGATGATCCGGGCAGCGCGACGGGGTTCGAGCGCGATCTGCTGCGTGGTGCGCGCGACGTGGAACCGCCGCTGGGCGCGCAGGGTGCGGTGTGGAAGGCGCTGGCGGCGCAGCTGGTGGTCGGCGGCGCCGTGGGCGTGGCCGGCGCGGCGGGCACCGCAGGCACGGCCAGCGCCGCGACGGCCGGCTCGTCCGCGGGCGCCGTTGCCGGCGCGGGGAGCACGGCCGCAGCGGTGCCGCGGCCACGAACGGGGTCGCGGTGGCCAGCGCCGGCGGCGCGGCCGCGGCCGGTGGTGCGGCGGCCAGCGGCGCGGCAGTGAGCGGTGCGGCTGCGGCGGGCGCGACGTCCGCGGCGACGCTCGCCGCGGCGGCCGGCGCCTCGGCGGCCCCGGCCGCGGTGGCAGCAGGCTCGACGGCCGCCGGTGTGTCGGCCGGCATCTTCGGCCTGGCGGGCGTGAAGGCCTTCGTCGCGGTCGGCATCGTGGGCGTGGTCGGCACCGGCGCGGCGGCGTACGTCGCCGTCGCGCCGCCTGCTTCGCACGAGTCGACCAGCGACGGCGCGCACGTGGCCATGGTCGCTCCGCCGGCGTACGCCCGGCCGCGCCGCTGGACCACGGCGAGGGTCAGGGCGTCGCGTCGCCAGGGACGGAGGCCACGCCGGAGCCGGAGGCCGAGGCCCCGCCGCCGGTGGACGCGGAGCTCCCCGAGGAAGCGAGCGGCGCGGGGTCGCTGGCAGCCAACGACGCGCGCGCGGCAAGCGACCGCCCGCGCCGCCGCCGGCGACGCGCGTCCGGCGCCCGCCGCAGCTGCGGGCGCGGCCGACCCGACGGCAAGGCCGCCGCCGCGGCGAAGCCCGTCGACGCGGAGGCCGAGGCGCGCGCGGAGGCCGCCCGGCTCGCCGCCGAGGAGCGTGCCAGTCGGCTCGCCGCCGAGAGCGCGCGCCTCACCGCCGCGCGCCTGACGCTGCGCAGAGGTGACGCCGCGGGCGCGGTGACCATGCTCGGGGATATCGCCCGCGACTTCCCCGGCGGGCGCCTGGCGGAGGAGCGCGAGAGCTTGCTCATCGAGGCGCTGGTGCGCAGCGGCAAGACGGCAGCGGCGCGCCAGCGTGCGGCTGCGTTCCTGCGCGCGTACCCGAAGAGCCTCGCCGCGCAGCGCGTGAAGCAGATCGCGGAGTGAATGGCGCGCCCTGGCCGCGCAGTCGCGCGTGCCGTGCGCGTGTCCGTGTCCGTGTCCGTGTCCGCGCGCGGTGCGCGTTCCCGTGCGCGGCTCTGTGCCGGTAGCGCGTCCCTGTTGCCCGTGCCCGTCTCCGCCGCGGGGCGCCCATCGGGTCGGTGCCCGAAACGCCGCGCCTTCTGAGAGGCTCCTCAGGAGGTCACGGTAGACCACAGATTGTAAATGCGGGCTCGCTGCGCCAACGATGGCGCGCATGGAAGCACTCGATGCAGGCGGGCCGAAGCAGGGCGCGCCCACGCACTACGCCATCGATTTCGGCACCAGCAACTCTCTGCTGGCGGCGGCCAGCGCCGAGCGCGTGTGGCCGCCGGCGCCGCTCGATCCACTGGCGCGCGACCCCACCATCCTGCGATCCATTCTCTACTTCCCCAGCGCCAAGCGCTGCCACTACGGGCAGGACGCCATCGACGCCTACGTGGAGCAGGGGCCCACATGTCGCAGTACTGATCGCAGATATCTTCGGTGCTGCCCGATCAAGCGACGGTCGAAGGGCAATCGCGGGGCCACGGCCGTTTCGGCGAACGACCGACGAGTCTCAGGGAGCAGCGGGGCCGAAATCGCTGTCGCACGCTGTGCAGTGCGATACCTGGGGCGGGAGCGCTGCTCCGCAGAATGGACAGGCTCGCGGCGCCGCGCGCGGGCGTTCCTCCCGCTCGCCGGCGGGGGCGGCGGCCGACGAGGCGCTGGCGAGGCGGTACTCCTCGGCGTCCATCAGGCGCCCGAGGCGAGCGGAGGCCTCGGCATGCTCGTTGCGCAGCTTGCGCCGCCAGAAGACGAAGAGGCCGAGGGCCACGACCGCGCCCACGACGACCGTGATCGAGGTCGGACCCAGATCGTGGACGATGCGCACGAAGAGATAGAGGGCGAGGACGCCGGCGACGACGATTGCCAGCTCGGTGCCGGACATGCGGGCCCAGGTGGATTCGAGGCGATGCGCGTGCAGCCCCTGGCGCGCCGCCTCGCTCATCGCGATGCCGTGGTGCGCCTCGTCGGCGATGGCCGCGAGCTCGCCGCGCTCGAGGAAGACATGGTCGCACGCGTCGCACGCCTCGACGCGCGTGTTGCCGCCGGCGAAGGCGAACCCGTGCATGCGGCCGGCACAGGCAGGGCAGGCGCGGAGCGCCGTGCCCCCGACGGCAGCGGCGGGGGCTGTGGCGCCGGAGCGCAGGCCGAGCAGCGGATGCTCGGCCGGGCTCACCTGCCGAAGGGCGAGCACGTCGGGGCGCCCGATCCAGATCCCGCCGCAGCCTCCGCAGACCCGCGCGTGCCGGCCGAGCACGGTCCGGTCGTCGAGCGCGGCAGCGCAACCGGGACATTGCACGCCGGGATCATAGACCGCATTCACGCAGGCGGAGGGCGATCGGTCATGGCTGGCAGGTGGGCCCCTCCCGCCTACTCGGCTGCGCGCACGCCTGCGCCAGCGCTCGGGTGACCGAGCTTTGCTTCAGTGGTAGCCGTGGAGGAGTGCGCGCGCCGCGTATCTGCTGCCTCGATCTCGACACCTTCTTCGTCTCCGTCGAGCGCCCGCTCGATCCGACGCTGCACGGCAAGCCGGTCGTCGTGGGCGGCCGAAAGGGCGGCCGCGGTGTGGTCACCTCGGCCAGCTACGAGGTGCGCGCCTGCGGTGTCCGCTCGGGGATGTCGATCTGGGAGGCGACGACGCTCGCTCCCCACGCGGTGTTCGTGCCCGGGCATCACGACGAGTACTCCAGGTACTCGACCGGTGCGCGCCAGATCGTGGAGCGCTACAGCCCGATCGTCATCAGCGCCAGCATCGACGAGCAGTACGTCGACTTCCACGGCTGCGAGAGCCTCTATCACCGGCCCGCCGACGTCGACGCGGACGCGACCATTGTGCGCAATCGGTCCGGTGTCGGAGGGGAGGCTCCACGGTCTCGGGATCGAGACGCTGGGCCAGCTGGTCGCCGCGCCCGAGGCTGTGCTGCGGCCCATCTTCGGCGCCTACACGACGCACATCCAGAGCAGCGCCAGGGGCCTGGGCACCGACGACCTCGGCCGGGAGCGACCGGCCTTTCGCGAGCACGACCCCCGCGGCGAGCACGTCGGCAGCATCTCCAACGAGCGCACCTTCGGTGAGACGAGCCGCGCGGCTTCGGAGGCGGTGCTGTGTGGCCTGTGCGAACGCGTCTGCTTTCGCGCGCGCAAGCGGGGGGTACGGGCGGGCCGGGTCACGCTCAATCTCGCCCGGGAGGGTACTTCACGCCCGGCGCCGCTTCCATGCGGCCGGCAGCGCGCGGTGGGCGTTCGTTCAGGAGGCGCGGTTGGCGTCGCGCATGGCCTGCACGGAATCGAACCATGCGGCCACCCTCGGGCGGCGCATGATGTCCTGGTAGATCGGAAAGCTCTTCACACAGCTCAGCGCGCCATGCATGGCGACATCGGCGACCGAGAGCTCCGGTCCGGTCACGAACGGTCGATCGCCGAGCCATTGCTCGAACTGATCGATGCTCTCTCGGACCCACTGATGCGCGTCCGTCTTGCCGCGCTTGTGCAGCAGCCGCTTGGAGACCTGATGCATGATCAGCGAACCGCCGACGCGAACGCCGATGTTGGAAAGGAACCCGAAGTTCGACGACCGGGCCGTGACCTGAGCGGCTTTGACTGCCTCGCCCCATGTGCCGTAGATGACCGTCGGCAGCGCGAAGATCAGCTCGGAGTCCACCCACTCCTCGATCTCGGCAGCCCTCTTGCGCGCGGCTTCGTCCGCCGGCCGGAAGCCGGCCTTGCCCGGGAACTTCTCGTCCAGGAAGGCGAGGATGGCGGTCGAGTCCGCCACCGTCTCGCCGCCGCTCTGCAGGACCGGCACCTTCCTGGGTGCGCCGGCCGGCAGCGCCGGGAGCTCCTTCTTGGTCATCGGGTTGACCTCTACCTTGCGGTAGGCGAGCCCCTTGAGCTCGAGGCCAGCTCGGACCTTGTGGCAATACGGGCAGAGCTCGAACTGATACAGCGTGAGGTCTTCCATCCGAGCGCGGGACCGTACGGACCTCTCGCGTCGCGGTCAACCGCAGCCGGGGAGCGACTCGCGCGCCACGTCGACGCTCACTCCTCGGCGGAGCGGGCGCACGGCCGTTCGTGCTGCTGCCCACCGCCGCGTACTGGGCGCGAGGTTGCTGCTTCCGGCCGTGGCCGCCGGATCAACCTGGAGCAGTGACGGATCTGGCCTGGCGGTGGTCGCGGTTCCGTATGATGCCACGCCAGGAGGCCTGGATGATTGATGGCACTCGGCCGGGGTCAGGCGCGGAACCAACGACGGTTGTCGAGGAGGGCACCAGTTTCAAGGGGAACCTGACCTCTCGTTGCCCCGTCATCGTGAAGGGTCGGATCGAGGGCGAGCTGAAGGCCCCGACGGTGACGGTGACGACCTCGGGTGCGCTGCTGGGGAAGGTCGAGGCCAAGACCATCTCCTGCAAGGGGTCCGCTTCGGGCGTCCTCGAAGCAGATGTCATCGAGCTCTCGGGCGCCATCGCTCGGGACACGATCATCCGTGCGCAGCGGCTCAACCTCGACGTCGAGAGCACGACCGGCAGGATCGAGATCGCCTTCAACCAGGCCGTGACCGTGAAGAACTCGAAGTTTCCGCCTGCGGAGGAGTAGCGGGCCTGCGACCGGAGCAGGCGGAGTGCTCGCTCTCAGGCGAGCGGCAAGCGCCGCGGCTGGCCGGCGAGCACACTCGTCTCCGCGGCGTCGAGGGCGGCCACCAGCTCGGCGCCGAAGGCGTCGTGCAGTGCCTGGCGTGCGGCGCGGTAGACGCTGATGCCGGGCACGTGGGCGCAGGAGTACTCGGGCAGCTCGTCGGCGATGACGATGGCGTTGCCTTCGTAGGTGAGCGGGAAGAGGCGGCAGATGGACGGCTTCACGCCGTTGAAATCCCAGCCCTGCTCCAGCGAAGCGCGGTGGATGGCGCAGCCGCGCAGGTCGTGCGCCAGGAAAATGCAGCCTTCGTCATGCACGGCGGTGCGCACCACGTGGCCCGACGGGTAGTCGGGGTCGTCGTCGACCTCGCTTTCGAAGAGCGGCTGGGTGCGGGCATCGGCGCGGAGCAGCGGCCGGATCTGGTGATCACGCGCCAGGATGGCGTCGCGCTCGTGGAGGTCGACGTCGCAGCCGTACTGGCAGCAGGCGTCGAGCTTGCGGGTGTGCGTCTCCTGCATCGCGCACTGGTGGTCCATGCAGTCGCTGACCACGGTGCGCGTGAAGATCGACGTCCACACGCGCTGGAAGCGCGCATGACCGATGGTGATCTCCGGCTCGACGGGTGTCGCTTCCATGAGCCCCTCTAGCAGGTCGATCGAATCGCGGCGAGCCTCCCGGCCATCGGTCACCGCGGGTGCAACCGAGCGCTGCCAACTGCGACGCTGCGCGTAGGCCCTCGCGCACGCGGATCGGCGCTCGGCGCAGGCTCCACTGCCCGGAAGGAGGGCACACATCGTGCACTCGGTTCCGGCCGATGCGAAGCGACGCCGGGAGGCTGACCACGTTGGCAGTGGCCGCTGTTGCGCTGGCCGCTGCGGCGTGCGGTGGCGATGGCGGTTCCGCGGTGACCCCGAGCGGCGCGGGGAGCTCCGCCGGCGGCAGCGGCGCCGGCGCCTCGGGGGGCGGACCGAGCGCGGCGGCCGGGGGCGAAGGAGGCCGCTCGGCGACCGGGCCGTTGCCGGAGGAGCAGCCGGCGCCGGCCGAGGGCAGCGGCGTGGCGGATCCGCTGACCAACTCGTTGCATGACCACGGTGCGCCGGTGTCGACTGGCAGCGCATCCACGGCTGGGTGCTCCAGCCCACGCGGCCCGGAGGTGGGTCCCGTCGAGGAGATGGACCGGTGCGTGGACCGCTATGCCGGCTGGGTCACCCATGCCGCCGATGGCGGGGGTCTCGCGCGCGTCGGTGTATGCGGCGCTGGCCGCGACCGGACAGTGCGCCGAGGGCGCCGACTACGACGGCGGCGCGCTGCTGCGGAGGCGCTGTGCGGCCTGGTGCACCCCGAGCTCGACGGCGCCGCCTGCGTCGAGCAGATGGCGGAGCTGCGGAGCTTCGGGATCCAGACCGTCGCCGATGTGCTGGCGCTCGCTGCCGACGAGCACCACCGAGACGTGCCGTTGATGGCCGCGCTGCTCGGTCACGGCTCGGTGGCCTGCGGTGGAGCCGACCGCTGGAAGCTGCAGGCTCCCGAGGGCTTTCTGGACCGCTACGTGGCGGCCTACAACGCCTACAAGGCGCGCTCCTCTTCGCCGCCGCAGTGCAAGAAGCGCATCGTCGTCAGCGTGGCGCTCTACACCGGCATCGACGACCCGGGAGCCGACGGCGTCGCCGCCGCCAACGGCTGCTGGACGTACGAGCGCATCTCCAAGCCCAACAGCGAGTGGAAGATCTGCAACTACGACGGCACCGTGCACCACCAGGACGGGACCAGGTGGGTGTACGACGACACCAACACCGCCCACGACGCGTCCACCGACAAGTCGCGCATCAACGCCTGCAAGCAGGGCGTGCCCGGGCGCGGCTACGTCTACATGACCAACCGCGGCAGCGGCTGGCCGAAGCGCGTGACCGAGGGTGTCGAGGTGCACTTCGCCGAGATCTACTCCGGGCAGTACACCGTCGCCGACCAGCTCGGGACCTGGAAGAGCGGAGGCAAGCCGGGCGAGCCGATGGTGAACTTCGGCGAGCCCAGCACCTCGGCGTCGGTCATCGGCGATGTGACCGCCGAGGTGTGCGCGACCGTCGGCGATGGCGGGTATTTCGGCGTCTACGTCTATCCGGAGTCGCTGCGCGGCGGGCGCATGAGCGCGATGGTCGAGGCGCTCAACGGCTGCACGGGGAAGTGACCGCGGCCGACAGCGCCCGGCAGAGCGGGCATACCTGCGCGGCGTGCGGGGCGTCCTGGCGATGGAGATCGAGCACGGCGCGCGAGATGCTGGCCAGCTCGCGGCGCACCTCGCGGCGGCGCCCCTTGACCCGTTCGATCTTCATCCCGTCGTACGCGGTGGTCTGGTGGCGCATCCAGGCGATGACCGCGGCCTCGGCGCGCTCGTGCACCGGGATGCGCTTGGTGCGCGCCACGGTGCCGCTGCCGACCGGCGTGGCGTGAGCGGCGACGAGGCGAGCCACGCCTGCGGCGAGATCGGCCCAGCGCGGCGAGAAGCGCAGGAACTCGTGCGCCTCGCGCTCGAAGGTCTCGACGTAGGCGGCGTGATCCCGCTCGCGGCGTGCGGTGTCGGCCAGGCGCTTCTTCGCGTACGCCTCGGTCGAGCGTTCGCTGTCGAGCGCCGTGCGCGCGGCGGCGATGTTCTCGGCCGGGGCCCAGAGCCCCTTGGAGAAGGCCTTGCGACCGCGCTTCTCGATCACCGCCCACGACGGGCCGGCGAGCTTCACGCGGCGGGTCAGGCCGGCGTCGCCGGGCGGCAGGCAGGCCCAGGTCGACGGGGGCGTGAGGCGGCGACCATCGGGGGAGAGGAACACCTGCGGGTCGGCCGAGGGGGCGAGGGTCAGCGACTCGTGCATCGCCGCGACGTTGGTCGGGCCGCGGCGCGATGTCGAGACCAGCCGCGCGCGCGAAGCGTTTCGCGCCGCGCGCGCGGGGCGCCGGGTCGGTGCGTCAGGCGCCTTCTGCCACCGCAGCGCGGGCGTGGGCGGGGCGGGCGTTGC
>JBBJMR010000233.1:0-14062 GCA_037720395.1 Polyangiaceae bacterium
GTGTTGCTCCCCACCGGTTTCGCCCGCTGTCGCTCGACCACGAGCTGGTAGCTCCCCAGCACCAGCTTCTTCACCTCCGCCCACGACTTCGCCTCCGCGGCGTGCAGCACCAGGCACTCCCTGGCATTCGGATGGCGCGCGAACCGCTGGTCGCTGCCAAGCAGGTGCTCGGCATGCTCCGGCTCGAGCGCGAAGACGAACCGACAGGCGCCGTCCTTGTCGCCGCAGCTCGCGAAGGCCTTGCCGCCGACGTGGAACGTGGCCTCGCCGAGGTGCAACCGCTCGCTGGTGTCCGGCAGCGACACGCAGAGCTCGCGCATCTTCTCCAGTGCAATCTGCGTGGTCAGCACGTGCTCCCCTTTCGCGCCGGGTGGCACTCAGCGTTGCACGTCCCGACATTGTGCCGCAACGCTTCCCTGGCCGGTCGCGCGCCCGCCCGTGGGGCGTCGAGGGCATCGGCGAGCTCCGCCAGGGCGAGCCTGAACGCGGGGAGCGAGAGCGCTCGCGCGTCGGGCCTTCTCCGAGTGGCTCGTGCAGCCCTCCTCCACCGGCCCCGCGCGCGCGCGGCGCCGCTCAGCGCCTGGGTCGCTTGCTCTTGCCCGGCAGGCTGGCCGTCTTCCCCGACGCCAGCAGCTTGCGCAGCACGCGCTCCATCTCCTGGCCGAACACCAGCCGCACCGCCTCCAGCCCTCCCGGCCGCAGCGCCTCGAACGCGGCGGTGACATCCTCCACCGAACCGCTGCGCCCGAAGCCTTCACCGGCGTGCTTGAAGAAGTACTCGGCCAGGTCCTCCGCGGCGCGCGCCATGTGCTTGCGCAGGATCTCGTTGGCGCGGCTGGCGGTGGCCAGGTCGATGCCCGAGGCCTCCAGCCGCATCGCCAGCTGGAGCAGCGCCGGGGACCGGACCAGGAAGGTGTCCTTCTGCCGCTCCACCAGCTCGAGGCGCACCAGCTCCGCCACCAGGCCGGGGCGGCGCGCGCCGGCGAGCTCGTAGAGCTCGGCCTCGCTGCAGGTGCGCGGCCGATCGCTGTCCCAGGGCGCCTGCAGCTGGGCTTCGAGGCCGAGCCACTCGTTGACGTCGAGCTCGCCCTTGTCGATGCGGCCGGTGAGATCGCGGATGGCGTCGATGCGCAGCCCGCGGTCCTGGAGCGAGGCGATGAGCTCGAGCCGCTCCAGGTGGCGCGGGCCGTAGTAGGCAACGCGCCCGCGGATCTGCGGCGGCGGCAGGGCGCCCTTCGACTGGTAGAAGCGGATGGTACGACTCGGCACCTGCGACGCCGCGGCGAGCTCGTCGATGGTGTACCCCGTGCCGGCGTCGTCCTCGGTGGTCATCACGCCTCGATCCCGCGTGCTTCTACCAGACCATCGGTGCTTGGAGCACCGAACGGTTCTCTAGGCCATGGCGCGGACGAAGTCTCGATACCCGAGCGCGCGGATGTGGGCGAGCGCCTTGGCCAGGGTGCGACCCCAGGTGTCGGTGCGGTAGGCAACGCCGTGCGCCTCGCAGGCAGCACGCACCTCGCCGGCCACCTGGCGGAGGCGCTCGGGGGGCAGCCGCGGGAAGAGGTGGTGCTCGATCTGGCGGTCGAGGCCGCCGCAGAGAATGGACACCGGCCGGCTCACCTCGTAGTTGTTCGTCGCCTCGACCTGCATGGCGTACCACTCGCCGCGTCCGTGCGCGCGCGTCCCCTCCGGATAGGAGGCGACGTCGTGCCCGACGTGCCCGCAGAAGATGGTCGCCGCCGAGTAGAGGTCGCGCATCGTCTCTGCCAGCCAGTTGCCGAGCAGGACCTTGAAGAACATCGGCCCGGCGAGCATCGGGAAGAAGACGTAGTTGACGAAGTAGTAGGGCGCGTACTTGCGCAGGCCTCTTCTGTGGGCCAGGCCGACGCTCTTCCAGGAGCGATCGGGCAGCACGTCGAGGCCCTCCGGGCGGCCGTTGCCGAAGTATGCGTCGTGCAGGCCGGTGAAGTGCCAGTTCATGAGGAAGGCGAAGTTCGGCGCCAGCAGCCCGACCACGAAGGGAAGCTGCACCTGGTGGTGCGGCGCGTGCGGCGTCTGATCGGTGAGCCGCGCCGGGCCGAAATGGATGTCGGGGTCCTTGCCGGCGATGTTGGTGTACTGGTGGTGCCGGACGTTGTGACCCTGCCGCCACGACTCCTCGTCGATGGGCACGTCCCAGCGGAACGTCTTGGAACGGTAGCGCTCGGCGCCTTCGAGCTTGTCGTAAGCGCCGTGGAGGGCGGTGTGCCCGATCTCCGTCGCTTGCAGCTGCTTGTGCAGCCAGAGCGCGCCCACGCCGAGCGCGAAGGACAGCGGCTCGACGCTGACGTGGATGAGGACGCGCCCGACCACCTCCATGCCTCGCGAGAAGATGTCGAGGCGACGCACCCGGGCGACGTCCTCCGCGCCAACGCTGGCCTCGACGCCGGCGCGGATCCTGTCGATGGCCTCACCGAAGCGCTTCAGGCGCTCGGTGCGCTCGGTGGGGGACTCTACGGTCGTGGCGTGCAGCGGCACGCCGATGTCGGTGCCCATGGCGATCCTTCCGCGGCGGCGCACTCTCCGGGGACCCGATCCCAGGATGACGCCAACCAATGCGCCACTAGTAACAGTGACAGTAATAACTGTCAAGGTATGAGGGAGTGATTCTCCAATGTGGGAGGCACGACTACCTGGAGCTGGCTTCGGGCGCGCAGGGGACGCCAACCAGCGACAATTGTGATGACGGCGTGGTCTGCGGGCTCAAGCGCCGGCCCGCGCGTTCGATGGCCATGGACACCGACCGCCATGATCGATCCCGCCCTCCTCAGGACCTGTGCGCTCGCCGCGGAAGGCATCCCGGCGCCACCGAGCTCGAGGCCCCAGGGCCGCGTCCTCATGGTGGATATCGCGGCCGAGCTCGGACACATCGCGCCGATGCTTGCCGAGGCGTTCCAGCGCGGCGCGCGCGACCCGGCCCAGGCCGCCGCGCCGCCCGATGGCTCGGCCGATGTAGCCCCCGCGCAGCCGTTCGAGCTGCTGCAAGGCGACCTGGAGCTGGCGGTGCGCCGCGTCATCGGGGCGCGGGAGCAGGGCCAGAGCTTCGCCGTCGCGGTGGTGGGCGTGGGCAGCGCGCCCGCGCCGGTGAATGCCGGCGTGGTGTCGCGCCTCCTCGCCGCCGATGCGGATCTGCAGATCGTGCTCTGCATGCCCCGCGCGACTCCGTCGGCGGCCGGCCTCGAAGTTGTGGAGCACGACGCTCGAGTGGTGATGCTGCCGACGCCGGTTGCCGAGGCCGAGGTCCTGCTCGCCGTCCGCAACTTGCTGCAGAAGTGGGACCTCCTGCAGCAGGTGGCGCAGCAGCGGGCCATCCTCGAGGCGGTGGTGGAGCTGCGCACCGCCGAGATGGCCGCTGTGAACACGGAGCTGGTCGAGGACATCATGCGGCGGGAAGCCGCCGAGGCCGCGCTGGCGGCCAGCGAGCGTCGCTTCCGGACCCTGGCCTCGCGAGCACCGGTGGGGATCTTCGAGTCCGAGGCGGACGGCAACTGGACCTACGCCAACGAGCGCTGCCTGGACGTCGTGCCCTGCGACGGAGAGTCGGGAGTGCGCCCGTCGCTCCTCACCAGCGTGCATCCCGACGACGCCGCAGCGCTCTGCGCCGACTGGCAGAGGTCGCTGCAAGATCTGGCGGAGCTCCAGTCGGAGCACCGCTACGTCACCGCCGACGGACACACCGTCTGGGCTTCGGTGACCGCCCTGCCAGAGCGCGACGACGCCGGGAAGCTGACCGGGTGGATCGGGACCATCTCCGACGTCTCGGAGCGGAAGCTGCGCGAGATGCAGCTCACGCTCGCCGACCGTCTCACCTCCATGGGCACGCTGGCGGCGGGCCTGGCGCACGAGATCAACAACCCGCTGGCCTACCTGATCGTCAACCTGGAGATGGCGCTCGAGCAGCTCGCCGGGGACCGGGGCGAGGTGGTGGAGATGCTCGCCGATGCCCACAACGGCGCGGAGCGCGTTCGCGAGCTGGTGGCACAGCTGAAGACCTTCTCGCGCGTCGACGAGGCGGAAGCGCGCGTGCCGGTGAGCATGGTCCCGCTCATCGACGCGTCGCTGAAGATGACCTCCAACCAGATCCGCCACCGCGCCAAGTTGAGCTGCGACCTGGGCACCGTGCCGCAGGTGCTCGGCGACCAGGGGCGCCTGGCGCAGGTGGTGGTGAACCTGCTCGTCAACGCCACCCAGGCCCTCCCCGCGGATGGCGAGAGCAACGAGATCCACGTGTCCGCTCGCGCCAGCAGCAGCGGCGAGGCAGTGATCGAGGTGCGGGACAACGGCTGCGGCATCCCGGGGCCGATCCTGTCGCGGATCTTCGATCCGTTCTTCACCACCAAGCGCGTCGGAGAGGGCACCGGGCTGGGCCTGTCCATCTGCCACAACATCGTCACCTCCCACGGTGGCCGCCTGGAGGTCGAATCCGAGGTCGGTCGCGGCACGGTCTTCCGCGTCACGCTGCCCGGCCTGGCCCCCCTCACCGTGGCCGCCCCCGCGGACGGGCCGAAGGGCGCGCAGGTGCGCACCGCCGCCAAGGTGCTGATCGTGGACGACGAGGCGCACCTCGGTTCCGCGCTGCGGCGCTCGCTGGGCGGCCACGAAGTGGACGTGGTGCGCAGCGGCGCCGAGGCGCTGCGCAGGCTGGAGCAGTCCGGTTACGACATGGTGCTCTGCGACCTGATGATGCCCGGGATGAGCGGCATGCAGCTCTTCGCCAGGATCCAGCGCAGCTGGCCGTCCCTGGCCAAGCGCGTGGTCTTCATGACCGGCGGCGCGTTCACGCCGGAGACGCAGGCCTTCCTGGAAGAGGCGCCCAACGCGCGCGTGCTGAAGCCGTTCGATCTCGGCGAGCTGCGGACGCTGGTCTCGCGCCACGCGGGCAGGATGACGCTGCCGCCGCGCGCGGGGTGACGCACCACGCGCCCATGGAGGGAGGCGCCTGCGCCTGCGCCCCCACCACGATGGAGAGCGCCTGTCAGCTGGCCTTCTGCAGCAACGCCACGCGATAGCTGTCGGTGCCGTTGGCCAGCGTCGCGTACAGATTGGTGCCGGGGTTGCGATAGAAGTTCTCCATCGCCAGCCGCGCGGCGACGCGCTTCTTCTCGCCGAGCACGGGGATGTGGAACGCCTTGAACTTGGCGATACACTGCTCGACGTACGCCGAGACGCGGTGCCGGTCCTGGTCGCGCGCCACGACGGCGCGGTCGGTGACGTCGTGATTCTCCACCAGGCGCATGCCGATGGAGGCCAGGTAATCGAAGCACGGCTGCCAGGTGCTGGCCGGGATGGCGTTGCCCCACACCAGGTAACCACCCGGCTTGAGCAGCTTGTGCGCCGTGGAGAAGAAGCGCCGGTCCTCTTCGGTGCACTGCCCGGCGTGCTCGGTGACGTGCGTCTCGCAGACGGCCACGAAGTCCGCGCTGCCCGGGGCCACGGGCAGCTTGGTGGCGTCGGCGTGCGTCGCCTTGAGGCGGCCGCCGAGCTCGGGGACGAACTTGCGCTTGCACGTCTGGATGGCGGCCAGCTGCATGTCCACCGCCTCGTAGGTGCAGTTGGGCAGGACGTTCTTGCAGACGTGGTGCGCGCCGGCGCCGGTGCCGCAGCCCATCTCCACCACGTGCACCTTGCCCTCACGCGCGGCGACGTACTCCTTCACCTGCGGGAACTGGAAGAGGCCGGTGTAGGCGTTCTTGCCGAAGCGCTGCGGGTCGCTGGAGGGAGTCGGGCAGTCGCCCCACAGCTCCGGCCAGGCGTAACCCCAGGTGTTGAAGGTCAGCTCGTAGCGCTGCCCGTTGTCGCTGCGCGCCTCACCGACGGTGCGGTAGAGCGAGTAGAGGAGCGAGTAGACGGACTGCTTGTCGTAGTCGTCCTCGGAGACGTCCCCCGTGTCCAGGCAGACCTTCTGCTTGCGCTCGAAGAGGGTGCTCAGCACCCATCCGGCAAGAATGAATTGCAGGCCGGTCTCCGAATAGTTGGTTCGCTCGTTGAGGGATTTGAAGACGTCCATGCCCGGTCCTTGAAAGTTGGGGGTGCGCGCACACGTCTCCCCGCCGTCCCTTCGCCCCACAGTGGAGAGCGGACTGGTGTGCTGCGCGAGCCGCCTGGGGTGCGGTTTCGCAGGGGATGTATGAGGTAAGGAGAGCCGCTCGATGCGACTAGCGCGGCCGTGGTCAGGGCCTACGTCGACGCTGCGGAGATTCTCGAAGTCTCCCTAGATGGCTAGCGAACCAGTAGCGGTACGGGAACGGTAGCAAGTGCGCGTCGAGATTTGGACACTTATTTCTGTATCGACGGACGGCTGTGCGGCTTGCGTTTTGCGCTGTTCAACTCGGCGGGGGACGCGCGGATGCGGGTGGCGATTGCGACATCGACATGCGAGAGTTTGCGGCACACGCACCGCGGCCCCGACGCGCAGTGCTCTTGCTCGGAAAGTTGGTCGCCCTGCTCTCGCGGCAAATGCCCATGACACGACGGACGGGACGCGCGGCGACCGAGACGCGGACCGCGCGGCCCATGAGAGACCTCATGGACCTGCTCGGTCGGCGCTGGGCGATGCGCATCGTCTGGGAGCTGCGCGAGACCGCGCTCTCGTCGCGTGCGCTCGCCGCCCGGTGTGGAGGTGTGTCGCCGACCGTGTTGCACAAGCGCCTGCGCGAGCTGCGCGACGCGAACCTCGTCGAGCTGCTCGCCGGCGAGGGGTACGAGCTGAGCGCGCGCGGCACCACGTTGGCCGACGCCATGCGCCCGATGGAACGGTGGGCCGCCAGCTGGCTGGGCGGCTGACCGCGCGACTCGATTAGGGTCGATCCCGACTCGCCGGGGCGCCCGGATGGCATGCCGTCCGCGCGTGGGGGGCGGCCTGGGTGCGGGGTGCGGATCCGGGGCTATGGATCTGGGCGACAGATCGTGCGATCCCAGGGCGTGGCGGATGTCCTGGTCGTGGATGACAGCAAGGTCATGCGGGAAATGGTCGCCGCATGTCTCAAGCCCAACCCCACGTTGCGCGTGGCGCAGGCCTCGAGCGGGCTGGAGGCCATCGAGCAGCTGTCGTTGAAGGCCTTCGACGTGGTGGTGCTCGACCTCAACATGCCGGACATCGGGGGCATCGAGGTGGTCGAGTTCGTCCGCGGGCAGGACAGGCTGGCGGCGCTGCCGATCATCATCGTCACCACCCGCGGTGACGAGGCCTCGCGCGCGCGCGCCCTCGGCGCCGGCGCGACGCGCTACCTCACCAAGCCCTTCACGCCCGAGGCCATACTCGCGGAGGTGAACGCGGTCATTGGATCCGAGCGCGCCGGCCGAGCGTCCGGGTGAACGTCGACCTCAAGGAGTTCCTCTCCGCCTACGTGGCCGAGGTGGAGGAGCAGCTCGGCAGCGCCAACGCCCTGCTGCTGGAGATCGAGGCCGCCCTGCGACGCGGAGAGCAGCACCCGCGCGCGGTGCGCGATCTCTTCCGCGCCCTGCACACGGTGAAGGGGCTCTCTGCCATGGTCGCGGTGGACGCGGTGGTGACCATCGCCCACCGCGTCGAGACGCTGCTGCGCCTCGCCGATCGCCAGGGCGGGCACCTCTCGGTGGACGTCATCGACGCGCTTCTGGAGGCGGTGCGCGCCATCGAGCACCGCGTCCGAGAGGTGGACACGGGCACGACGCGTCGCCGGCGCCGGCGGCGCTGCTGGCGCGGCTCGACGACCTCGAGCCTTCGCCGGCGGCCCAGGCCGCGCCGCCCGCATCGGCCCTCGATCTGGACCCCTGCTTCTGGCGAAGCTGGCGCCGTTCGAGGCGACCGCGCTGCGCGGCGCGCGCGGCTCGGGCCGCCGAGCCTTGCACGCCACCTTCACCCCATCGCCGAAGCAGGCAGAGCGCGGCCTGAACATCACCGCCGTCCGCGAGCGGGTCGCGGCGCTGGCGGAGATCGTCCAGGTGCTGCCGCTGGCGGTGCCGCCGAGCCCGGACGCGCCGGGCGGCCTCTCCTTCGCGCTGCTGCTGGTCACCGCCGCGCCAGACCTCGACATCGCCGCGGCGATCGGCATCGACGCCTCGGACGTGCGCCAGCTCGACAGCGCGCCGGTCGAGCCTGTGCCGAGCGACGCGGCTCCGGCGGTGGTGGTCGACGAGCCGGAGCTCCTCGACGAGGTGGCGCCGCAGCGCCTGCGCTTCGTGCGCGTCGACGTGGCGCGCCTCGACGACGCCATGGAGCACCTCTCCACGCTCATCGTCACCCGCTCGCGTCTGGCGCGCGCGGTCGCCGGGCTCCGCGCCGCCGGGGTGCAGACGCGCGAGCTTGCCGAGGTGCTGCGCGACAACGGCCGCCAGCTGCGCGACCTGCGCGCATCCATCCTGCGGGTGCGGATGGTCCCGGTCGCCGAGGTGCTCGATCGCCTCCCGCTGGTCCTGCGCGGATTGCGCCGCGAGAGCGGCAAGCAGGTGCGGCTGCTGGTCGAAGCCGGCAACGCCGAGGTCGACAAGGGCGTGGCCGAGCGCCTGTTCCCGGCGCTGGTGCACCTGGTGCGCAACGCCGTCGATCACGCCATCGAGGCGCCGGAGCTGCGCGCCCGCCTCGGCAAGCCGGAGGAGGGGACGCTGCGCATCACCGTCGGCTCGCACTCCAACGCGCGCCTGGAGCTGACCGTCAGCGACGACGGCGGCGGCGTCGATCGCGCCGCGGTCGCCCGCCGCGCCGGCGGCGAGCTGCCGAGCACGGACGACACCCTCCTCGACGCCCTCTGCCGTGCCGGCCTGTCCACGCGGGACGAGGCGACGATGACCAGCGGCCGAGGCATGGGCATGGACATCGTGAAACGCATCGTCGTCGACCAGCTCGGCGGTGAGCTGTCCATGAAGACCGAGGCCGGTTCGGGTACCGTGTTCACCCTTCGCGTGCCGCTCACCCTGACCATCGTCGACGCCTTCACCCTCGATTGCCGCGGGCAGCGCTTCGTGGTGCCCGTCTCCTCTGTAGAGGAGATCCTGGAGGTGGATCCGGCCGCGGTTCGTTTCGGCCCCAGCTCGCGCGCGGAGCGGCTCGGCCTCATCGAACGGCGCGGCGAGGCCGTGCCGCTGGTGGACCTCGGCGGCGCGCTGCGCATGAAGGCCGAGGCCCAGGCCACGCGCCAGGCGCTGCTGGTCCGCTACCGCGGCGAGCCGCTGGCCTTCGGGCTGGAGCGGGTCATCGGGCAGCAAGAGGCGGTGGTGCGGCCGCTGGCCGATCCGCTGGTCCAGGTCGCCGGCATCGCCGGCGCCACCGATCTCGGCGACGGCCGTCCCACGCTGGTCCTCGATCTGTACTCGCTCGGCGCGGCGCTGCAGGAGCGGGCAGCGTGAGCGCGCTGGTCCGGGCCGCCGGCGGCTCCACCGAGGTTCGCCATCGCGGCCCGGAGGAGCCGGCCCCGGCGGACGCTGGCGCCACGCTGCTCTGCGTGGTGTTCCGCGTGGGAGCCTCGGAGTACGCGCTGCCCGCGGAGACGGTGCTGCAGATGGAGTCCTTCGAGGGCGCAACGCCCGTGCCCGGTGCGCCGCCCTTCATCGTCGGCGTGGTGCAGGTGCGCGGGCGCATCCTGCCCGTCCTCGACCTGCGGCTGCGCTTCGGTGTGCCGGTGGGCGAGCCATCGCTGGAGAACCGCATCGTCGTCGGGCAGGTCGGCGAACGGGTGGTGGCGCTGCTGGTGGACAGCGCGCGCGAGGTGCTGGTCATCCCGCGCGCCGAGCTCAAGCCGCCACCGGCCATGCTCGACGGCAGTGGACGCGGCTTCGTGCAGGCGCTCGCCCAGCTCGGGCCGCGCCTGGTGATGCTGCTCGACTTCGCCCGGATCATCGAGGAGGAGGATCCCCATGGCGTCTGACAACGGTGACCCGGGCTCGCGGATCGACCGCGACGATCCCCTGCAGCGCGCCGCCCGCGCCATCGGCGCCCGCGCTGCCTCGGCCGCAGAGACCGCGGCGCGCCTCGGCGAGCTGGCCAGACAACAGGCGACCGTCGGCGACCAGGTGCGCGCCGGCGCCGAGCGCGTGGCCAGCGGCATCGAGAGCAGCGGCGCCGCCGTGCAGGAGCTGGCGCGCTCTCAGGCGGCGGTGGCCGAGATGGCCGTCTCCATGCACGGGGGTATCGACGCCAACGCCGCGACCACCACCGAGGTCGCAGCTTCCATCGCCGCGGTGCAGAAGGACACTGCCGCCCTGGCCACCGGCGCGGAGAGCACCGCGGTGACCGTGGAGCAGATGGAGCGCTCGGTGCGCGGGGTCGGCAGCCACTCCGAGGACCTGGCGGCGGCCAGCGCGGAGCTGCTGGCGACCATCACCCACAGCGCGGCGACCATCCTCGACATGACGGCGCGCGCCGACGCCAGCGCGGCGGGTGTGGAGCAGATCGGCGCCACTATGGAGGAGATGGCGCGCGGCGTGGCCAGCCTGGCCGCCGAGGCGCGCGACGTCGGCCAGCGGACGACGGTGGTCACCACCTCGGTGACCAGCATCGAGGAGTCGCTGTCCACGCTCGGCGGTAGCGGGGCCCAGCTGGGCACGGCCGTGGACCAGGTGGCCGCCACCACCGAGGAGCTCTCGCGGTCTATCCGCGCCGTGGCCGATCAGGCGAAGGAGCTCGATAGCTCGGCGGGCACCGTGGCCAACCACGTCAACCAGGTGGCCGCGAGCATCGAGCAGGTGGCCGCCACCGCCGAAAAGAACGCGGCGGTGGTCGAGGCCACCGCCACCGCCTCCGAGCAGATGGCGCGCTCCGCCGAGGCCACCGCCAAGAACGCGGAGGCCATCGCCACCCTGGTGGTGGACTGCGCCGCATCGGCCAACCAGCTCGAGGCGACGTCGCGCAGCATGGCCAAGATGGGCGAGGAAGGCCAGGCGCTCACCGAGCGCGTGGCCACGGTGGCGCGCGACGGCGGCGCCATGGTGCAGCGGACCATCGGCGGGTTCGGCAAGATCCGCGAATCGATGGCCGAGTCGAGCGGCGTCATCAAGGAGATGGGCAGGCGCGCCGAGGAGATCGGCGACATCGTGATGACCATCAACCTCATCGCCGACCGGACCAACCTGCTCTCGCTCAACGCCAGCATCGAGGCGGCGCGGGCCGGCGAGCACGGGCGTGGCTTCGCGGTGGTCGCCGAGGAGATCCGCGCCCTCGCCGATCGCGCCGCCGCGGCCAGCGCCGACATCGCCAAGATCGTGCGCGGATTGCAGGGCTCCGCGCGGGAGGCGGTGACCGCCTCCGCCGAAGGCGTCAAGGTCGCCGACGAGGGCGCCACCCTGGCCAACGACGCCGAGAAGGGACTGGCCGAGATCCTGCGCGGCGTGGACGAGATGACGCGCACCGGGCGCGGCATGTCGCAGGCCACCCGCGAGCAAGGCGTCGCCAGCGCGGCACTGGCGCAGAGCGTGGGCAAGGTCAGCGCGGCGTCGCGGTCCATCGTCGATGCGGTCGCCGAGCAGACCAAGGCGGCGCGATCGCTGGTGCGCGACAGCGCCGAGATGCGGCAGATGGCGCGGCAAACGAGCCAGGCCACCGCCGAGCAGGCACGCGCCATGCGCGGCGTGGTCAAGGCCAACCAGCAGCTCGGCGCCGGCGTGCAGCTGGTGGCGCGCGCCTGCCAGGAGCAGGCGGCGGGCGCGCAGGAGCTGGCCGGCGCGGTGACGGAGATGCGCCACAGCTCGGCGCAGATCACCGGCGCGCTGGTGGCCCAGGCGCGCGAGGCGAAGTCCATCGGCGAACAGACGCGCGAGGTGGCCCGCGGCACGCAGCGCACCGCGGCCGGGCTGGCCGAGCAGACCCAGGGCGCTGCCGAGATGGCGCGGGCCATGGATGACCTGCGCAAGCAGTCGCTGGCCAACGCCAAGGCCCTCTCCGAGCAGAGCCGCGGCGCCAAGGAGCTGGAGGGCGCCTCGCGGCAGGTGGCGCGGCTCGCCGCCCAGGTCACGGCGGCCACCAGCGAGCAGGCCAAGGCCAACCGCCAGCTGGTGACCGAAACCGATCGGGTGCGCCGGCTCGCCAAGCAGACGGCGCGCGCGCTGGAGGAGCAGACCGAGGCCATGGCTGCGGTGGCGTCACACGCCACCAAGCAATCGCTGGCGGTGGCCAACATCGCTCGCGCCACCAAGGAGCAGGGCGCGTCGGCCGAGCACCTGGCCACCTCGCTGGAGGGCATGCGGCAACAGGCAACGGCCATCGTCGCGCAGGCCGTACAGCAGACGCGCAATGCGCAGTCGTGCCTGGAGGCTGCCGGCGACATGGTGGCCGACGCCGAGGAGCTGGTGCGCGCCGGGGCGCAGCTGCGCGGCGCGCAGGGCGAGGCCCGCGAAGGGACGCGAGAGGCACGATGAACGACGGCGGCGTCGGCCTCGGGATCTCCGCCAGCGATCGCGGTCGCATGGAGGAGGTGCAGCGTCTGGCCGCGGCCGGCGCGGCCAGCGTGCCGGCCTTGATCGCCCTGCTCAGCGAGCCGAGCTGGGTGGTCCGGCGCGCGGTGGTGGCGGCGCTGGCGCGCGCCGGCAGCACGGCGGTGGCCGCGCTGTGCGGCGTGCTCCGCACGCAGCGCGAGCATGAGGGGCGGCTGGCGGCCGCGGTGGACGCGCTCGTCGCCTCCGGCGCGGACGTGGAGACGGCGGTGCTGGCGCTGGGCGCCGAGGAGGTGCCCTCGCCGGTCCTCTGCGACGTTGCCCAGATCCTCGGTCGCCGCAAGAGCCGCGCGGGCGTGAACGTGCTGGCAGAGTGGTCGCACCACACCGACGACAACGTCGCGGTGGCGGCCATCGAAGCGCTCGGTCGCCTCGGCGGCCCCGTGAGCGTCGACTCCTTGCTCGACGCGGTGCAGAGCGGCAACTTCTTCCGCGTCTTTCCGGCCATCTCCGTGCTCGGTCAATGCGGCGAGCAACGCGCCGTCACCCCCCTGGCCACGCTCCTTGCTGCCCCGCAGTACGCGAGCGAGGCGGCCTCCGCGCTCGGGCGCACCGGCCAGGCGGCCGCCGTGGCACCGCTGGCGCGGCAGCTGACCAGCACCGACGCCGCCGTGGTGCAGGCGTCGGCACGTGCGCTGGTGGAGCTGCGGCGCCGCCAGGCCGAGCGCGTCGGGGACTCGGCCGGGGTGCTCGCCGCGCTGCGCGAGGCCGCGCCCGCCGGCGCGACGCAGCGGCTCACCGCCGTCATGAACGACGCCGACCCCGGCGACCGGGTGGCCCTGGCGGTGGTGCGGGCCTGGCTGCGCGACCTGGGCGCCGTCGACGCTCTGGTGGCCATGCTCGACGGCGAAGGATCGATCGCCGACGAGGCGCTGCACGCCCTGCGCAGCATCGGCGCCGAGGCCGAGCCGCACATGCTGCGCGCGGTCGCGTACGGCACCAGCGAGCAGCGCGCGCGGCTCCTGCCGCTGCTCGGTGCGCGTCGCTCGGCGGTGTCCGAGCTCGTCCTCTGCCTCGGCGATGCCGACGCAGCGGTGCGCGCGCTGGCCTGCGACGCCCTGGCGCGCGCCGGCGAGCCCGCGCGGTGGCGCCGCTTTTCCGGCTCGTCGGCGACACCGATGCACGCGTGGTGCAGGCGGCGGTGGGCGCGGTGCAGTCGCTGGGCAGCGCCGACGTCAAGGACCACGCGCTCGCCGCCGCGCGCAGCGACGATCCACGCACCCGCCGCGCGGCGCTGCGGATCCTGGCGTACTTCGGCTACCCGGAGGCCGTCGACCCGATGCTGGCGGCCATCGCCGACGACGACCAGCGCATCCGCGACGCCGGCGCCGCGGGGCTGGCCCTGGTCGAAGACCCACGCGGCGTCGCCGCGCTGCTCGAGGCGGCAGGGCACCCGGCATCCGCGACGCGGGCCAGCGCCTGCCGTGCACTGGGCAGCGCCTCCAGCGCCGAGCCGGTGATCAGCGCCCTGCGCGCGGCGCTCGGGGACGAGGACGCCTGGGTGCGGTATTACGCCTGCCAGTCGCTCGGCAAGCTGCACGCCGCTGACGCCGGCGACGACATCGCGCGGCTGCTCGACGACACCGCCGGCCAGGTCCGCGTCGCCGCGGTGGAGGCC
>JBBJMR010000234.1:0-14033 GCA_037720395.1 Polyangiaceae bacterium
GAACGTGGGCGGCCTACCGGTCCTGGCCATCGAGCGAGGCGCCGGCGACGAGCGCACGCGCATCGTGCAGCGCGTCTACAACGACGACGGCACCGTCGCGCGCTGGTCGCTGCAATACCATCCCCCACTGCCCGACAGCGAGCGGGGCGAGACCTTCCTCTACGACACGCGCGGCGTGCTGGTGGGCGTCGAGGGCCACTGGGGGGACGGGCGAGTCTCCGCGGCGTGGACCTATCGGGGCACCTTCCGCGCCAAGGCAAGCGCGCCGCGGGTCGCCTTCGGCTGCACCGCCGCGACCCTCGAGGACGACTGGGACATCGAGCCAACGGACTGGGACGGTCTGGACGCGCCCGCTCCCGAGCTGCCGATCTTCCGTGGAACACGGGTCTTGCGCTGGACGAAGACGGACGACGTCGGTGTCACCGAATTCGTGGAAGAAGAGACGCTGGACTGGGGGCGCACGCTGCGGTGCAGCCACCTTGGCGACGACAGCTGGGCGTATCGTTACCACTATTCTCCGGGCGATCGCTTGCGGCGCATCGTCCACCATCGGCACAGCGCCGAGGCGTCGTCGGGGGACATCTTCCAGACGGTGCCCGAATCCATCTACGAGCGAACCATCGAGGGCAAGCACACGTCGCGTTCCGTGCGCCTCGTGCCGGCGGCTACCACGGGCGGCAAGGACGGACCGATCGAGGCGGAGTCGGTGATGTTCTCGTACGTGCGCGTCGGCTCGGCGCCGACCCATCCCGCAGACGCCGGCGGTGCGGCCGCGATCCGCCTGGAGCATGACGAGCAAGGCCAGCTGGTGGCACGGGTGCGCGGCGATGAAGTGACGCGCTACGACTACCAATGCCCGCGCTGAGCCGAAGCGACGGATGAGCATGTCCGCGTCTCGCGGCAACCGTCGAGCGGGCGCTGGTGACGTCGAGGATGGCAGGCAGCGGCTCAGCGCCGATACGGTCCACCGTTGGCCAGCGCGCGCTCGATGGCGCTGGCGCGCGCCTCGACGCGCTTCGCCAGGTCGCCCAGGCCCGGGTGCGCTGCGGCCAGCGCCGCGCCCCGCCGGGCGTCACCGAGCGCATCATCGGGCTCTAGCGGCAGCTCGTGCCAGGCGCGCACCCACTGGCCGTAGGCGCGCATCTCGCGATCGCGGTGGCCGAGCAGCAGCGCCGCCCCGCGCTCCACCATCTCGCGCGGGTGCGGCTCGAGCGCCGCGCGCGCCAGCAGGTAGCCGCGGTATCGCTCGGCCTCGAGCAGCCGCAGCGCGCGGCTGGAGAGCAACGCCGGCAGTGCCTCGGCGCGCCGCCGCGCATCGCCCGCGGCCAGATCGAAGTGCCGCCGCACGACCTGGCTCAGCGACGCCGCCGGGCCGAAACGCGTGTGGTCGGCGAGCAGCCGGGCGTGCGCCGCGCCGGGCACGCCGAGGCTGGCCTCGAGCGCGGCGTTTCCGAGATCTCGGTGCTCGTCCAGCGGCCACCCAGACGCCGGCCGAGCATGCCGCGGACGCGCGCCGGATCGCCGTGGCGTGCGGCGTCGAAGGCCTCCATCTGCAGCGTGCGCAGCCGATCCAGCAAGAACGCGAGCAGGACGCCGACCACCACGCCGACCAGGAGGTGGGCCCAGTACGGCTGATCGGGCGCCTGGAAGAGGCCGATGGCGCAGCCCAGGAGCGTGCCGAGGACGAAGATGAGCGCTATCACCGCCGGGCGCGAGCGCATGCCGGGGTCAGCGACCGACGCCGACGCCGATGCCGATGCCGATGCCCACCGAGGGCTCGCTGCGTTCGGCCAGGGCGCGCATCTTGAGCGCCATCAGGTGGGTGACCAGCGTGCACACCTGATGGGCGCGCGCGCTGCCGTTGCAGCCGATCCACACGCCGGCGGCCATGCGCTCGCCCTCGTCGTTGTAGACGATGACCTCACCGCTCTGCGCCACCGAGAGCCAGGCGTTCTCCTCCTCGGGCTTCGAGGCGTGCTCGGCACCGACCACGCCCAGCGCCTCCTCGTCGGGCCCGACGACGCGCCCGTCGGGCTCGAGCAGGGCGATGGGCTCGCGATCCTCGTCGAAGACGCGGCCGCCGCGATCGACGGACATCACGGGCTCGCCGTTGGCCAGCACGTGCCCGTCGGGCAGGATCTCCACCACGCTGCTGCCGAAGACCCAGCGCGCGCGCGGGATCTCGAGGGCCGCGCCCCCCTTGACCCAGTTCGCCGGGGGCGTCGACGAGCAACCGAGACCACACAACACGACCGCACCGAGCCAAGGAAAGGCCTTCATGGTGGGTGCAGGATAGCGCGGTCGCGGGGCGGCCGCCGCCCGGCCCGTCCGAGGCGGCCGCGGCGGCACCGCTGCGGCCGCGGCGGCACCGCTCGTCGCGCGACCCCTTGCCAGGCGAGCCGCGGGGCTGCACACAACCACCGGCGCTCGTTCGCCGTGCCGGCGCCCGCGCCCACGCCGTCGCAACCTCAGGAAGGACGGAACCGCATGAGCTACATCGACGGATTCGTCATACCGGTCCCGGCGGCCAACAAGGACAAGTACCGCCAGGTCAGTGTGGACTTTGCTCGCATCGCCATGGAGTACGGCGCGCTACAGGTGGTGGAGTGCTGGGGCGATGACATCCCCGACGGCAAGGTCACCGACTTCAAGCGCTCGGTGAAGGCCGAGGACGGCGAGGTGGTGGTCCTCTCCTGGACGGTGTGGCCAAGCAAGAAGGTCCGCCACGAGGCGACGACGAAGATGCGCGACGACCCACGCATGAAGGAGATGGAGCCGAGCATGCCGTTCGACGGCAAGCGCCTGATCCAGGGTGGCTTCGAGGTCTTGACGGACAGCAAGGAGGCGAAGCGCTAGACCTTCTCGGTGCCGGCCTTGCCGAGGAGGCCGGTGGGCTTCACCAGCAGGACGCCGATGAGCACGGTGAAGACGAGCACGTCCTGCAGGCCGGAGTACGGCGTCAGCTTGGTGAGCTCGCCGATGAGGCCGATGAGGATGCCGCCGAGGACGGCGCCGGGGATGCTGCCGATGCCGCCGATGACCGCGGCCACGAAGGCGCGCGTGCCGATGACCACGCCCATGGTCGGGTAGACCTGCGACTGGTCGAGGCAGTAGAGGACGGCGCCGAGGGCGGCCAACATGGACCCGGTGATGAACGTCAGGGCGATGATCCGGCTGGTGCGGATGCCCATCAGCCGCGCGGCCTCGACGTTGGTGCTCACCGCGCGCATGGCCTTGCCCGTCCAGGTGCGCTGGACGAAGAACCACAGGCCGATCATGACCAGCACCGCCGCGGCGAAGATGACCTTGCGGGTATCGGCGATGGGCAGCAGCTGCGGGTAGCCGCGGTAGCGCGCGGTGAAGAGGAGCTGCGCCAGGTTCTGCAGGAGCACGCTCATGCCCAGCGCGGTGACCAGCGGCGTGACGCGCACGTTGGCCTTGCCCCGCCCGCGCGCGCGCAGCGGTGCGTAGGCGATGCGCTCCACGACCACGCCGAGGATGTCGGCGATGACCATGGCCCCCAGGGTGCCGAGCACGCCGGCGAGCACCGGCGAGGCGGCCCCGCCCAGGGCCAGGATGAGGAAGAGTCCGGCGAAGGCGCCCATCATGAAGACCTCGCTGTGCGCGAAGTTGATGAGCTTGAGGATGCCGTAGACCATGGTGTACCCGAGGGCCACCAGGGCGATCATCGAGCCTTGCGCCAGGCCGGTGAAGAGCGCGCCGTAGACGTTGTTGGGCAGTAAGAAGCGCGCCACCAGCATGAGCGCCGCCGCGCCGACCGCGAACGGCACCCACGGCGCGCGCAGGCCGGTCTTCGACGCGGTGATGGCGACCTTCGGTTGCGCGGTGCCCGACATCGACGCTGGAGCTTGCCCTACTTGATGGCGGGCGCGGCGCTGCCCGCGGTGGGCGCGGCGCTGCCGGCGGCGGGGACCGCGCTGCCCGCGGCGGGCGCAGCGCTGCCGGCGGCGGCGGGAGCGGGGCTGCCGGCGGCGCCGGGCGCGGCCGCGGGGTCGTTGCCGCCGACGGTCGCGAAGTAGGTGAACTTCTTGTCCTTGATCTTCACCACCACGATCGGCTTGTCGGCGTTGCGCTCGGAGTTGATGGTGATGTTGCCGGTGGCGCCCTGGAAGTTCTTGGTGTCGGCGATGGCGTCGCGGATGGCCTCCGGCGTGTCGCCCTTGGCGCGGCCGATGGCGTCGGCGAGCACCTTGGCCGCGTCGTAGCCCATGGCGCCGAGGCTGGTCGGAGCGCGCGAGTACTTGGTGGAGTACGCCGCGTAGAACGCCTTGGAGTTCGGCCAGGGGACGTCGGGCGCGTAGTGATTGGTGAAGTAGGCGCCCTCGATCTCGTCGCCGGCGTCCTTGACCAGCTCCTCGGCGTCCCAGCCGTCGCCGCCCACGAACATGTCGCCCTTGATCCCGGCCGCCTTGGCCTGCCGGGCGATGGGCACCATGTGGTTGTAGTAGGTGGGCGCGTAGATGACGTCGACGCCGGCGCCCTTGATCTCGTTGAGGTAGGTGGTGAAGTTCGTCTCCGTCTGCAGGAAGCTCTTCTCGATGGCGATCTCCGCGCCCAGCTTCTTGGCCTCGTTCTTGAACTCCTGGGCCAGCCCGGAGGAGTAGAGGACGTCGGACGCGTAGAGGATGCCGATCTTCTTCTTGCCCAGCGTCTTGACCACGAACTCGGCGCCGAGCTTGCCCTGCACGTCGTCGGTGAAGCAGACGCGAAAGACGAAGGGACCGACCTTGGTCACCTCGGGGTTCGTCGAGGAGGGGGTGATCATCGGGATCTTCTTGCGGTTGGCGACGATGCCACCCGCCTTGGATCGCGCCGACGCCACCTCGCCGAGGATGGCCACCACCTTGTCGCGGTCGATGAGCTGCAGGACCTTGTTCGTCGCTTCCTGCGGCGACGACTTGTCGTCCTCGTAGATGACCTTCATCGGCTTGCCCCTGGCGCCGCCGGCCTTGTTCACTTCCTCGACGGCGAGCTCGATGCCCTCGCGCGTGTCCTTGCCGAAGGCCGTCTCCGCGCCGGAGAGGCTGAGGAACGCGCCGACCTTCCACTCGGTGACCGCCGGGCCGGCCGGGCCGCTACCGGAGGCCGCCCCGCTGGCGCCCGACGCGGTGCCACCGTTGTTGCAGCCCGCGCCCATGGCGCCGATCGCCCCGAGGACGCCGAGGGCGCCCATCCACAGTCGTCCGTGCATGCTGTCTAACCTCGCTCGGCCGGCGTGTACCACCGTGTGGGCAGGGCGTCAGCAGGAACCCCGCGCCTCCTGGACGCGATCGCGGAGCGATTCAGAACGCGACGAGCGCGCCCAGGGAGCCATCGCCGTCGAGCCGCCCGGCGTCGCCGTCGGCGCCCATCGAAACACCTGCACGGAGCCGCAGTCGTTCCTGGCCCGGCACGGGGAGGGCGGCGGCGAGGTCGAACCTCGAGCCGACGGTGCCGAGCGGTGACGGCCCGCGTCGATAGGCCCCGCCACGGATGACGACCTCGACGGGTGCCAGGCGAAGCCCCGCGCCGAGGTATGCGCCGGGCCGGTGCAGCGAGGTGACCAGCGGCGCACCGAGGCCGGCGACGATCTCCCAGCTGCGCATCAGCCCCGCTGCCAGCTCGAGCTCGGGATAGGGCACGACGATGGGCTCGCGGCTCGACGAGGAGCTCCAGCCCTGGAATGCACCGGCGCCAACCTCGATGCGCGTGTGCCGTCCCTCGTAACCGCCACGCGCGTGCGCCGCGCCCAGCACGCGGTCCGGTGGCAGTCGACCGTCGCCGTCTGGCGGGTCCCCGCCTCCACGCGCAGGCACATTCACCTGGCCTTCCACGGCCACGGCGGCGGCACCGAGGAATCCCGCGGCTTCCGGCGATGCGCGCGGTCGTTCTGCAACACGGGCCCCGAGCGCGGCCCCGCCATAGCGCACCGTCGCCGACGGGCCGCATATCCAGCCGCCGCTGGTCTGACCGCCGTAGACGGAGCTTTCGATCTCCACGTCGGGCCGAGCCAAGCCGGGTGCTGTGGCAGAGGAGACGACGAGAGACGCTCCGAGGACGAGGAATGCTCTGCGGGCGCGCATGGCAAGGACCGCGTTACGGAGCCACCTGGCCCCCGTCCTCGTCGAAGCAACGGACTCCGCCGGGCAGGTTGTAGGCGGCGAATTCGCAGTACTTACGCAGCACGCACGTGCCGTACCTGTTCGCGATGGGCTGATCCTCCGCAGCCACGTCGAAGATGGCGCACAGGTCGTTGGGACCGCAGGGCTGAGCCAACGAGCCCTCGTCGTCGAGCCAGCAGCCCGGGAAGCCGTCCAGGTAGTCCAGCGCGCAGACCCCGAACGGATGGCTCGGAGAGCGGCCCACGCAGCGCGCCTTGCCGCCACCGTAGTCCTTGCAGGGGCCGCAGGTGCCGCCGCAGATCTTGCCCGCGCCGCCAACCGGACAAATACCTGCCTCGGGCGGCGGGTTGCCGCCGTACGCGCTCTTGTCGGAGTACCGGCAGGCGTTCGTGGCACCGAGCTCACCCAGGGCGTCACAGGTCTCCCTGGAAACGCAGACGAGCTGGTCCGGCGTTCGCTGTGCGCAGAGCTCGCCGTCCACGCAGGCGAAACAAAGATCTGCAGCATGGTCGCGAAGGTCGGCCCAGCAGACTCCAGCGTCGGTGGCTTCCAGCGTTGCGCGGTCCATGACCGGTGTGCAGCCGAAGCCCGGGCAATCCGGCGCTTCGAGCCAGGGGCATGCTTCCGTGGAACCGCCACAGACGCGCGTTCCATCGGCAGCGGCGCAGTCCTGCAAGGCCGGGCCACTGGACGTACTGCCGTCGGGCCCCGCGCCCCCGGCAGAGCCCGGGTCCCGGAACTCGACCGACGAGCAGGACGCCGTGGTCATCGCTATCAGGGCAATCGTCAGGGGATGCATTCACCGCCTCCCGGGAGCTTCTCCGCGGTTGCGAGGCAGGTTTCGAGCGGCAAGCAATAGCCATTCTCGTAGGAAAGCTCCATCGCCGATGGCTCTACGGTAAAGAAGAAGCAGGCTTTGCCAGCGTCGCAGAAGATCTTGTCTTTCGAGCATGAGTTCAGTTCGTCGGGGAAACAGACGCCATAGGGGTGCAAGGGCGACCGTCCAGTGCAGTGCTGGCCCGCCGGACAGCCTCCACAGTTGCCGCCGCACACGGAGACTCCCGAGAGAGTTGGGCACGTCTGGGGTAACGGCAAGGGATCGCCAGTCCACAGCCCCCAGTCCGCGTAGCGCAGCTGCGCCGCGCCACCCTGTTGCGCAATGAGCACCCCGATGTCGTAAGGCGCGCAGCTGAACTCCCCGAAGTCGATGCAGATGCATCCATCCACGCACTTCCAGCACAGTTCATCGAACTCGAGCGAGGTCTGATACGCATCGTTCGCGCAGACGCTCAAGACGTCCTCGTAGCCAATCTCCCAGTGCAGACATGTGGAGCACGCCGGGTCGTCGTGGGGACACTCCGTCTCGGCCGATCCACCGCAGATTCGATAGCCATCCGGCGACGAGCACGGGGTCCATCCCCCGCCACCGGTACCTCCCGAAGAGGCGGCCGCGGTGCCACCGCCGGCGGTGGCGCCGTCCGTGGGCGCCGGGCGGGCAACCTCGCCGCAGCCGAGCAGCAGCATCGTAAGCAAGACAGCGGATCGCATTGGGTCCTCAGTCGATGTCCACGCCCAGGTCCACGCTGACCGGGACGCGGATCCACGTGCCGTCGTCCACGGCCCCGCTCGGAGGCGACCAGGAGCAGAGCGTCGCGATCTGCTGAGCAACCGCTTCTTCCTCGTCGTCGGCGTCCGGCGGCGGGACGTTCGCCGCGACCCAGAGTACGTACGCCGGGTTGTCGACCTCTTTCCCATCGAACCAGACGACCTCGAACGCGTCGACGTAGTGGTTCAAGCGCTTTCCGCGAACGATGTACTCACACATCCCGGGAAAGCCCGGCAGGTCGTATACATCGGGAACGCACGCCCAGTTCGCCTCGGTGTCCTCGGCGACGGCCACCATCGCGTCGACCTCCTCATTCGCGTACCCACCGATCAGATCGGTCCCTATGGTCACGACGAAGCCCAGGGCAGTCGCTGCGTCGGCGCACGTCGTAGGATCGCCGACGGTGCATTCATGCTCGGTTAGCCGAACTGTCTGCTGATTGAAGAGATTCGCGTTCACTCTCCCGGGCGTCGTCTCCTCGAAAGCCTCTACGGTCTCGTCGTAGCCGATGTCGAAAATGTCGCCATCGGCGTTGATGTTCAGCTTGAATGGGTCGATCTTGACGAGCCCTTCGTCCAGGACGACCTCGTACTGATAGGCGGCCGCGAGATCCAGCACGCCGAGGGGGTCCTGCATGTCGAACGAAAGGTACGTATTGATAAAGAAGCCGCCTGTTGGCGGCTGCTGCCCGTTCTGGGGGTCATCGTAGGCGTCGAGCCAGGTCGCGAGATTCATGTACAGGCGCGTCTGGCTGTGCGTGTAGTCGTCGGTCTTGTCGACGACCGTGTACCAGGCGTCGAGGCCCGACTGGATCATCATGGACTCGGGCTTGGTCTCGCGCGAGCAGAGGCCGTGGTCGTAGACCCATGCCGCGCGAACCGCGCCGCCATCCGGATCCGCCGCGAGACCCGCCGGGTCGGCGTTCAGCCAGAAGTCGCTGAGCTCGAGGTCCTTGGTGGTCTCCGAGAACGGCGGGAAGACGAGATGGGCGTTCGGGTATGGCAGGACCAGGGTCGCCGGCCATGTCGCGTCGCTATAACCGGGGTCGGGTACCTGGGTGATCGCGTCCCAGCCCTCGTCGCTGAAGGTGCCCGTGGAGGCGATGGCCGCGGTGCCCATTCGCTGCCGCTGCACCGTGGGGTCCAGCGCGAAGAGGTTCGCCTCCGTTCGCTCGGACTCGTGGATGAACTCCGCCCTGACATTGGTGAGCGGCGTTTCGGTCACGTAACTGCTGAGCTGTCCCTCGCCTATTGCGTACACCTCACCCTTGCCGACCACGTTTCCGCCGAGCAGGGTGTTCCCGTCGTAGAATGCGAGGTTGCCGATGTCACCCCCTCCCCCTGAGGTACCGGTCCCTCCCCCGGGATCGCACGCCGCCAGCAGGAGCGAGCAGAGCAGAGCGCAGCCGCAAACTGCGTACTGAGATCGCGTGGCCGTTGTCTTGAGACTCGGCGTTCACCACGCCACGTGTTGTGATCATGACCCCCTCCACGAAATTTGGACGAAGAGTTTCGCATGGCCCGAGCGGGCGTCAATACCTCGCAAGGCATGAACGCGTGCTTCTTGGTGCTACTCCGATCCCTTACATCCGGTAGCCATTGTCGTGTCAGAACGCGACGAGCGCTCCCAGAGAGCCCTCTGTGCCAACGTGCGTGAGACACCGCTCCCCCCGAAGTTTAGTGTAGAGGGCGAGTTGGGATCTCTCGATGAAGAACGGAACGCAAGACCAGGCAGCCGCCCGGCCGACGGAGGTGTCGGCGAAGGCGACGCGTCGACGGTTCACGGCCGAGTACAAGCTGCGGATCCTCCGCGAGGCCGACGGCCATCAGGCATCGGGGCGCAAGGGTGCGCTCGGCGAGATGCTGCGGCGCGAGGGCCTGTACTCGTCGCATCTCATGGTGTGGCGGTCGCAGCGCGAGCGGGGCGAGCTGGCCGGGCTCACTCCGAAGAAGCGAGGGCCGAAGGCCCATCCTCCTGATCCGAACGCGCTGCGGGTCGCGGAGCTCGAGCGCGAGATGGCGAAGCTGAGGAAGCGTGCGGAGCGCGCCGAGGCGCTGGTAGCGCTCCAAAAAAAAGTTGCCGAGATTCTGGGCATCGCTCTGCCGGACCCGAACGAGGTGCCGTGATGGACGCGATCATCAGCGCCAAGACCGAGCTCGGCGTTGCGCCCACATGCGCGGCGCTCGGCCTGCCCAGGGCCACGTACTACCGACTGCTGAAGCCGAGGGCGCCGTCGGCGCGGAAGCCTCCGCCGCCGCGAGCGCTGTCCACTGAGGAGCGCGACCTCGTCCTCGCTCGGCTGCACGAGCCGCGCTTCGTGGACCTTGCGCCCACGGAGGTCTGGGCGCAGCTGCTCGATGAGGGGGAGTACCACTGCTCGGTGCGCACGATGTACCGCATCCTCGCGGTGAACGCCGAGGTCCGCGAGCGCCGCGATCAGCTCCGTCACCCGCACTACGCGGCGCCTGAGCTGCTGGCGACGAAGCCGAACGAGCTCTGGAGCTGGGACATCACCAAGCTGCTCGGCCCGGCGAAGTGGACCTACTTCTACCTGTACGTGATCCTCGACGTGTTCAGCCGCTACGTCGTGGGCTGGATGATCGCACCGCGCGAGAGCGGCGCGCTGGCGAAGAAGCTCATCGCAGAGACGTGCGCGCGTCAGGGCATCGCCCCGGAGCAGCTCACGCTGCACGCGGACCGAGGGTCGTCGATGAAGTCGACGCCCGTGGCCTTGCTGCTCGCGGACCTGGGCGTCACCAAGACGCACTCACGGCCGCACGTCTCCAACGACAACCCGTTCTCCGAGGCGCAGTTCAAGACGCTCAAGTATCGGCCCGAGTTTCCGGAGCGCTTCGGCTGCGAGCAGGATGCGCGCGCCCACTGCGGCCCGTTCTTCGATTGGTACAACAACGACCATCACCACGTCGGGCTCGGCCTGCTCACGCCGCACGACGTGCACTACGGCCTCGCCGCCGCGAAGGCAGCAGAGCGTGCGGCGGTCCTCGAGGCGGCATACCGCGCCCATCCCGAGCGCTTCCCGCGTGGGCTTCCGACGCCGCCGAGCCTGCCGACCGCCGTGTGGATCAACAAGCCGAAGGTGCAGGCCGAGCCCCAGAGCTCGACGACGCCACGCGCTCCCGCAGTCGGCGCTGGCGACGATACGGCGACGGTCGGCCGCGCAGCACCGGCGCGTGGCGGCGCCGAGCCGCGGGGGTCCGGGGGTGCAGCCCCCGGCGAGGCGCTTGCGCTGGGCAACGCAGCGGTCGCCAGCACGGCCGCCCTCAGCGCGATGGCGCTCGTGGCGGCGACGCACGACGCTGCGACGCACGACGCTGCGGCGACGCACGACGCTGCGGCGCCCGGCGCAGCGGTGGCGCTCGGCGCAGCGGCGACGAACGACGTGGCGGCGCCCGGCGCAGCGGTGGCGCTCGGCGCAGCGGCGGCGACGCACGACGTGGCGGCGCTCGGCGTAGCAGCGGCGGCGCTCAGGGCGACGACGGCTCCTACGCTTCAGTAATCTCGACGACGCGGTGTCTCAAACACGTTGACAACTTCCGGAGCCCTCGCCGTCGAGCCGCCCTGCATCGCCGTCGGCGCCCACCGAAACGCCCGCGCGCAGTCGCAGTCGCTCCTGCCCCGGCACGGGCAGGACAGCGCCGACGTCGAACCTCGACCCGAACGTGTCCAGCAGCGCCGGTCCGCGTCGGTACGCCCCAGCGCGAACAACGACCTCGATGGGCGTGAGGCGAAGCCCCGCGCCCGCACGCCGACAACGCGATCCGGTGGCAGTCGACCGTTGCCAGGAGTCGGGTCGCCGTTGCCACGCGCAGGCACGTTCACCTGGCCCTCGACGGCGGCGGCCACGGCAGCATGGAATCCCGCCCCCTCCGGTGACGTTCGCGGCCGCTCGGCGACACGGGCCCCGAGCGCGGCCCCGCCGTAGCGCACCGTCGCCCCCGGGCCGCACATTCAGTCGCCGCTGCTCTGCGCCGCAGCTCTCTACGATGCGACGCCTGCCCCCTCCGGATCCCCGGGCGTCACGACCGCCACGACGCGCGGCTGGCGCAAGCGGATGGACAGCAACGCGGCGCAAAGCATCCCCAGCGCGGCGGCGAAGTACGGGGCGCCGTGGGCCACGTGGCCGTAGAGCAGGCCGGCCAGGGGAGGGCCGAGCACCCGGGCCAGGGCGCCGGCGGACTGGAGGACGCCGAGGCCGACGCCCTGGCTGCGCGCATCGCAGAAGCGCGAGACGAGCGCCGAGAGGCTCGGCGCGACCAGGCCGCTGCCCAACCCATTGAGCGCCATGCTCAGGTAGAGGACCAGCAGGGCCAGGGCGCCGAAGCGCGGCGAGGCGCCGATGAACGCGAAGGCGGTGGCCTGCAGGAGCAGGCCGGCACGCACCAGGGCGCGCTCGCTCACCACGCGGGCGAGGCGGCGCAGCACCACGGCCTGCACCAGCACCAGCACCACGCCGACGACGCCGAGCACGGTGCCGGTGCCGCGCACGCTCATGCCGAAATCGTCGAGCGTGAAGAGGCGAAACGTCTGCTCCAGGCCGGCCATCGACGAGCCGGCCACGAGCTGCACCACCGCCGCCAGCGCGACGCCGGGGAAGGAGAAGGCGATGCGGAACCGCTCCATGGAAAGAACGAGGGCGCGCGGCGCTGCGCAGTGGAGCTCACCGGCGAGGTGTCGACAGCGGCGACGGCGGCGTTGGCCCCGGCTGCGGGCGAGGCGCGGTCGGCGAGGACGTTGGCCTCGGCCGCGGGGCGGCGCCGCCCGCGGCGGGGTTGGCCTCGCCTGCCAGCCCGGCGGCGCGGCCGCCCTCGCCCTGGCCATCGGCCACGGAGCGGGAAGCACCGCGGCGCGACCCGGCAGGAAGCGACTCGGGCAGGTAGCGGAGGGCGAGCAGCAGGTTGAGCGTGGAGAGGCCCGCGGCGGCGTAGGCGGGCAGCGCGCCGACCCGGTCCAGCGGGCTCACCGACTCCAGCAGGCCGCCGATCACCGGGCCGAAGATGAAGCCGAGGCCGATGCCGGCGCCGATGAGGCCCATGCCGCGCGAGCGCTCCTCGCGCCGGGTGACGTCGGCGATGTACGCCTGCGCGACGGCTATGTTGGCGGTGGCCATGCCGGTGAAGGCGCGGGCGGCGAACAGCATCCACAGCGAGGTGGCGCTGCCGAGCGCGACCAGGCCCAGCGCGGCGGCGACGATGCTCCAGACCAGGATGGGGCGGCGGCCGGTGCGGTCGGAGAGGTGCCCCCAGAAGGGCACGAAGAGCAGCTGCATCAGCGAGAACGTGGCGCCGAGCAGGGTGGCGGTGAGGTCGGAGGCGCCGTGGGCGCGCGCCACGCCCGGCAGATAAGGCACCACCAGCCCGAACCCGAGCAGGTCGAGGAAGACGGTGAGGAAGATGGTGCCGAGCGACGCCTTGCGCATCGAGGGGCGCCGAGTCTAGAGCGTTTCAAAGTCGGACCGCTGCACCAGAGAAGGCGGTCGGCCTTGGTGGCGGGCAATTGTCTCGGTTGGCGCGGACGCACGAGGTGTGGGGGCGCCTCGCCGAGCTTGGCTTGGCGGGGGAGAGGCACGCGCCTCTCCCGGGACTAGAGGGCACGCGCCCTCTCCCGGGACCAGAGGGCGCGCGCCCTCTCCGCCCACACGAAGCGCTCCAGGTTTCCGCGCGGGCCGGGCAAGGCGCTGTCCACCTCGTCGCGGATGGCGAACCCGCTCGCGGCCAGGTCGGCCCGCGCGGCGTCCAGCGCGGCGTCGCGGACGGCGCCCGGGGCGATGACCCCGCGCCCGCGGGTGGCCGCCTCGGGCCCGGCCTCGAACTGGGGCTTGAGCAGGGCCACCAGGTCGCCGCCCGGGGCGACCAGCGCGGCCAGCGCGGGGGCCAGCTTGCCGATGCCGATGAAGGAGGCGTCCACCACGCACAGCGCCACGGCGCCGCCGATGTCGGCCGCGGTCAGGCTGCGCGCGTTGACGCCCTCGCGCACCCGCACGCGCGGGTCGGCGCGGATCGAGGCGGCGAGCTGGTCGTGGCCGACGTCGACGGCGATCACCAGGGCCGCGCCGCGCTGCAGGAGGCAATCGGTGAAGCCGCCGGTGGAGGCGCCGACGTCGAGACAGCGGCGGCCAGCTATCTCCAGGCCCGCGGCCACGAAGCGATCCAGCGCGGCGTCCAGCTTGTCGCCGCCGCGCGAGACGAAGCGCGCACGCTCGCGCACCTCCAGCGCGGCGTCCCGCTCCACCAGGACGTTGGCGCGCTGCAGCTGCACCTCACCGGCCCACACCGCGCCGGCGCGGA
>JBBJMR010000036.1:0-39403 GCA_037720395.1 Polyangiaceae bacterium
GACGCTTGCCAGACCGCCGAAGCGCCCCACCAGGTATCCCCCGGCGAAGGCAGCCAGGAGCAGTGCCAGCACGTTGCCGACCCCCAGGGCCGCGACCTGCACGCCGCTCAGGCCGACGGGGGGGTCGGAGGCGACGAGACGCCCGACGAGCGGGGTGGCGATCATCGCCAGCAGCAGCCACGACAGCAGCACACTCGCCGCCCCGATGAGCGCCCACTGCCAGCGCGGCGGTCCCTCGTCGTCCTCGTGGGTCTGCAGGACCGGCAACCGGCGCTTGGTCTCGGCCATGCTCCGGCAAGGATAGTCCACGGCAGGCGGGGGCGCCTGCGCCGCCAGGCCGGCGCGGGGCGCGAGGGACGGGCTGGCCCGCGAAGCGGCTAGTTCGGGCGCCGCCAGAGGCGCCGCGCCTCGTCCTGACCACGGTTCAGGCGCCGCTGCTCCTGGATGAGGCCGCCGTAGGCGCGCGGCACCCGCGCATCCTTGGAGAACGTGTAGAGCACGCGCAGCGCGGCCTCGGCGTCGTCGGTGGCGCGGTGCGCGTTGACCAGCTCGATGCCCAGGCGGGCCGCCATCTCGCCGAGCGCGCGGCTCTCCTCGTGTTTGTAGAGCTCGCGGGCGAACGTCAGCGGGTCGATCCAGTCGACCTCGCGGCGCACCGCCGGAGGGGGCTCGCCGGGGCGCACGCCGGCGCGCTCCATCTCCGCGAACAGGAAGCTACGGTCGAAGGCAGCGTTGTACGCGGCGGGGATGGCGCCCCCGAGGGCTCCGAGGATCTCGCCGATGACCTCGGCGAAGGAGGGCTTGCCGGCCACGTCCTCGTCCTTGATGCCGTGCACGGCGGTGACCTCGGCGGGGATGGGGCGCCCGGGATCGATGAGCCAGCTCCGGCGCTCCAGCACCTGACCACGCACGCCGAGCACGATGCCCACCTCGACGATGCGGTCGAGCGCCGGGTCGCGACCGGTGGTCTCCAGATCGATGAAGGCGATGGGGTGCTCTTCCCACGACCCGCCTGCGTCGAGCTCGGACGCCACGCCGACGGCGCGGACCCGGATGAGGTGCGCGATGCCCGGGTAATGCCTCCCGGTGGGGAAGCACCCGCAGGGATCGGCGAGCCTCACGCGCGCAATCCCCGCGTCGCCGCGCCGCTGGCGCGCACTACTGCGGAACCTTCTTGGGGGCGCCTGCGCTGGAGGCGCCGCCTGCCGTGGAAGCGGCGGTGGTGCTGCCGGCCGGCGGCGCGGAGGGCGCCCCGCTCGGGGCTGGGCCGCCCGGCGCCGGCCTGGGTGCGGGAGCGGCCGTCTTGCCGGCGAGCTCGATGTCCGTCTTCACCCACTCCTCGAGATCGTCGGGAAGGTTCACCAGGGTGCGCAGATCGACCTCGCGACCGTTGATGAAGATCATCGGCGTGCCGGTCAGCCCCAGCTCCTCGGCCTGCTTCTTGTCCTTGGCGATGCGCTCGGCGGTCTCCTTGGAGGCGAAGTCGGCACGGAACCTGGTGATGTCGAGGCCGATCTCGCGCGCGTAGCGCTCCAGGTCGGCCTGCTCCAGGCGGGCCTGGTTGTCGAACATCTTGTGGTGCATCTCCCAGAACTTCCCCTGGTTCTGCGCGGCCAGCCCGGCGCGCGCGGCGATCTCGCCGTGGGGGTGGGACTCGAGCGGATAGAACTTGTAGACCACGCGCACCTGGCCATCGAAGCGCGAGACGAGCTTGTCGAGGACCGGGTAGACCTCCTTGCAGAAGGGGCACTCGAAGTCCGCCCACTCGACCACCGTCACCGCGGCATCCGGCGAGCCCTTCTCCGGCGAGCCGTCGGTGACCACCGTGCGCACCTTCTTGGCGTCGAAGCGCCCGGTGTACGCCTCCTCGCGGTCCTTCTTCGGCTTGCCGGCCTGGACCTGCTTGAGAAGGAACTGCGCCGCCGGGAGGCAGGCCTTGCAGGCGCGCTTCTCGTTCACGCACTGGGCGATGGAGACCGGGACCTCGGGACAGGGCGCGAGCAGCTCGCCGACCTGGGCGGCCCACTCCCGTCGCTCGCGCGGGGTGAGCGCGGACGTGTCCACCCCGGGGATGGAGACCTCCGCCGTCGCGGATCCCGGCGGCTTGGCGTCGCCCTCGCCGGCCTTCTTGCAGGTGTTGGCGCCGAGCGAGATGAGGCCGAGGAGAAGCACCGAGGTGCCACGCAAGAGGGGCATCGGGGCGGGAGCTTAGTCGGACGCTCCGCGCGGCGCTAGCCACCGATCGGCATCGCACGGCGCGTTCCGTGGCCCCCGGCGGCGAGGGCGGCGCCGGATTCCGCCCGCGCGGCGCGCGTGCAGTGGTGGTAGGTTTCCGCGGTGCGGAGCGTCCTCTACCGCTTCCCCGATCTCGCGCAGTTCGAGCAGATGATCGCGGGCGTGGGCGACACGGAGCTCGAGCTCGGGATGCCCTCCGGCGAGGTCATCGAGGACGGCGAGTGGGTGCTGGCCATCTTCGAGCTCGGGCGTGGTCGCCGCGCCACCTCCTGCGCGGCGCGCGCTGCGGTCTCCCCGGTGGGGGGCCGCCTGCTCTGCGCGCCGCGCGAGGGGCGCCGGCTCGCCGACTTCGCCCAGAAGCAGGTCCTCAACCCGTCCGGGCCATCGCGCCTCTCCAGCGAGCCGGGCCCGCTCCGTAGCAGCGCACCGCCCGCGGGCGCGCGCGACCCGAGCGGCATCTCCACGCCGCCGCCATCGCCGGCCGAGGTGCGACAGGCGGCGCTGCGCCGCGAGAGCGGCCGGCCCGCGGGGGAGCCGGCGCGCGTGCTGGTCGTCGATGACGACCCCGACATCCGCGAGGTGGTCACCGCCATGCTCGAGGCGGTGGGGCTGTGCGTGATGCAGAGCGAGAGCGCCGAGGATGCCCTGACGCGCGTGCAGAGCGAGGTCGTCGACCTGCTGGTGCTCGACTGGAACCTGCCGAGGATGACCGGACTCGACCTGTGCCGCATCATCCGCCGCCAGCCCGGCCTGTCGCACGTGCCGGTGCTCTTCCTCACCGCCAATGCCTCGTCGCAGGACATGGTCGACGCCTTCGCCAGCGGCGCGGACGACTACGTGGTCAAGCCGTTCCGTGCCCCGGAGCTGGGGGCGCGCATCTTCAGCCTGCTGCGCCGCGGTCGGCTGCTCCTCGGCGGGTAATAACGAGATATACGGTGAGAGGTTCCAGTGGACAGAGCGCCTCGTCCTTGGTGGCGGGCGATGGTTGCAGTGGGCATGTGCAGCGCGGGGTGTGGGGGACCCCGCCGGATTCGCTCCGGCGGGGGGAGAAGGCGCGAGCCCTCTCCCGGGAACAGGAGGGCGGCGTGAGCGACAAAGAGACCAAGGGTAGTGGCATCGACAAGTACGCCGCGCCGCTGCGCGCCGAGCTGGCGTCGCTGCAGCAGGAGAAGCTCTTCCGCGCCGCCGTCGAGGCCGGATACCTGACCGCGCTGGCGGACGAGAAGCAGACGCCGGAGGAGCGCGCCTCGCTGGTGCGGTCCCTCTCGGCCATCTCCTCCGGGGCGGTCATCGAGTGGGAGGTCGACGCGCTGCTGGAGGAGATCGCCGCGCTGGTCCGCGACGCGGGGCCGGAGAAGCGGGCCGCCGCCGTGGGCGCCGCGCTGAAGGAGCTCGGTCAAGTGGAGGCCGGGCTCTCGGTGGCGGCGCTGGTGGCGCTGGCCAGCCGCGGCCTGGACAAGAAGGAGGCCGCCGTACTGGAGCGCATCGGCGCCGCCGCCGGCCTGTCGAAGCAGGACGTGGCCGGGGTGGTCAAGAAGGCGCGCGGGTTGTGAATCACCTCACCGCCGATGTCAGCTGGTGCCCGTGCGCTTCCGATGCGTGCACCCCGGCCAGCAGCAGGGACGGCGCTGACCTTCCTCGAGCTCCTCCTGGGTGCGGCGAATGCGGCGAGCACGCGTTGCGGGCTGCTTCGCGTCCTCCACCCAGCAGATGAACTCGTTGCGCGCCAGGGGCGTGATGTCGGTCCACGCGTCGAGGGCCGCGGCGTTCCCGACGAGCGCCTCCCGCAGGTCCGCGGGGAGCTTGTGGACGACCCCGCCGGGGACCCGCTGGCTGTTCACCGCGTCATCCTAGCAGCGCCTCGAGCAGCACCACGCGGGCACCACGCCCATGGGCGCGGTCCTGCTTCTTCCGGGACACGGGTGCCGCCCGCCCCGGATCACCAGTCGAAGAACAGGACCGCCGAACCCACCTGGAATCTCAGTCGCCGGCTCGCCCTGTAGCCGCGTCGAGCGCGGCGTCGTCCCAGAGCGTCTCGTCGAACCACCGCCCCCCGATGCTGCGCGCCAGCGGGAACGCCTGGTTGGAGACGCCGCCGAAGAAGATGGCCTGGTTGCGCTTCCGGATCTCGCCCTCCAGCGGGCGCAGCGCCAGGGCACGCTCCCGCTCGCTGGGCAGCGCGTCGGCCTCGGTCACCGCCGCGGTCAGCTCCAGCGCATCGTCGATGCGGCGCACCGCGCCGTCCACCTGGGCGGTCGGCAGGAGCCGCGCCTCTGCGCGCGCGGTGAGCAGCGCGCGAACGGCCGCATATCCGACGCGCACCAGATCGGGCCGCGACAGCCAGCGCGTCTGGTAGTTGATGCGGTGCACGAGCGAGGCTCGCGTCATGGTGCGGCGGTGGTCCTCCACGCTGCGGCAGAAGACCTGGTAGCCGTGCGCCTCGGGCTGCTCGAAGAAGGTCGAGGCCGGGTCGAGGAAGGGGATCATCGGGCAGACCAGCGGCGTCACCCGCGCGCCGAAGCGCGACAGGAGGCGCCGGCAGTAGTCGACGGTGGCCATGACGCTGGCCTCGTCCTGCTCGGGCATGCCCACGAAGTACCAGACGTCGACCTGTCGGATGCCGATGTCCAGGGCGCGCTCCAGCCAGGCCTCCATCTGCTCCGGCGTGTAGACGCCGCGCCCGGCGAGCTTGGCCACCCGCATGTCGTGGCTCTCCGGCGAAAGGGTGATGGTGGTGTTGGCGTTGGCCGCGACCATGCGCCGCAGCGTGGCCTCGTCGGTGAGCTGGAACTGCTCGTAGCTCACCGAGCGCAGGCCCGCCGATGCCACCTGGTCGATGAAGTGCCCCATGCGCGCAGCAGGCTCGTTGTACGAGCCCACCGAGTAGAAGTGGTAGCGCCGCCCGTCGCGGAGACCGGCGACGGTGCCCAGCTCCCAGGCCACCTCGTCGATCGGCTTGCGCGCCATCGCCTTCTGCCGGCGCGACGTCCCATAGATGCGGTGGAACGCCTGCCGCGAGCCGCCGCACCACCCGCAGTCGTAGGCGCAGCCGGCGTTCTGCGTGGACATGAGCTCGAGGATGGGAAGCCGCTGTCCCGCCGGTGGCGAGGTGGCGCTCCAGTCGATGCCGCAGCCGTAGCTCTCCGGCAGGTGGGTGGTGCCGTTGTCGACGGCCCCACCGGAGGCGTCCGTCCACCACAGGTTGGGGATGCCGGAGAGGTCGTCGCCGCCGACGCGCAGACGTTCGAGCAACGCGGCCATCGGCGCGTGGGTGTCGTAGCCACGCATCACCAGGTCGACCTCGGGCCGCTGCGCCAGCTCGGCCGCGTAGTAGGTGCTGGAGATGCCGCCGAAGAGCGTGCGCCGCCGCGAATTGCCCTGCTTGAGCAGGCGCGCCACCTCCAGACTGCCCTGCACGTGCACCATCCAGTGCAGGTCGATGCCCACCACCGGGGCGTCGATGGCCGCCAGCACCCGCGCCACGTCGAGCTCCGGCCAGCGCAAGAGCAGGGTGGCCAGGTTGAGGAGGCGCACCTCGAAGCCGCGATCGCCCAGGTAGCGCTGCAGCGTCTTGAAGCCGAGCGGGAAGTACTCGTAGAGCGGGGTGATGGGCACGTCGCCCGAGGTGCTCAGGTACGGGAAATAGATGTCGCCGCGGTCGCGGAAGTCGAAGACCGCCGGCGCGTGGAGGAGCACCAGATCCGCGCGCACCGTGGGCAGCGCGCCGGCGGCCCGGGCGGCGCTCCCTCGCGGATCCACCTGCTCCGCGCTGGGCATGATCGCTGCCGGCCGACGCGAGGCGCGGTGCCCCGCGCCCTCCGTCAGTCGTCCTTCTTGCCGCTTGCGAGGCTCCGTAGGAGACCCCGCTCCTGGCCGAGGCCGATGGCCCGGGCCAGCTCGCGGTGGATGCGCGCCACGCGCTCGACCTGGCCCTTGGCCGGGAAGCGCTCGTAGAAGCCCTCGCTGCGGAAGGTCTTGCGCTGCTCGATCCACGGCGCGAGGCGCTTCTCCCAGCGCTTGACGCGGCCATCGATGGGCTCGGCGTCCTCGCGCGCCAGGTCGGCGCAGACGCGGAGCATGGCCTTGAGCGTCACCGGCTTGGTGATCATGTAGCTCGGCGCGCCCCATGCCTCGTCCCAGACCTTCTCCGCGGCCTTGAAGAAGTCGCGCACCACGTCGTAGAAGCGCCCCGCCTCGCGCGGCATGTTCTGCCCACCGCGCTTCTCGATCTGCTTCCAGTCGGCGGAGAACCAGCGGTGCAGCTCGTTGAAGAGCTCGGCCTGCAGGATCCACTTCTCCTGCTTGGAGCGCCCACCGAGGCGGTTGATCTTGTAGCGCAGCGGGCTGTCGCCCTCGCTGTAGAGCTTCTCCACCACCCGCGCGGCGAACTTCTTGTCCGGCGCCGCCCAGGAGACGCTCTCGTAGAGGTCGACGAGGTGGCTCTTGTTGATGCGTGTCGGCGTGGAGTTGATGATCACGAACATCTCGGTGGCGAAGTCCTCGCTCTTGCCATCGAAGATGATGCAGGGGACGTGCATGGTGCGCGCGTCGTCCGGGTGCTGCTTGTTGAAGAAGCTCAGCGCCGCCAGGCGGTGCTGGCCGTCGATGATCAGGTACTTCCCCCGCGGCTCCTCGAGGTTGCCCACGTTCTCGAAGGGGCGCACCGGCTCGAAGCGCAGCTTCTCGGCGGTGAAGAGGAGGACGGTGCCCGGGATGGGCGGCTGGCTGACCGCCGTCTCGTAGAAGTTCTTGATGGCAGCGACCTTGCTCTTCGAGATCTGCCGCTGGAACGCCTGATCGGTCTGCTCGATCTTGGCGATGAACTGCGCCACCTCGTCGTTCTTGTCGACCTCCTCGGCGGCAATGCGCTCACCCTCGCCGTAGAAGCGGCTGATGAACCGCACCTTGTCGAGCAGGTCCACCGTAGGGTAGGCGGCGAAGTAGAAGACCCCATCCTTCTGGCGCACCTGGGTCGCGAGCATGGGTTTTGGTATCCCGACCCCGACCGAGGGGTCAACGAGGGCGGCCGCCTGGAGTGGGCGCGGCCGCGCGTCAGAACATCGCTTCGACGTTGATGTTCAGCACGCCGACGCGCTGGGTGTACTTGCCGCCCGCGTCCGGCCCGGCAGAGGGCTGGAGGTAGGTGGCGTTGAGGCTCTTTCCCGTCGTGTCGCGGCTGAAATAGAAGAACTGCGTCCACGAGGCGGCGACGGCGACGTGCTTGCCGAGGGTCAAGCGCGCGCCGAGGGCGGCGGAGATGTCGTGGAAGTCGGTGAGCGCCGGGTCGAGCGACTCGTCGGGGATGGCGTTGGAGTCGTAACCCAGCCCCGCGAAGACCTCGATCATCGGGTTGATGAAGAAGCTGCCGCCGCCGCGGATGCCGAAGGCGTCATGCCAGTCGCGGGGCAGGTTCTGGATGGGGTTGGGGCTGCTGGCCGCGGTGCCGTCGTCGTTGACCTCGCACTCGTCGGAGCCGTCGGCCACCAGACACTGGTGGTCCATGGCGCTCCAGCGCGTCCAGTCGCCGTGCAGGCGCAGCTCCACGTTCTCGCGGACCTTCCAGCGCGCGCCGAGGCGCACGATGTCCGGAAGGTCCTGGTGGACGTCGATGGGCGTGGTCGACCGGTTGCCGAAGTAGTTCACCAGCTCGCCGTCGAGGGCCATGCCGCCGGTGACGTTGGGGCGCGACGTATAGGAGAGCCCGGCGTAGAGCTTCTTGGGGATGGCCTCGTAGGTGGCGCCCACGGCGAAGCCCCAGGCCCAGTCGCCGACGTCGATGAGGCTGCGCCCCTCGCTCTCGATGCTGTCGCTGCCGTCGGCATTGCGGGCGCGGATGGTCTTGACCTCGGAGCGGATGAGGCTGCCGCTGACGCCGACGCTCAGGCCGGTCTTGGGGATCTTGTAGGCCGCGGCCAGCGTCCAGTACATCGAGCGCAGGGTGCCGGAGATCGAGTACCAGCGCTGCTCGCCGTCGACCGGGCCGGGCCAGCGCGCGTTGCCCTCGAAGTCGTCGTCCTTGTCCCAGGTGGACGAGCCGCCGAAGGGCACGTACCAGGCGAGGCCGAGCGCGAAGCTGCCGAACTTGCCGGTGGCGCCGAGCATCGGCGCGGCAGCGACGTTGAAGAGGGTGGCCTTGCCGGTGTTGCCACCAACCGCGCCGGCGGGCTCGGGCGTGTCGTACTTGCTATTGAAGGAGTGGTCGTAGGACGCCGTCCGGAAGGCGATGTTGCCGTCGACGAACACATGATAGCCCTCGGACTCGGCGATGGCCGAGGGGTTGTAGTAGATGGCGGTGGGGTTGAAGGTGACCGGGTAGCCATGCTCACCGCCGAAGCGCGCCGTGGAGAACCCGGACGCCGAGGCCGACATGGCACCGGCGGAGACGGCGAGACAGCACAGTGTGCCAACGAGCGTTCGACGAAGCATCTTGAAGCACGTCCCCGGTACGGGTGGGAGTTTCAACTTGCCTTCTGGGCCATCGCAGACAAGTGTGAGGGCTAACAGGTGTCAAATGCTTTTCGCGACTAGCGCATCGAAACTCGTCTGCTTTGGTCGAAGCATCGCCTCGGCAACGCGTCGCGCGTCGGGGCCGCTGGCGCTTGCCGCCGCGGCGGTCACCTGCCTCGCCGGCTGCCCCAACGTGCAAGGGGAGCTCGAGGACTTCGAGAAGCGCGAGGTCGAGACGCGCCCGCCGCCGGTACCCGTGGAGTGCGGCACCGCCGCCACCACCGTCGAGGGGCGGTTCCTCTTCGCCCTCTCCACCGAGCTCAGCCCGAAGAACCCGGTCCTCTTCGACACCGAGATCACCACCGACGCCGGCGGCCTGAACTTCGCGGTGACGGCGCTCAACGAGGCCGATCGGAAGACGCCGGTCGGCGACACCATCGACGTCGGCCCCTACCCCATCGACACGGCCACCGGCACCTTCGTGGCAGCGCTGCCCAAGCTCACCGTCGATGGCACCGCCAACCCGATCACCACCGGAAGCCAGATCGTGGCCACCGTCACCCTCGCCGGAGCGGTCTGCGAGGAGGCGCTGTGCGGCGACATCACCGGCGTGGTCGAGGAGCCGATCGACTACACCCTCACCAAGTCGACCTTCTACATGCAGAAGCTCGCCGAAGGCGAGGCGACGCCGGCGCAGCCGTTCATCGATTGCGACAAGAACCTCGCCGACCCGCTCTGACCCGCCTCAGGCGGCGGCGCCGCCGGGCTCCAGCTCGAGCAGGGTGATCTCACTCGGTGCGGCCACGCGCATCGGGGGGCCCCAGTAGCCCGTGCCGCGGCTGACGTAGATCTGCGTGTCGCCGAGGCGATCGAGGCCGGCGACGAACGGCTGGTCGAGGCGCACCAACAGGCCCCAGGGGAAGATCTGCCCGCCGTGGGTGTGGCCGCTGAGCATCAGGCCCACTCCGGCCGCCGCGGCCTCGACGATCTGCTTCGGCTGGTGGGCGAGCAGCACCAGCTCCCGGGCCGGGTCGCGCCCCGCCAGGGCGTGCGCCAGGTCCGGTGTCTGGCGGGGGTCGCCGCCGCGGCGCGCGCTCCAGTCGGGCACACCGGCGAGATCGAAGGTGCGGTCCCCCTCGCCCAGGGTGACCCGCTCGTTGTGCAGCACCTTGATCCCCAGGGTGCCGAGGTGCTCCATCCACTCGTCGACGCCGGAGTAGTACTCGTGGTTGCCGGTGACGAAGAAGACGCCATCCCGGGCGCGGATCTCGGCCAGCGGTGCCACCTCGTCGCGGAGGCGCTCCACCGAGCCGTCCACCAGGTCCCCGGTGATGACCACGGCGTGCGGCGACAGGGCGTTGATCTGCTCCACCACCGAGCCCACGTAGGCGCGGCCGATGGTCGGCCCCACGTGCAGGTCGGTGATCTGCACCAGGCGGTAGCCGGCGAGCTCCGGCGGGAGCCGGCGCAGCGCCACGCGCACCCGCTGCACCGAGACCTTGCCCAGGGCGCTGGCGATGCCGAACGCCCCGGCGCCGAGGGCCAGCCCGCCGACCACCCCGGCCAGCAGGCGCGCCAGGAAGGCGCGCCGCTCGGCGTCCACGGGCGTTCCGGCCAGCTTCCAGCCAATCAGCACGGAGGCGCGCAGCAGGTCGCTGGTCACCAGCAAGAAGAACAGGAGCACGGCGAAGCCGAACCAGCCGTAGACGACCATCGCCAGCACGCCGGCGGCCGGCTGGGGCAGCGCGCGAGACAGGAAGATGCCCACCGGGATGAGCGCCGCCAGCGCGATCACGGCGATGGTGCCGGCGCGCTGCCAGGTGGCGGGCAGCTCGGGCGCCCGCACCAGACGGGCCCAGATGTAGTAGTGCAGCCCGCCGACGATCGCGCTGAGGATGGCGACGAAGACGACGAAGCCGAGGAGCGGCCGTTGCACCCATCCACCATGACACGGCGCCGCTCCGCGCTCTGTGAAGAAGGCTGAAGCGCCACCGCCCGCGCACGAGCGGCCGACGCGCCGCCGCTCAGAGGTCGATCGGATAGGTCAGGGCGAGGAAGCCGTTGTACGGAGGGGCGAAGCGCAGCCCGCGCACCACGCCGACCGCGCAGCTGTCACCCGCCTCGTCGGCGAGCGTGCTGCGGGCGATGGCCACCGTGAAGGGCGCGCCGCTGGCGCCCAGCGACAGGTCGATGGCCAGCGAGCCGCGCTCATCCGCCGTGGCCGCCAGGGCGCGCTGGTAGCAGGCGCGCAAGCGCGGGCGGGCGCCCTCGAAGACGCCGCGGATGGAGACGGCGTGCGCGGCGCGCACCGTCGGCTCGGGGCAACCCGCCGCCTTGGCGGAGGGCTCCAGCGGGCCGCCGAGCGGGCACGCGCACTCGCCGGCCTGCACGCCGGCGGTCATGCCTTCCTTGCAGCACGCCACGCGCGTCCCGGCGGTGTCGCACCAGGCCACCAGGTCGTCGCTGCAGGCGGGGGCGCTGGCGGCGACGGCGCCGAGCGCGCTGCACGGGCCGCGGGGCGGCAGGTCGGCGACGGCGACGCCGCCCGCCGAGCCCAGCGGCGCTGCCGCCAGCGGCGCGTCGGGGAGGCGGTTGCGCACCCGTCCCATGCCCCAGAGCACGACGCCCAGGAACGCCGCTGTCAGCGCGACGAAGGCGCAGACCGCCAGCTTGCCGGAGATCGGGGCGGGCAGCTGACCGTCCCCCGAGCGCGAGCCACCGCGCTCACGCGCCGGCGCGGCGTCGCCTCCTGGTGCCTCGGGCCCTTCCACGCCGGCGCGCATCGCCCGGCGCGCGCTGCGCGGCAAGCGCGTCGGCCAGACGCCCGGGCTCGGCCGGCGCGGGCGGTGTCGCGGGAGGTCTGCGCGCTCCGCGCCCCGGCGGGACGCTCCAGCGCGTGGGCGAGCGGAGCGATCAGTTGTAGCTGCCGGAGGCGACGCAGACGCCGAATCCCTCGGGGAACTCCATGCTGCCGCCCTGGCACACGGTGCCCTCGGGGCAGTCCTCCGAGGCGCCCTCGTGACACAGCTTCTTGCACTCGTTCACGAGGTTCGCGCACATGTACCCTTCGGCGCACGAGCAGTATCCGTCGTCCTCGCACGAACAGGCCTGGCCGTCGTAGCCGCTACCGGGCGTGACGCAGCTGGTGGTGCCGTCGGCGCGCACCACGGTGCACGCCAGCAACGGGTCGTCGCACTCCTCGAGCAGCTTGCAGTTGGTGGCCGGCACGCAAACCGGGATGTCGACGTCGAGCGCCTCGGTCATCGGCTGAGGCGCGCAGAAGGTGTTCTGGGGGCAGGCCTCGGGGTCGCCGCAGCAGTAGTCGCGGCAAGCGCCGCCGACGTCGTCGCCGTTCTGCCCGCTGGCGGCGGGGACACAGCCCAGACCGGCGCCGCAGTCGCGCGCGGTCTGGCAGGGATCGGCGTAGAGGCCCTTGCCCTGGGCGTCGCAGACGCCGACCGCACCCTCTTCGGTTGGCACCAGCGCGCAGGAGTTGAACACCGGCGCGGTGCTTCCGCCGTCCTCGGTGTTCTCGTCGATGCACGGGTCGGACGCGGCGCTGGGGACGCACTGCCCGTCGCGCAGGTCCGCGCCCTGACAGAGGTGGGCGTAGCCGGGGGGATCGGGCGCCGGATCGGCGTCGTTGGAGACGTCGATGCTGCCATCGCCGCCAGGAGAGGCACCGGTGCCCGCGCCCACAGAACCCGACGGGCCGTCACTGGCGCCGTCGCCTTCGCCGGGCGAGTCCGCGGACGCGCCGCACGCGACGACGCTCAGCCCACCGCCGAGCATGGCCAGAACCAGGAAGGGAAGCGATCGAAGCAATTTCATGCGGTGACGGTGATGCGAGCGAGCTGCGCGGCGCAGAGCGAATGCTCCGAGCATAGCAGTCGCCCGACCACCATCCATAGATCGTGCCGGCGGCAGGACCGGTTGCGGAGGTCGTGTCCTACCCGTGGCGCGGCCGGAATCCGGGGTGCGCGGCGCGCGAAGCCCGCTGCGCGGCGCGCCGTCCATGACCGCCGTGTCGCGGCCGTCCGTGCCCGGCGCAACGTGCGCGGTCGCCTGTTACACCCGGAGCGCAACCCGGCCCCGGATCGGACAGGGGCAGACCGCAGCGACCTGGCGAGCCTGGCGCGAACGAACGTGGCAGGGCCGCCCGACGCGCCAACGCCTCCCTCACCCGCCCGACGCGGACCCACGCGCCAGCGCGGACCCACGCGTCAGCGCGTCAACGCGCCTGACGCGCCTAACGCGCCTCGATGTCGCGCATGACCGCGTTGCCGGCGCTGTCGTACGCGCGCACGGCGAGGATGTGCGAGCCGGCGGGCACCACCGTGCCCAGGTTGGCGTCGAACGGCTCGGCCGCCTCGTCGAACACGCCGTCGGTGGGGAAGAGCGGCCGCCACTCGTCGCTGCCGGCGATGGCCACCTCGATCGCGAGATGGGGCCCAGGCCGTCCACGATCTCTCCCGTCATGCGCCGCCCCTGGAGCGAGAGGCTCTTGAACACGGGCGGCGTGTTGTCGACCAGCACCGTCGCGGACTCCAGCGTGTGCCGCGTCATGCGATCGGGCGGGTTGGCCGCCTCGTCGGTGGCCTCGACCTGGAGGCGATAGAGCCCCTCGGGCAGCGTGCCCGTCTCCCAGTCGTACTCCGTCTTGGTCAGCTTCTCGCCGGGCTTGAGGGCGTTGCGCCAGGTCGTCTGGCCTTCCTGCCGGTACCAGAGGCGGTAGCGCAGCTCGTCCTGATCGGGGTTGTCCACCTTCCAGGTGACCTTGACCTGACTCGACGGCTTGGGCGCTTCGCCGCCCGAGGAGACGACGCCGCCCTTCGACGAGCCGCGCTGGGCCTTGGAGGCCGCCTCGATGGAGGTGACCACGGCGCGCGCGTTGTCGGTGACGAAGGACAGCGAGACCTCGCGCAGGACGGCGTTCTGATCGCGGCTCCAGCGTGCCCGCATCTGCACGTAGCGCGCGGCGCCGCTCTGCACGTCGCCGGGCGCGGTGAGCCCGTTGGACCAGGCAGACCAGGTGCTGTCCGGGGCGGCCGTGTTGCCGCTGCGGGTGGAGAGCTCGAGCGCACCGTCGGAGCGCCAGGCGAGCTTGCCGAAGGTGGCGCGCATGCCGGCGTCGAGCACCTTGCTGGTCCAGACCGCCTCGGTGCCCCCCTGCCCCTTCACCTCGCGGAACACGGCCGGGTCGCTGGTGGCCACGAAGCGGCGCTTGCCGGCCATGACCACGGCGCCGACCTGGCGCTCGTCGGTGTCCACCACCAGCCTGGCCACGCGGTTGTCGCTGACGGTGTAGACGCGCCCCTCGGCGCCGGTCCCCACGTAGGGCGCGCCGTCGTCGCCGGTGGCCAGCGAGACGTAGTGGGTCTCGTCGTCCTCGAGCAGCTTCTCGGCCACGCCGTTCTTGTCGAAGCGCATCAGGACGCCCTTGCCGGGGCGCCCGGCCTTGGCGGGCGTCGGCGAGGGCGGGCCGGAGCTGTTGCGCTTCGGCGAGGAGAATGTCTCGGTGTACTTGTTGGCGATGGCGTAGAGCCCGCCGCCCTTGATGGGCACGATGGCCTTCACGTCGTCGTGATCGAAGTCGTAGAGCACCGCGCTGCGGCCGGGCCCACTGAGCTTGTAGAGCAGCGCCTTGCCGTTGGAGCCGGCATAGACGGCGCCGTCGTCACCGACGGCGACCGAGACCAGGTGCGGTTCGTCGCTGTCGAAGTAGACCTGGCCCTTGCCGCCCTGATCGACGCGGAACAGCTTCCCGCTCGGGCCGGTGGCCGCGTAGAGGACCTTGGCCTTGGCGTCGAAGGCCAGCCCCCAGATGTCCTCGATGCCCGCCTCGAGCGTGCCGAAGCTCGGCGCCGGGCCGCCGTTGCCGCCGCCCTTGGGCAGCTTGAAGAGCTTGCCCTCGGGGAAGGTGCCAGCGACGACGTCTCCGTTCCACGCCAGCGCCAGCGCGCTCACCGCCATCTCGCCGGTGGTCGCTACCAGGGTCACCTGTCCGCCGGAGACCTTGAAGATCTTGCCCTCGTTGCCGGTGCCCAGCAGCACCGCGCCGTCCGGCAGCACCAGAGCGCTCCACACGCTGGCGGCGTCGGTGATCGGCGTCGACCCCAGCGTCAGCCCGGCGCGCACGTTGCCGTTCGAATCCACCGACACGCCGGTGAGGTCACCGCCCTTCAGGTCGTCGAGCGTGTCGAGCAGGAACGTCCTCGTCCCCACCGCGCCCGCCGGAGCGCTGAGTCCGAGCACTACGGCAGCAACACCCACAGCAATGGAGGCTCGCGTCATCTTCTACCCGTGGTCGTGGTCGTGGTCGTGGTCGTGGACCTGGTCGGACTGCAGTGCAGCCGCCGCGGTTCCCGAGGAAGGCCGCCCACGCGCCCCGGCCCCCTCAACGCAGCACCGGCCGCACCTCGACGCGCACCGTGTCGCGGCCGACGATGAACCGCTTCATGGGGAATGCCGTCTGCACCACGGAGCCGAACGTCTCCGGTGCGTCGGAGTCGCTGCTGGGGCGCAAGGTGTCGAGCGCGCTCGGCGGCAAGCGCGAGGCGAGCTTGTTCTTGTAGGTCGCGCCGGCATCCTTGAGGCGATAGGTGAGCACCAGGCTCTCGGGGTCGAAGCTCTGCTGCGGTAGCACGGCGACCAGCTCGGCCACGCTGTCCGGCGTGGGGAGCGGCTTCTCCACCTGGTAGCCGGGCTGGATCTCGATCTCCACTTCCTTGCCGGCGAGCTCGTTGGGGAGCATGAGCTCCAGCGTGCGCGTCTCGATCTTGCCCTGATACGGCTGGAGCTCGAGGCGGATGCGCACCGGCTGCCCGGCGTCGATCTCGGGCTCCATCACCTTGGCGCCGCGGAGCATGGCCACCTCGCGCGCGAAGGTGACCTTCATCTTCGTCTCCACGCTCTCGATGGTCACGTCCTCCCAGGGGTTGTTGAGGAGCATGCCCATGGCGCGCACCATGCGGCCGCGCGCGAAGTCGTCCTGGCCGGCGGGGTTGCCATTGCCCGAGCCGAAGTCCACGAAGTCCATGGCGCCGTAGCCCTTGACCTTGAGGCGGCTGATGGCCCGCCAGGTCATGTCGCGGCGCTCGCTGGTGGTCGTCTCCACCGCGCTGCCCAGGCCCATGGCCACGAACATCGGGGCCATGAACTGATCGTGGGCGACCTCCATGTTCCAGACCGGCTTGGGCGCGCCCTCCACGCCCTCGATGGTCATCTTCATCGGGAAGGTCGGCGCCTTGACCGAGGCGTCGACGACGATGGCCGCCTGGCGATCGTTGACCAGCGCGCCGAGCGAGCGCACCGACTCGCCGATCTTGAAGCTGCGGTTCTGGGTGGCCAGTATCCAGTGCACGCGCGCCACGCTGGTGGGCAGGCTCTCGATGCCGCCGTTGAGCATGGGGTGACCGAAGGCCACCATCTTGTCGCCGGAGACGCGGGTCACCGTGCCCAGACCCATGGCGGAGACGTCACCCCGGACGAGCTCGACGCCGATGGCGCCGCCATCGACGAACTTCGCCGGCGCGGAGGGGTCGGGCTTCGAGGAGCGACCGCCGCCGGCCTGCACCGGCTCCAGGCCCATGGGGCCGAGCAGGTCGGTGGCCATCTTCATGGAGACGCCGGTCATGCCGCCGAGGAGGATGGGCGTGGAGGCGCGCATCAGCGACGAGCCGCTCGGCGCCGCCAGGGCGGGCGCGTTCACGTCGGCGAGCTGCCTGGCGTGATCGGCAAGCGCGTAGCCATCGGTGGCGCCGCGGAACATGCGCGCGCCCTTGCGCGGGCCCTGCACCGGCGAGGCGCCGCCGGCAGCGCCTGCACCTGTAGGCAGCGGCGAGCCGCCGCGCGGCACCAGGTTGCGCGGGATGGGCCGCGCCAGCTCCTCGAGCATGCTCTTGATCGGCGTGACCCCGGCGATGGCCTCGGAGCCGAACATCCAGCCGTATGCGTAGGCGCCGATCATCCTGTTGTTGAGGTAGATCGGGCTGCCACTCATGCCGGCTACCGTCTTGGCGGCTTCGAGCCTCGGGTGGTTCGGCGTCTTGATCAGGATCAGGTCCTGGTTGGGACGGAAGTTGGCGAGGGTGGAGATGACCTCCACGTCGAAGCGCTCCGGTGTGGTGCCGCTGAAGACGGTGAGGCCGTGGCCCTTCATGCCCGGCTTCACCTCGGACAGCGGCATGGTGTCGGCCGGTCCGGGCAGCGCCTCCGCCGCGCCCGCTCCGACGAGCGCGGACAGCAGCACACCGACCGCGAGGCTGATCGGCACCAGCCGTTCGCCGCCGAGCCGGCGCGCCAGCGCGCGCGCGAAGCGACCTCGCGGGCCAGCGCCCGTCAGCCGAGCCGGGGACGGCGCCGCGGTCGCGGGCGCTGCCTCGGGTCCCAGAGCCCCACCGGTTTCAACGGACACAGGCCCAAGCTTAGCGCAGATTCGAGGCCTGGCCTCTTCGTGGGGGCACGCGGGGCGACGCATCGGCGGGGGGACCTTCCACAGGTGCGAGGTGTGCTCTGGTCGCCCGCGTGGCGAGGGCGTGCGCTCATGTACTACGCTGCCGCGCGTGAAGGACTACCTGGTGCTCGGCGCGCTGGTGGTCACCTTCGCAACGCTGGTCACGGTGCACGTGTTCCTGGCAGGCCGGCTGTTCTTCTCGGCGCGCCCGCGCTGGCGCGGCCTCGTCGCCGCGGTGGTCCCGCCGCTGGCCCCGATCTGGGGGTACCGCGAGGGCTGGCGGCGGTCGGCGACGCTCTGGGTGGCGATGGTCGTCTGCTACCTGGTGGCGCGCCTGGCCGCCGGCTGAGCGGCCGGGCGTGCGACGCGTCAGAAGCGCCAGGTCGCGGTCGAGCGCGGGCCGAGGCCGACCTCGGGCACCACCCCGGTGGCCACGTCCGGGTTGCGGACCAGGAGGCTCTCCTGCGCCGCGAGCCCGGCGATGAGCAGCGCCAGGCCGCCGACCTGCGCGATGCCGTCGAGGATGAAGATCGGCGCGGCGCCGTCGGCGCCGTCCGCCGTGCCCAGGGTGATGAACGGGCCGGCCACCGGGATGAAGAGCGGGGCGAAGTCGTCGGAGCTGCTGTCGTCACTGGCCACGGCCGACGAGGCTCCGAGGATGGAGATCAGGTACGCGGAGCCGAAGGTCACCGTGCCGGCGATGACCAGACCGCGGCGCGCGCGCTCCTCGACGTGGTACCCGGGCGGGATGGCCTGCCCCTCGTCGTAGGGCAGCGTCCGCGGCGGGGGGACGGGCTGCATGTAGCCTGGATAGCCGTACGGATACGGGTACGCGTACGGGTACGCGCCGGCCGGCGAACCGTAGCCCGGCGGTGGTGGATAGGCGCCCGGCGGGTAGCCCTGCGGTGGGCCGTAGCCGGGCGGTGCGCCGTAACCGGGCGGCGGCGGCGGGCGGCGCCCGGGCTGCGGAGCGGCCCCGGGCGGCGCGCCGGAGCTGCGCGCCGACTGGAGGTGCCCCGGGCGGCGCGGCGGGCGGGGCGCCGGCGGCGCCACCGGAGGCTGCGCGGTCTGCGCGTGCGCCACCGGCGAGGCGATCACCAGCCCGGCGGCAAGCGCGGCGGCGCAGGCGGTGGCCCGCGGGCCGCGGCGTCGTTCGAACACGGATGGACCACGACCACGCCACGCCAAGCCCATGCCCTGTCATAGCGCGCACGGAGAAGACGGAGAAGAACAGAGCACGCCCGCGGCGTCGCGGCGGGCACCGCGGCGAGGCGGAGGCGGAGGCGGAGGGCGGAGGGCGGAGGGCGGAAGGCGGAAGGCGGAAGGCGGGCGGAACGTGGTACGCGGTCGCGCGACTGGCTCGTGGCTGCGGCTCAGCGTGCGTCGAAGGGGGGCGCCTCGGTGACCTTCTTCTCCCAGAGCAGCCGCTTGGCGCCATCGCTGACCCAACGGTCGCGCACCTGCACCGCCAGGTCACGGTGGTTGTCGGCGCGGACCGCGAACGCGTACACCAGACAGGTGCCGGGCCACGACTGGTAGGCGGCAAGGGCGGCCACATACTCGTCGCCCCCGAGCAGCGACTCGATGCTCCCGTCGAAGGTATGCACCAGCATGGGCCGCGACTCACCGCCCACTTGCTGCGTGGTCCGCGACGGCGTCGCCGGGCCCAGCCGCACGTCGAAGCTCTCGGTAATGGGACGCGCGTAGGCGAGGAAGCGCGCCATGCAAGCGTCGGGGTCGTCCGGGCCCTCGGCGGGCTGGTACCACACCGTCTCCACCGCGTAGGCCTCGTCACCGTACCGGTAGCTGGCGCGCATGGGGTGGCCCCAGAGGCGCACGCGGCGCCAGTGCTTCCAGTCGGCCAGCGGCACCCGCATCGTCTTCCAGCGGTCGCGCTTGAAGCCCCAGGGCTCCTCGAGCAGTCGCTTCAGCGCCGCCTGCTCCGGGTCGGCCGCGTCGCCCCCCGGGTTCTTGAGGGTCACCGTCTTCGGCGTCGGCGGCAGCCCGGGCGGCTTCGGGGGCGGGCCGCTGCTCGCACAGCCGGCGAGCAGCAACGCGACGAAGGCCGTCCACCGCGCCGACATACGCCCCGTTGGACGAGACGAGCGCACGTTCCATCCGCCCGCGGCGATGGCCGGGCCTACAGCGCGATCTCGCGCATGCGAATCTGGTTCTTGTCGAAGACGCCGAGTCCCATCTCGCCGGCGTTCTGGATGTAAAGCGGCTCGCGCTTGGCCTGCTTGAGCGTGGGCAACCCGTTCTCCTTGCGCAGCTGCTCCACCACGCCCCAGCCGATGACGTCCATGGCCACCGGATCGGTGGTCGCATAGATGGCCTCGTGCAGCACCCGGCGCTTGCGGTTCTTGTCCAGCGGGCCCTCGTCGTAGATGACCTTGAAGCCGTCGGTGATGTGCAGGCGCACGCGGCTCTTCACCAGGTCCTGCGCGTAGAGGTGGGCGATCTGCGGGCTGGCGTTGTGCTCGTGGAACGAGTGCGGCGAGATCTGCGCGCCGTGGGTGATGTTCTTCATGCACCCGGTGTAGCCGCAGATGCCGTGGTCCTTGATGAGGGTGACGTTGATCACCGCCGTCGCCTCGGTGAACGGGGTCACGAACTTCGTCGGGATCCCGCCCACGGTCATGCTCGGCATGGTGGCGTCCTCGTTCTTGTGGATGAAGGCGCGGATGCCCGGCGGGAAGTCCTTGTCCATCACCCCGGCGCGGTCGGCGACGCGCGTGCCGGCCATGAACGACGGGTACTGCTCGAAGACGGAGATGTTCTCGGCGGGCACGCCGGCGGCGATGACCCCGCGCACCACCGCCAGCACCAGCTCCTTGTTGGCGGCCATGGTGGCGCCCTTCTGGCCGGCGATGCCGTTCGGCTTGATGGCCACCTTGTCGTCCTTGTGCACGAAGCGCGCGAACGCCTGGCCGATGTCGTTCTTGCCGGTGAGCTCGGTCATCGCCCGCTCGAGCATGATCTGGGCAGCCTCTTCGGTCGGCCAGAGCCCGTTGGGCTGCATGGTGTTGCCGCGCGTGACCTTGACGATGCGTCCCGGCAGGTCGAGCGGAGCGAAGCCGGCCGGCGGAACCGCCACCAGGCTGGGCTTGGTGGGCGCCTTGGCCTGGCCGAAGGCGTCGCCGCCGATCAGAGTGGCGCCGGCTGCGAAGGCGCCACCAGCCGCGACCGAGGCGAGGAAGGCGCGACGGCGCTGGCGCGGGTCGGAGAGCGGAAACGGGCCCGGGTTGCGCTCGGACGACATGGCGGGATGGTAACCGAGGTCGGCGGGGACCGCATGCCGGGGAGGGCCGCGCGCGGTCGGGCGGCGAGCGAGCGCCTCCGGGCGCCTCGGCGGGCCGCGCCCCATGGCGGTCCGCCTGGCGGTGATCGGCGGGCGCCGCGGCGCGGACCGCGCCGGGCGGTGCGATTCCAGACACTTGAAGGCCGGCACGCCGTCGCTCTGGCCCCGGGTCGCGCACGCGAGCGCAGGGGAGACGACCGATGGAATCGACGCGGAGGCAGAGCGCGTGGACAGGCTGGGCTGCGGGCGTCCGCGCCTGGGCGGGTGGGAGCGCGTGGCTGCCGCTCGTGGGCAAGCTCGCGGGCTACGTCGCCGGCTTCGTGGCCCTGGCGCTGGTGGGGTCGGGCGCCGCTTCCTGGCGGCTCGGGACCTCTGGCGGCGCGCTGGTCATGGGCCTCGGTCCCGCCTCGTCTCCGCTGCCGGTGTCGAGCGAAGCGCCGCCGCCTCCCGCTGCCATGGCTGCGCTCGGCGGCGCCGGGCCCGAGACGCCGCACGAGCCCGTCGCCGATGCCGGCGCTCCGGACGCGGCGGCGTCGGTCGATGCGGGCAGCGGCACCGGCGGCATCACGCCCGACGGCCGCGTCATCCTGAACGCGGCCACCGAGGAGGAGCTGCGGAGGCTTCCGGGCGTGGGGCCCTCGAAGGCGCGCGCCATCGTGGCGCTGCGGACCAAGCTCGGAAAGCTCAAGCGCCCGGAGGACCTGCTGCGGGTGAAGGGGATCGGCCGGCGGACGCTGGCGCGCATGCGTTCGTTGCTGGTGGTCGACGCGCCGTGAGGGGCGCGGGTGGCCTATGCTCCGCGGCCATGCGCCGGCTCGTCGTCCTCGGTCTTCTGCTCGCGTCGTGCAAACAGGAGCCGGTGCCCGGGCCGGCGGCGAGCGCGGTGGCGACGGGTGCGCCCGCACCGACCGCGAGCGCGACCGCGGCCGCGTCCAGCGCGCCGGCCTTGCCGACCGCCCGCGATCTCGATCGCGCCGCGCTGGCCAAGGCGCTGTCCTGCGGCGGGCGCGAGGAGGCTGGGCCGTGCGCGGTGCTGGCCGGCTTCGAGGCCTGTGCCGAATGGAACCCGGTGGTGCCCTCGGGCGACGGGCGCTGGCTCGGCAAGGGGTCGGTGGTCGCCGACGGCAAGACGACCGACGAGCTGACCCTGGTGCGGTCCAAGCGGGTGCCGACCTCCGATGTGGGCGCCGGCCTGTTGCCGGTGAAGATCGGTCTGGCTTCCATCCCCAAAACGGACTCCATGTTCGAGCAGGGAGAGCGGGCGGTGCGCACCTTCGAGCGCCACGACGTGCCGGCCAAGTCGAACACCGCGGTCACCCACCTCAAGCAGCTCGACACCTGGAACGAGTCCTCGGCGCAGCGCACCAGGTCGGGCCAGGTGATGTTCGTCGGCGTCGGAGGGGGCGACGGCGAGGGCTGGGTCTGTCAGGGGCCGAAGCAGCAGCTCTTCCTCGTCAAGCGCGCGCGCGCCGGCAGCGCCGACGGCGTGTACGCCGAGCTCTGGCCGGCCACCTGGTAACGGCCCCGGGCATTGCGCCGGGTCGCGCGCGCCCGGGGGCGTCGTTGGGGTCGTGGTGCATCGCAGGAACGGCGCAGCCCCGAGTTCAGGCGGCGGGCCGGCCATGCTACCTGCGGGCGGTGTCCCGCTCCGACGGCCGCGCCCTCGATCAGCATCGTCCGGTGGAGCTGGCCATCGGCTTCCACAAGAGCTCCGACGGCTCGGTGCTCTATCGCGCCGGGCAGACGGTGGTCCTCTGCACGGTGTCCATCGACGCCAGCGTGCCGGCCTGGATGTCCGGCCGCGGCAAGGGCTGGCTCACCGCCGAGTACCAGATGCACCCCCGCACCAGCCCCAACCGGCGCGACCAGCGCGACGGGCGCGGCAAGGCGCTGAGCGGGCGCGCCCAGGAGATCCAGCGCCTGGTGGGGCGCGCGCTGCGCGCCGCCGTGGACATGACCGCGCTCGGCGAGCGCACCCTGACCATCGACTGCGACGTGCTCGAGGCCGACGGCGGCACGCGCACCGCCGCGGTCACCGGCGGCTTCGTGGCGCTGGCCGTGGCCCTGGCGCGCAAGATGCCCGGCGTGCGCCTCTTGCGTGACCAGGTGGCGGCGACCAGCGTCGGTCACCTGCGCGAGGGGCTGGCGCTCGACCTGGTCTACGTCGAGGACAGCGCGGCGCGCGTGGACATGAACGTCGTCGGCACCGCGACCGGCGCGGTGATCGAGGTCCAGGCCACCGCCGAGGGCGACGCAGTCGCACGCGTCGAGGTCGACGCCATGATCGATCTCGCCCTCGCCGGCGTGGAGTCGCTGTGCGAGGTGCAGCGCCAGGGGCTGGCCGCGGCGGGCGTCGATCTCGCAGCGCTCATGCAGCCGGGTCGGCAGGCGTGAGCTCGACCCAACCCCCACCCGGCCCGCCGCCGCGGCGCACCCCGGTGCCGCCCGAGCCGGTGCCGGTCCCGGCGCCCGACTCTGGCAACCTCGCCGGGCCGATGTCCCTGCGCCATCCGCCGGCGCCGGGCGCGCGGCGGCCGGTGCTGAGCATCCTCGCCGCCACCAGCAACCGCGGGAAGCTCGCCGAGCTGCGTCAGCTGCTGGCCGATCTGCCGGTCGAGGTGCTGTCGTGGTCCACGGTGCTGCGCGGCCGACCGCAGGCCGTGGAGGACGGCGCCACCTTCGAGGACAACGCGCTGATCAAGGCGCGCGCGGCGGCCAGCGCGGCCACCATGGTCACCCTGGCCGACGACTCGGGCCTCGAGGTCGACGCGCTCGACGGCCGCCCCGGCGTGCGTTCGGCGCGCTTCGCCAAGGAGGGCGCCACCGACGCAGAGAACAACGCCGCGCTGCTCGGCGCGCTGGCGGACATCGAGGACGACCGGCGCAGCGCCCGCTTCCGCTGCGTGCTGGTGCTCGTCGACCCCTGGGCATCGGTCAACGACAAGGGCGCCCGGCCGACCGTCACCGAGGGGCGCTGCGAGGGCGTCATCGCCCGCCACACCAGCGGCGCGGGCGGCTTCGGCTACGACCCGCTCTTCGTGGTCGACGGGACCGGCCGCACCATGGCCGAGCTCGGCCCCGCCGAGAAGAACCGCCTCAGCCACCGGGCGCGCGCTGTGGAGGCGATGCGGCCGACCCTCGCCGCACTCGTCGACGAGCGCCTGGCGCAGGCAGCGCGGGTGCTGGGGTGAGCGCGCAGTGGAAGCCCGCCGGCAGCTACGGGACCATCGGTCTCGAGCTGGTGCTCTGCCTGATGGTCGGCCTCTTCGGAGGGCGCTGGCTGGACGGCAAATGGGGCACCGAGCCGTGGCTGACCTTGCTCGGGTCCTGCTTCGGGCTGGCGGCGGGCGCCAAGGCCATCCACCGCGGCTGGAAGGAGATGCAGGAGGTCACCGCGCGCGAAGAGCGCGAGGAGGGCAACCCGCAGCCGCGCTTCGACGCCGACGAGGAGAAGGCGCGCGACAAGGAACGGGACGAGCGCACGCCGGACGAGGACGAGCCACCGGCGTAGCGCAAGCTCACCGTCCCGGGACTGGACGGCGCCGGCCGGCGGGACCACGCTTCCAGGGCGATGAGCGACGCACCGAAGGAGACGCCGGCGATCGACGCCACCATGCGCTTCGCCATCAAGTGCGTGGGCATCAGCGGCGTGGTGCTGGCGCTCGGCGCGCTCACCTTCGGCCTCCGCAGCGCGCTCGGGGTGGCCATCGGCGCCGCCATGGCCACCGCGAACCTCTGGGTGTTCGCGCAGGTCGGCAAGGCCTTCCTCGAGCGCAAGGGGCTGAGCGCACCGTGGGTGGCCATCGCCCTGGTCAAGCTCTTCGCTCTGCTGGTGGGCGTCTGGCTGATCATGCGCACCGGGGTGGTCTCCGGCCTGTCGCTGGCCGTCGGCTACGGCGCTCTGCCCATCGGCATCACCGTCGGCGGCCTGTTCGGCCCCAAGCCTCCCGAGGCCTGAGCAGCCGAGGCGACAGCGGGCGGGATGGCGAGCTTTCCCCTCGCTTTTCGCTGGACATCGCACCCCGAGCGGCCCTAGGAACCGGGCCGAGCTCCAGGCGGCCCATGCCCGAACACACCAGCTTCCTGACGTACCTCATCGCCATGTCCGATGCGCTGCGCAACAACGCGCACAACGTCGGCACGACGATCATCGGCGGCCACCACGTCGACTACCGCGGCCTCGAGCCGATCTTCATGAGCCTGCTGGTGGTCCTCACCCTGGTGTGGCTCGCCGCCGAGGTCCGCGGCCAGTACAAGAAGCTCGACGAGTCCGTCGTCCCCGACGACAAGCTCACCCTGCGCACCTTCTTCGAGGCGTTCTTTGGCTACTTCTACGGGATGGCCAGGGAGATCATGGGCTCGCGCAACGCCAAGCGTTACTTCCCGCTCATCGGCGGCTCGGCGGCTTTCATCTTCTTCTCCAACGCCATCGGCCTGGTGCCCGGCTTCTCGCCGCCGACCTCCAACCTGAACGTGACCCTGGGCTGTGCGCTCCTGGTCTTCATCTCCTTCAACTACTACGGGCTCAAGGAGAACGGCTGGGGGTACCTCGCGCACCTCGCCGGCCCCAAGTGGTACCTGGCGCCCCTGCTCTTCCCCATCGAGGTCATCTCCACCTGCGTGCGCCCCGTCACCCTGTCGGTGCGGCTCATGCTCAACATGGCGGTCGACCACCTGCTGGCCTCGATCTTCATCGGGATGATCGCCATCGTCGTGCCCATCCCGCTCTCCATGCTGGCGATCATCGTCATCGCCGTGCAGACGCTGGTGTTCTGCCTGCTTTCCTGCATCTACATCGGCCTGGCCACCGAGAAGGCCGAGCACCACTGACGGCACTGAAATCTTTCGCTGGAAGTTCCGGTCGTCCCGGACTACAGCGGCCCGGCCCCGTCGCCGGGGTTTTCCCGCGCCGAGGCGCGGAAAGGAGTCGAGGAGTCATGTCTCTGAAGAAGCTGTCGCTTTCGCTCTCGATCGCCACTGCGCTGGTGCTCGTCCCCGCCCTGGCCTTCGCGCAGGACGCGGCCGCCAACCAGTTCGACTCCAACTCCTGGCTGGGCATCGCCGCCGGCTTCGCCATCGGCATCGGCGCGCTCGGCGGCACCATGGGCCAGGGCCGCGCCACCGCGGCCGCCCTGGAGGGCATCTCGCGCAACCCCGGCGCGGCCGCCCGCATCCAGACCCCGATGATTCTCGGCCTGGCGCTCATCGAGTCGCTGGTGCTCTTCAGCTTCGTCGTGGCCTTCTTGCTCCAGGGCAAGATCAAGTGACCTTCCGTCATCGCGGCTCCCCCTAGGGTGGCCGCGGTGGCGCTTTTCTTCGACTGCGCCAGGCGCGGCCGCCCGAGAGGGCGCGCCGCGTTTCGTCTTTTTGTGGTGCGCTCGCGGTGAGGCGCGACGCCGCCGGTCACTTCCAGCGGCGGACGAGGTCGTTGAGCACGTGCCCCAGCATCACCACCACGCCGAACACCAGCAGGCCAATCCCCACCTCGAAGTGCTTTCCCGTCCCCAGGAGCCACGTCCCGGAGACCACGAACGAAGCCACCACCAGCCCGGCGAAGAGCCTGCGGCCGAGCCGGTCCACCGTCGGCGGCAAGGAGGGGTCGTGCGCCTTGACCGTCAGGCGCCCGAGGCGCAGGTCTTCCAGGATCTCGCGCAGCTGCTGCGGCAGGTCGTAGGCCGTGGAGCTGAGGTGGGTGAGCCCGCGCCATAGCTCGTTGCCGACGCGCTCCGGCGAATAGCGCTGGCGCAGGATGTTCATGAACAGGGGGCGCGCCTCACCGAAGACGTCGAGGTCGGGATCGATCTCCTTGCCCACGCCCTCGATGGTCATCAGCGCCTTGCCGACGAGCAGGAAGTCCGGCGGGATCTCCAGACCGAACTTGGTGGCGCCCTTCACCAGGTCGCTGATCATGCCCGCCATGTCGATCTCCTTGAGCGGCCGCCCCAGGTACTTCTCGGCGAGCATGCTCACGTGCGCTCGGTAGGCGCGCATGTCGACCTTCCGCGTCGGCGTGCCGATGGCGTACAGCGCGTCGGCCACGGCCAGGTGGTCCTGGCGTACGGCGGCGACCATGAGGTCCACGGTGCGGTCGCGCATCTCCGGCGACATGCGCCCGACCATGCCCAGGTCGACGAGGCCGATGATCGGGTGCTCCGGTTCCCCGGAGAGCAGGATGTTGCCAGGGTGCGGATCGGCGTGGAAGAAGCCGTCCTCGAAGATCATCTTGATGACCACGCCCACCGCGGCCTTGGCGATGGCCGGACCGCTGTGGCCGTGCTTGGCGATGGCCTCGTAGACCTTGGTGCCGGGCAGGAACTCCAGCGTCAGCACCTGCTTGGTCGACGCCTCGCGATACACCTCGGGGAAGCGCGCGTGCGGGTGGCCGGCGAAGTTCTTGCGGAACCGCTCGGCGTGCTCGGCCTCGAGCGAGAAGTCGAGCTCGCTGGTGATGGCGTTGTCGAACTGATCGACCAGCCCGCTCGGTGAGTAGATGCGCGCCTCGGGCACGGTCGCCTCGACCAGCTTGGCGAGGCCGTGCAACAGCTCGAGATCGCGCGCCACGGTGGTGCGGATGCCGGGGCGCTGCACCTTGACCACCACCTCCACCGGCCCGCCCTCGCGCTTGAGCACGGCGCGGTGCACCTGGCCGATGGACGCGGCTGCCAGCGGCTTCTCCTCGAAGCGCTCGTAGACCTGCTCCAGCGGCGCCCCGAGCGAGGTCTCGACCGCCGTCTTGATGTCCGCGAAGGGCAGCGGGTTCACCTCGTCCTGGAGCTTCTTCAGCTCCACGATCCAGTCGGGGGGCAGGATGTCTGGTCGCGTCGAGGCGATCTGGCCGAGCTTCACGAAGGAGGGGCCGAGATCCATGGCCACCTTGCGCACCCGCACCGCCAGGCTGCTCGCGCGGCGCGCCTCCTCGCCGCGGGCCGCCTCGGCGCGGGCCTCCTCGTCGTCGAGGCCGAGCTCGCCGCCCTCTGCGAGCGCGCCGTCCTTGGCGGCGGAAGCCTCGGGAAGGGCCGGCACCTCCTTCGGGCGGCGGCGCCCGAAGCCGATGCGCGAGGCGAGCTCGCCGAATCCGTGGCGCAGGAGGACGGCGTTGATCTGACGCAGCCGTCCCAGATCGCGCACGGCGGTGAGCAGGGAGACCATGGTCCAGCTCGCGAGCGCTCTAGCGCACCCGCACCACCACCGGGCGGTCGTACGCGCCGGGCAACACCGCCGTCCAGCCGGCGGGCAGCCGCGGCGCCGTCCACCAGAAGAGGCGCTCGGCGTCGAGCGGCGACAGGTTCACGCAGCCGTGGCTACGGACGTGGCCGAAGGAGCGGTGCCAGAAGGCGCCGTGCAGCCCGACGCCCTTGGCGAAGTACTGCACCCAGGGCACGTCCTCCATGCGCCAGAATCGCGAGGCGGCGTCCTCCTCGAGGTTGTCCATGTTGGAGGACACCAGCTTGACCCAGACGCGGTGCACCCCGATGGGCGTGGCGTTGGCCGTGCCCTGCTTGCCCTTGCCGGTGGAGACCAGGGTGGTGAAGACCGGCGTGCGCCCTTCGAACGCCACCAGCGTCTGCGTGGCCAGCTCGATGTCGATCCACCGATCACCGACGTCGAGGCTCACCTCCGGCGGCGGCGGCACCAGCGTCGGATGGCGCAGGTCCTTCGACGCCACCCACGCCGACTCGCCGATGCGCGTGTACCTGGTGCCGCCGACGCTGCGCTCCTCGAGGAAGGTCACCCGCTCGAACCGCGCCCGCGACTCGTTCGAGGTGCCGCCCGGCCTGGAGAAGACGCGCGCCTTGTCGACGACCACCCAGGCCACCGGCAGCTCGCTGGCGCCGCCTGCGCCGAGGCCGCAGGCACGGCGCCGTTGCCCGCCATGCCGGCGGCAGGCCCGCCCGGCCCCGCGACTCCGGACGCCGCCAGCTCGACGCCGCGGAAGGCGAAGGTGTTGACCGGACCCGGTCGCGCTGCGGCATCCACAGCCCGTTGTTGGTGCGCACGTAGCGCTGCCCGGCGTAGCGGCGCTCCTCGACCACGGCCACCGCGAAGCCGGGGTCGAGCTGGAAGTCCGGCTCCCCGACGTCCACCGCTTCGATGTTCCGGTAGCCGAGCGAGCCGTTCGGCCCGACGAAGTGGTAGCGCCACGGCAAGCCGTCGCTCGACTGCGGGACGGTGCGCGCGTCCGCGGCCAGCGCCGGGACCGAACCGAGCTCGACTTCGGACTCGCACACCCACGCCCCCGGCCCCACCGCCAGCCAGCGCTGCGCGCAGCCGCCGCGGCGCGCCGCGAAGACGGGCAGGCGCGCGCCGAGCGCCGCCGAGCCGCGCGCGGCGCCCCCTGTCCCGGCTCCACCAGCAGCGGCTGGTCCGCCTTGAGGATGCGCGCGCTCAGTTGAACGGCGCCGAGCGTGCCGGTGCCGTTGGTCCACGGCGGCAGCGCGCTCGCCGGCTGCGCCGGCAGCTGGACGGCCAGCAGCGGGGCCAGCAGCCACCCGGCCCCGTGTCGCGCCGACCCGTGTCTAGCGGCCCCGTGTCGAGCCGCCCCCTGTGAAGCCGCAAGAGGCGTTTCCAGCGGCAGCGACACGACGACGCCCGTCGCCACGTCAGCGGTACGAGAAGCGGACCTCGTGGTCGCAGATGCGGAACAGGTCGCCTTCGCTGATGGCCTTGCGCGCGATGCGCTGCCCGTTGTACTCGACGCCGTTCGTCGAGCCCATGTCGACCATGTAGTACTGGCCGTTGAGAAACTCGACCATGGCGTGCTGTCGCGACACGTTCGGATCCTTGATGGTCAAGTCGCTGGACTGCTTGCCGCGCCCGATGATGAAGCGGTCCTTGTTCACCACGAAGCGCTGCCCGCCGTAGAACGCAGCCAGCGTGCTCTGCCCGGGCATGGCGCCGGCGCCCTGCATCGGCGGCATCGGCTGCTGCATCCCGCCCTGCTGCCCGTACCCTTGCTGCTGCATCGGGGCGCCCATCGGCTGCTGCATGCCGTACTGCTGCTGCTGCTGCTGCTGCTGCTGCTGCTGCAGCATCGGTGCGCCGTACCCGCCGCCGGCGCCCATCGGCCCGGGAGGCGGGGGGGGAGGCGGCACGGAGCGCGCCCCGGGGCCGGGGCTGGGGGCACCCGAGGGCTGGCGCATCCCGCCCATGGGAGGCGGGGGGGGCGGCGGCGGCGCCATGCGCGCGCTGGGCGGACCGCTCTGCGGCATGGGTCGGCCACTGCCGCCGGGGGGCGGGGGCGCCGGGATGCTGGGCCGCTTCGACGAAGACGCCCCGGAGGTCCCTGGGGCAGGCGGCGGGCCGCCACGCATCTGCTGGCTCTGGCCGGGCGGGGCGCCGTAGCCGGGGGGCGCACCGTACGCGGGCGGCATGCCGCCCTGCTGCATCGGGGCGCCCATGGGCTGCTGCATTTGCTGCTGCTGGCCGTAACCCTGCGGCTGCTGCATCTGCTGCTGTCCGAAGCCCGGCGGCCCGCCCATCGGCTGCTGCGGGGCACCGCCGGCGCCGTGCGCCATCGGCCCGTTGGGCATCGCGCCGCCGGCCGGATGCGGCATCGGCGTGGGCATGGCGTGCTGCCCGGACCCGGCGTTGTCCGGGCGCTGTTGCACGGGGCCGGGGAAGGGCGTGCGCGGGCTGTAACTGCGCTGGCGCGCGTACTGCTTCATCGACTCGTTGATGAGGTAGTCGATGGAGCACTCGAGCTCGCGCGCCATCTGCTCGAACGTCTCCCACAGGACGTCCCGGCACTGGAAGGTTCGCGCGCTCTTCTTGTTCGGATCCGCGCTCATTTCTTCTTTCGCAGGATAACGGACGGGTTCGGGGCTTGGGAAGCTTCGTGCCAGGTGCAGCGGCGCCAGCAGGTCTCGGGGCGGCTCCACTCCGGCGGGCTCGGGCGCGGCACGCCCCCGCTCATCGGATCACTTCTTCGGCGCCTGCTCCCGCTCCTTCATCGTCGGAATGACGCAGAAGCGCACGAACTCGCCGACGGTCTTGATGTCCTTCGACTCGCGCTCCTTGGGGTCCTTCGAGCCCTCCTTGGGAACATCGCAGGTCCACTTGCAGTCCGGGTCGGTCTCGCAGACGGGGATGGTCTGGCCATCCTTCTCGTAGGCCTCGACCTCGCCGACCTCGTTCTTGGTCCCGTGCGTGAACCAGTAACCGAGCGCGGTCGTCTTCGCCGGCATGTTCTTGCTGGCGTAGTGCTTCTTGAGCTCGGCGCGGACGTCCCCGTCCTTCAGGTCGCCGATCTGTGCGCCGTAGCCCAGTGCCTCCGGCATGGCGAACGACTTGGCGTCGTCCAGCTTGGTCATGAACTCGTCGAGGTGCTTGACGGTGCTCATCTTGAGCACCGTGCTGGCCGCGGCGCGGCGCACCTTCCACTTGTCGGTACGGAAGATCTCGTAGAGCTTCTGGACCACCAGCTCGCGCGGCATCTCTCCGATGCGGCGGAAGGCCTGGTCGAGCACCACGTCGGGGGCATCGCTCATGGCGATGTCCAGCACGCGCTTGATGTCGTCCGGGTTGTTGCGGTCGAGCTTGCCCTCCAGGGCGGCGAGCGCGGCCTGGCGGCGCTTCTCGCCCTGCTCCTTCTTGGAAGCGACCTCGAAGGCGAAGTCGACCGCCGGGCGGCCGCCGACGTTGCGCATGGCGCCGAAGACGCGGAAGAGCTCCTCGTCCTGGTACTGGTTGAGCTGCGCCTGGAACTGGGGGGGCGTGGGCTCCAGCTTGGAGGCGGCGTTGGCGGCCTGCAGGTCGGGCGTCTTCACCTTCACCCACTCGTCGCTCATGATGTACCTGGCGACCGCGACCAGCGCCGTCGACGCGGCCTGCTTGGTCTTGTCGTCGCCGAGCTCCTTGACCAGGAGCGACATCTGCTCGAGGCGCTTGGAGTCGCGGGTCATCAGCTTGGGCAGCCCGACGACCGACTCGGCGCCGACGTAGCGCAGCAGCTGCTCCATGCCGTAGGCCTGTTTGCGGTTCTCGAGGCGGTGCTCGAAATCCGCCATCGCCCACTCGACCAGCGCCCCCTTCAAGCTCGTCTTGAGCTGCTCGTCGGCGACGATCACCGTGCGGTCGAAGGTGAGCATCGCGTACCCCGCGTCCTTGTACGGATACGAGGGATCGGGCGGCGACGGCTGACCGGCCTGGGCCACGGGCGGGGGCTTCTTGAGCTCGACGATGATCGCCGGCACCAGCGAGGCGACGATGCCCTGGCGGGCCTCGGGACTGACCTGGGCCAGCGTCTCGACCATGATCGGGATGCCGACGCGCTGGCCCGAGCGGGGGGCCATTCTTACGAGCGACAGCGCCGCCTCGACGCGCAGCGCGTGGTCGTACTTGTCGTGCAGCAGCACGGCCTTGAGCTTGTCCGGGCCGTGGACGGTGTTCTCCCAGCGGTGGATGTCGTCCTCGTTGACCCGACATCCGCTGGTGGCGGCTCCCAGGGTCGCCGCGGTGCAGACCGCGAGCACGCCCAGCCACCCTGTTCGCCAGCGACGTGAACCGCGCCCTGCTCGATCAACGAGTTCCATGCATGGTCCTGTGGAAGCAGCGGATGCTACTCCATCCCACCAGGTCACTGCACACAGATTGACGGCCGGGTCGGTTCGGGGGCCGGACGGCAGACGTGAACGTGAACGTGCCCGTGAACGTGAACGATCCGGACCTCGGAGGGAGCGGTTGCGGAACCATGGTTCCCGACCGACCCTCCGGAGGCCGCGATCGTGCAGGTTCACGGGCACGTTCACGTTCACGCAGGCCTGGGCATCGTTGGCGTCGGGCGAGGCGGGGCGGTGCGGGGCAAGGGTGCTCGGGGCGGCGGCTACCTGCACACCCGGGTAGGGCCCCGGCGCCGGGGGCTTCAGCGGCGCGGATACGAATGGATCCGCCGGGGCACATCTGGCCCGGACGGCCCGCCCGCGCGGTCGTGTTCCGTGGCGCTCGAAGTTGGCCCGGGCGCTGGGCTTCTGGTGTCTTTCGCCCTTCCCAGGCATGGCCTTTCCCCTCTTCTCACCGCGACGCGACAAGGGCGGCGCAGGTGCTGCGACGGCGCCCGCCCCGCCGGTGGCCGCGCCGGACAGCGAGAGGCCGCGCCGCACCGCGCACACCTACGCGTGCGAGGCAGGCGCGCTGCTGCTCATCGCCTCGGCACTGTACGTGGCGCTGGCGCTGGGCTCCTTCCAGGGAGACCCGATGCGCGTCGAGGTCAGCGGCGACGACTGGGTGGGCCCGGTCGGCGCCCTCGTCGCCGGCACCATGGCCACCGCCATCGGCATCAGCGCCTGGCTGGTGCCCATGGAGCTGCTCCTGCTCGCCGCGCCGCTGCTCGGCGGCAAGCGCACCGTTCCCGCCGCCGCGCGCGTGGGCGGCGATGTGGTGGTGGTCGCGGTCATCGCCGCGCTCTGCCACGTGGCCTTCCCGGAGAGCACCACCTTCGGCGCCATGCCGCTGGGCGGCAGCGTCGGTCAGCTGTTCGGCGAGGTGCTGCGGACCCTGTTCTCCGACGTCGGCTCGTACATCGTCGGGTGCACGGTGGTTCTGCTGATCCTCGTCGGCCGCGCCACCTTCTCCTTCATCGAGCAGATGCAGCGTCTGGAGCGCGCGGTGACCGCGTTCCTGGCGCGCGCCGGGGCGGGCCTGCGCGCCTTGCTCGGCGCCTGGGCCAGGGCCCGCGAGGTCGACCGCGACAACCGGGACCGCGCGCGCCGCGCCGCGGAGCCGCTCATCGCCGCACCCGCCGAGGCCGACGCAATCATCGCCGCGCTCGCCGACGACGATGCCGGCAGCAAGCGCCCGACCATCGAGCCGGTTCGCTGGCCGCTGACGGTCATCGCCGCCGACCCGGAGGAGGCCTACCAGGAAACGGGACCGATGGTCCTGCTGGGGCGCATGCGCGCCGCCACGGCGGCCGCCAGCGCCGGCGCCGGCCTGGCCATGCTCGCCGCCGACGCGCCCACCCCCTCGCCGGTGGGCACCCGCAAGCAGCGCCGGCGGGCAGTCGTCAAGCCGCTGCCCGAGAGGGCGTTCGAGGCGCAGGTCGAGGAGGCGGTGGAGCACGGCGACGAGCTGGGCCACGCCGCCCGGGCCACCGAGGTGGCCACGCCGTCAGCCCTGCTGCCGGTGGAGGCACGGAGCGGCGCCGCGGCCGCCGGCAGCGTCGACGAGGCAGCGCCGCGCGCGCGCCGGCCCGCGCCGAAGAAGCAGGGCATCCGCATCGTCGACACCAGCGCCGCGCTGGTGACGGAGAAGGCCGACCCGAGCACGGTGGTGGTGCCGGCCATCGGTCAAGGCTTCCGTCTGCCGAGCACGGAGATGCTCGAGCCCGCCGAGGCCACGCGCATCGTCATCGACGAGAGCCAGCTCAAGGCCACCGCACAGCTGCTGGAAAAGACGCTCGCCGACTACGGGGTGAGCGGCAAGGTGGAGGAGATCCACCCCGGGCCGACGGTGACCACCTTCGAGGTCTCCCCGGCGGCGGGCACCCGGGTGTCCAAGGTGGCCAGCCTGGCCGACGACCTGGCCCTCGGCCTCTCGCGCAAGGTGCGCATCATCGCCCCCATCCCGGGCAAGAACCGCATCGGCTTCGAGATCCCCAACGAGCACCGCGTGCCGGTGAACATGCGCGAGCTGGTGGACGACCGGCGCTTCGTGGAGATGAAGGCGCCCCTGCCCTGCGTGCTGGGAAGGGACATCATCGGAGCGCCGTACTTCGCCGACCTGGCGTCCATGCCCCACGTCATCGTCGCCGGCGCCACCGGCGCCGGCAAGAGCGTCGGGCTCAACGTCATGCTGGTCAGCCTGCTCTTCCGGCGCACCCCGGCCGACCTGCGCCTGTTGATGATCGACCCCAAGGTGGTCGAGCTGGCCCCCTTCGATCGCATCCCGCACATGCTCTTGCCGGTGGTCACCGACATGAAGCAGGCCGCCAACGCGCTCAAGTGGGCGGTCGACGAGATGGAGCGCCGCTACCAGCTCTTTGCCAACGCGGGCACCAAGAACATCGGCACCTACAACGCCTGGGTCGGCAGGTGCGCCCGCGGCGAGGCCAAGCCTCCCAAGCCGAAGCGCGTGGCCGCGGTGGCCCCGGACGGCACCGAGGTCGAGGTCGACGCCGCCAAGGACGGCAGCGACGTGGAGATGCCGGAGAAGATCCCCTTCATCGTCATCGTCGTCGACGAGTTCGCCGACCTGATGATGCAGCAGGGCAAGGATGTGGAGACAGCCGTGGCCCGCCTGGCGCAGAAGGCCCGCGCGGCCGGCATGCACGTCATCCTCGCCACCCAGCGCCCCAGCGTCGACGTCATCACCGGCATGATCAAGGCGAACTTCCCGACGCGCATCGCCTTCCGGGTGGCACAGAAGGTCGACAGCCGCACCATCCTCGACGAGCAGGGCGCCGAGCACCTCCTCGGTCGCGGCGACATGCTCATCAAGATGAACGGCTCCAACGAGACGCGACGCGTGCAGTGCCCCTTCGTCTCCGAGGAGGAGGTGCAGCGCATCTGCGACTTCCTGCGCCTGCAGGGCGAGCCGGTCTACGACGAGGACATCCTCAAGCCGCGCGACGAGGAGGGCGAGCCCGCCGACGCCGGGGACGCCGAGTCCGACCCCATGTACGACGCCGCAGTGCGCATCGTGGCCGAGACGCGCCGTTGCTCGACGTCGTGGATCCAGCGCAAGCTCGGCGTGGGCTACAACCGCGCTGCAAAAATCGTGGAGACGATGGAGCGGCGGGGGCTGGTGGGGCCTTCCAACGGGGCCAAGGACCGCGAGGTCCTGGTGGCGCCGCTGTGACCGGCCGGCCCCGGCTCAAGGAATTCGACAGGGAGCCGAACCGATTACCCAGGCGTACACTTGCTGGCACCGCCGCCCCGCCCCAGGGATGCGCGACCACGCTCGCGAGCCCGCCGGCCCCGACCATGCCCCGCCGAGGTGAGATGCCTGCCCCAGCCAACGCCGCACGCTCTGTCAACTGTCATTTTGACTTTCTGGGCGGGATGCTTCATGGAGCATCGGCAATGGCGCCGGAGGAACAGCGGACGCGTCTCATCGGAGAGCTGGCCTCGCTGCTGCGCGAAGACTCGATGCCGGACGACGCGCGCGCCGCCGGCTTGACGCTGATCGGCTGGCTCGCACGCCGGATGCCGGGCGAGGGACCCTCGCAGGCGGGCGTGCTCGAGATGGAAAGCCGCTCGGCCCTCCGGGCCGTCGGCGGCCGCCGCGGTCGCTGAACTGCGCGCTTGCCGCGTTTCCGGACATCGCGACCCGCGCAGCGCCGCGCGGCGCGCCCGGCCGGCTGTTCGTGGACGGCGGGCTGCCCGTCATGGTAGGGGTCTAACTGCATGGGCGACGGCAGGGTCGTGGCGCTCCCGGAGCCGCGTCCTGAGGACGACGAGGACGTCGTCTGGGGTCTGTCCACGGCCAACGCCCTGTGGGCGCGCGGTGAGCGGAACGACGCGCTCGTCTGGCTGAGGCGCGCAGCCGACGCCGCCACCGCCGCCGGCCAGAGCTTCCGTGCCTCGGAGCTCGGTCTCTACGCCAGCGAGCTGGAGGAGTCGGCCGCAGAGATGGCGCGGGAGCGGTCCGATCTCGCCCCCACCGCCTCGAAGAATTACGGAGGGCAGCTGCCCGGGGCAGCCGGGCAGGGCGCCGACCAGACGGCTCGACCGAGTCCGGCCGGGGCGCGGGAGAACACGAGCTTCGCGACCACCCTGCAGAGCGCGGGGGATTCGCTGTTCGGCAGCATCCGCGAGGCCAAGGCGGTGCTGCGCTCGGAGCCTCCGCGCGCGGAGCACGCGCCGCCCGAAACGCCCCGCAGCGCCGAGCGTGCGTCGCAGGCGCCTGGCGCCGCCGACGAACCGCTGGAGCTCGCCGACACGGCCGCTTCGCCGGCTGACGTCGCGCGGGCGCTCATGCCCTCGCTCACCGACGACGACGAGACCCTGGTGCGGCGCCTGCCCACGGCCGAGGAGCTGGCCGAGATGCCGCCGGCGCCGGACCCGGTGCGCAGCAGGCCGGTCGCCTCCGGCTCGCTGCCGCCGACGGCGCCCGCGAGCGAGCCGCCCCCGGGCCGCCTCGAGTCGGAGCCGCCGCCGGCGTCCACGACCACGGGCGCCGCCGAGAGCGATCCCACTCGTCCACCCTGCCCGCCGCGACCGTTCCGAAGCGGCGTCGCCGGCTGACCCCATCCTCGACCCTGGTCGGAGCCCGACGACGCGTCGCGCGGTCCGAGCTTCCTGGCGCGGCGCGCAGTCGTCGCCGGAACGCCTGCCCGAGGCGAGCAGCGTGGAGATCCGCGACGACAGCGTGGTCGTCTCGGTGCGATCGCGACCGGCAGCCACGTCGCCGCCCAGCGACGACGCCGACGTGGTGACCTCGGCGGCCACGCTGGACTCACTGCGCCGGCGCAGCGGTCGCGTGCCGCCGCCCCCGCCCCCTTCGCGCGCCGTCCGGTTCCCGGCCGACAGCGAGCCGCTCATCAGCAGCACCTCGTCGCCACCGCCCGCTCTGACGCAGCCCGATGCGTCGGTGGAGCGGATGCCGCCTCCGTCCGTGGTCACCTCGGCGGCGCTGCCAGCGCCTCCGACGCTGCCGGGCGCGTCCCACGCACCACTCCCACCGCCGGCGCCGACACTGCCGGGCGCGTCGGGCGCACCGGCGCGCCACCCGCAAACGCCGCCACCGCCGGCTCCCCCACGTCCGGCATCGGCGCCGCCTCCTCCGCCTCCGCCACCTCCGCCACCTCCGCCACCTTCCGCCGCCGCCGCGCGCGGCGGCGAGCGTGGCGCCGCAACACACGCTGCCCCCGCCGACGCCGCTATCACCGGTGTTGGCAGGCGAGGTCGCGCGCACCGCGCGCCTGGCACTCGACCCTGCCTCGGTTCCGTCGAAGAGCGGCGGCCTCGCGCCCACGGCCAGCGGCGCCTGGGTGGAGCGAACCTGGTCGGTGGAGGAGCGCAGCGTCGGAGGGCTGCCGCTGGAGCGCGCCGACGCGCTCAGCGATCTGCCCCACGCCGCGCAGGCCGCGCTGGCGGCCAGCGCGCGCATCGATTCGCTCGGCCCGGACGAGGAGGTCTCGGGCTTCGGCGCGGCGCTGGTGGTCGGCGGCGACGCCGCGGTGTGCGCGACCATCGTCGACGCGCCGGCGGAGCGCGTGCACGCCGGGGCGGTGGTGCCCTCGCGCGGCAACCTCGGCGACGCAGGGGTCGCGCTCCGCGTCGTCGCCGGGCAGAGCGGGGCCCGCGTGGCCGTCTGGGACTCGCCGTTGCTCGAGGCGGCCATCGCCGCCCACCCGCTGGTGTCCGGCGAGCTCCGTGACCGCGCCGATCGCCTCCAGGCGCTGGCCGGCACCACCATGGGACCGCTCGGCGACCTCGACGAGACCTATCGCAACCTGGCGGTGGAGCGCCTGGTGGTGCGGCTGGTGCGCCCGGGTGAGGTGTTCGTGGAGCAGGGCATGACCCTCGGAGGCCTGGCCATCGTCGGTGCCGGCGAGCTCGAGCTCCGCGAGGGCGGGCAGCCGGTGGGGTGGCCGGTCCTGGCGACCTGCTCTTCCCGGGCGCGGTGCTGCAAGGCCTGCCGGCGCCCGCGACCGCGACCGCAGGCCCGAACGGCGCGCTGCTGCTGGTCGGCGAGCGCGCGCTGGCGCAGGAGCTGCTCGTCACCGTACCTCCGTTGGTGGAGATCCTCAGCGCCGGACAGTGCCGGCCGTCGCCGGCGGCCGTCGTCGCGAGCCGCGGCGCCACGCCAGCGCACCCGCACGACGCCGACCCGACTACGGCGGCGGGTTGCTGGCAGGTGCGGCGGCGCGCCGGCGTCGGGAACGGGGCCGAAGGTCGTTTCGGCGGGGCGGAGGGTGGGGTTGCCGCGCTCGTCGGGCTCGCCCTCCAGCTGCCAGATCAGCTCGCTGTTCCCTTGTGCCCCGGCGAAGCGCAGCCCGAACCAGCGCGCGCGTTCGGAGATGGTCGGCCGCCCATCGCTGGTGGTGCGCGGGAAGCGAATGCGGAACGCCAGGCGCCAGACGGTGTTGTACGGGTAGTACACGCGCTCCAGCGCGTTCGGCTTCTTGATCGACACGATCTCTTCCGGCGCCGTCTCGTTGCCGGTGTCGTCGATGAGGCGCACGATCCAGGCGCTGTCGACCTTGGTCAGGTCGTTGTACTTCCGCTCCCCGCCGTAGATGGCCACGAAGAACTGGTGGCGCTGGCGCGTCTCCTCGAGCGTGCGATCGAGGAGCTTCTTCCGCTGGTCGATGGTCAGTCGATAGTCCTGCACGTAGCGCACGACGTACGCCCAGCGGAAGTCCCACGACTCGTAGGTGGCGGTGGCGGTGAGGAAGTTCTCCAGCTGATCGAGGGCGATGAGGTGCTCGGTGCGCGTCCACGTGCGGAGGACGTTCTCGTAGTCGGTGGCCACGTACTCGCGCGGTCCCTCGGCCAGCGAGACGGTCTGCTTGGTGCATCCGGTGCCGGCGATGCCGAGGACACCGAGCGTGCCGAGGGTGGCAATCGTCGAGCACGCAGCCGCGAAGAGCGCTACGCGAGGCAGCCACGACGCCATGCGGCGCAGGGTAGCCAGACCGGATGTCGGATGCACGCGCCGAGACTCGATCTCGCCAGATTCTCGCTGGTTTCACGGGACCTGCGCGGCGCTGCGGAGCCGAGCCTGCTGTGCTTTGCGTGGCGCCCGGATCGTCCCGTCATACCGGATCGTCCGTGCTGGTGATGACGCAGGCGGGCATAGGCTCCGCTCGCCCGCAGCGTGGCAGCCTTCCCACGCCCACTTGCAGGTTGTCCGAGAACGCTTGGCGGTGCGGTCCGTCTAATCCGATGACTGCGCCGGATGGCACGACCGGTGCAGCCTCCGCTTGCGGCGCGGCCGGTCGAATCACACTCGACCGACCGTGCACCCGCCGACGCACCTGATATTGCGGTGCGCTCCGGCGGAGACCCCCCGTGCGGGAGGTG
>JBBJMR010000037.1:0-39402 GCA_037720395.1 Polyangiaceae bacterium
TCGGCACGCGACGCCCCAATGCCTGCGCGGCGTTGTGGATGGGTGGAGCGCATCTAATCTCGCGCCGAACACCTCCGCCCCCGACACGCGGTCGCCGCTGCGACGGCGCCGTCGCGCGATGGGCCCGCTGGCGACGCCGCGCCGCGCGACGGACGCGACGCGGCGTATCTGCAGGCAAATGTGCGACAACGTGCGTCTGCGCACGCCGCGGATCGCGCGGCGCGGCACATCCGGAGCTTTGCTGAGCCACGCGGAACCAGCGCGGGCACAGCCCGTTCATTGCGAGCTCCCGAGTCGCCTCCTCTGCTGGTCATCGGCGACGACGCCCGCTATCGCACCAGCGTCGCGCAGGTCCTTCGCCTCGCCGGACACCCGGTCGTGGTCACCGCGGACCAGGCGACCGCGCTGGAGGTGCTGCGCGGCGGCGTGGACCCGGCGCTCTGCCTCCTCGACGGCCCCATCCATCCCGACCTGGCCGCGGAGCTGGTGGCCCGCGGCTGCACCGGCCAGGATCCCCCCATCGTGCTCCTGCAGCCCGAGGACGGCCTCCTGTCGCGGCCCATGTTCCCGACCTCGCTCACCCTGACCAAGCCGGTCACCGACCGCGAGCTGCTCGCCGCGGTGCTCTCGATGTCCCGCCCCGCCGACTGAGAGAGCTGCGCGCGCCGCCCCGAGGCTCAGCAGTGGCTGCAGTGGGGGCGCGGCGGATACTGTAGCTGCTCGTCCCAGTCCGGCGCGCGCCCCTCGCGCGTCATGTCGAAGAGGTTCCACATCGGCTCCAGCGTGCCGACGTGGCGCGGGTCCTGGCCCGGGTCGCAGGGCGCGTAGAGCATCTCCGAGCCCCAGAAGTGGCGCGTGCCGGCGGGATCGCGCGAAAAGACGTTGATCATCGGGCGCTGGGCGCCCTCGCTGTTCTGCCCGTGGTAGTCGCGGTTGTAGCTGTTGCCGGCGCAGGAGACGATGCGCAGCCGCCGCCAGCCGCGCTCCCGCGCGAAGGTGAGCACGCGCTCGATGGGCGCCTTGGCCACGATGACCAGATCCATCTTCGGCGTCACGTGGTCCACCGCGCCGTCGAGCTGGTCGAGCAGCGCGACGCAGGACGGGCAGGGCGCCTCCTGCAGGGGTAGCTGCGACGTCTCCCCGCCGGCGGCGTTGGCGCGCGTGTCCCCCGGGTCGCGCGGGAACATCATGCTGTAGATGGCCAGCGAGTCGTTGCCCGTGGAGAACAGCTCGGAGAGCCGGACGGGGGCAGGTTTGCCGCCCGCGCTCGCGCCCGCGCCCGCGCCCGCGCCCGCGCCCTGGAAGACGTAGTCCTCGGGGACCAGCCCTCCGGGGGGCAATGCGCGGCGCGTGGCGGCCACGGCCTCCATGCGGCGGCGCAGATCGATCTCCTCCTCCAGCAGCGCATCGCGGGCGGCGCGATAGGCCGCCGACTCTCCGGGATAGGTGACGGGCATGGCCGGATCCTCCGACGGCCCTGCGTTCGCCGCTAGTCGCCCTGGCCGTCGCGCTCCACCATCTTGTCGCCGAGGTGCTGGCGCAGGGTCGCGCGCAGCTCCTCCATCTGCGATGTCACCGCGCCGAGGCCGACACGCACGCTGCGCAGCGGCTCCTCCGGCGGGTCCCCATCCTCGAGGTCGAAGATCTCGGCGGACGGCGGGAGCGATGCGCGGCTGGCCATCGGGCCCTCGCCGGCGACGTAGACGACGCGCAGCCACGCCGGCGCCAGCTCCACGCGCTCCAGATGACCGTCGATGGACCGCTCGTTGTCCGCATCGTTGAAGGTGATCTCGCCTGCGCCATCCTCCTCCTCGGGGACGTCGGTGAGCTCGAGGAGCAAGCTGTGGATGGGGGGGCCGGCCTCGAGTGGCCCGCGCAGCGGCGGGTCGCGCTCGACGAGCGCCACCACCGTGCCATCGAGGTCGACCATCGGCTCGATGGTCAGGACGTTGGCCTCGAAGCGTTGCTCCCAGCCCTCCTCGCGGCGCACCAGCGTCGGCCGGTAGACGCGCGCCGTGCGACGAGGGGGTTCGTTCGCCATGCGCGACGGTACCACGCGCTGCGGAGCCTCGGGTCGGGGGGGCCGCCCCTCGGCGCGCGGGCTCGCACGGTGCCGCGTCGACGTCCTGTCCTGCGACCCGGTGCGCACCTGGCGCGCGTGCGACACGGGCAACGCGATTCTTGCTCCGCGACGCAACTCTTGCCTCGCGCGCAAGCCGTGCGGCCCGGCAAATTCGGCGTTTCCGCATGGAACGAGGGTTGCTCCACCCGCCGCACCCATGACCCACTCCTCCCCCGCTCGCGCCACCCTGCTCCCTGCCGCGCCCGCCAGCCGCCGCCCGTCGCGCGCCGGGCGCATCCTCCGGCTCGCATCGGCGCTCCTCCCGCTCGCCGGGATGGTGCTGCTCGCGTCGAGCTGCAACCTGGTCAAGCCCAAGGACAAGAAGAAGTTCGGCGAGGCCTGCGAGAGCCCTTTCGATTGCGAGTCGACGAAGTGCAACCGCGAGCGCGGCAACATGTGCACCAAGGCGTGCAAGGCCGACGCCGATTGCGGGGGCGAGTACGTCTGCGCCGGGGATCCCACCGGCACCGGCGGGAGCTGCTCGGTGAAGAAGGGCAACCCCACCGGCACGCCGTGTCGCGATCGCGACGAGTGCGACCACGGCTCGTGCCTGAAGACGGGCGACGAACCCACCGGCTTCTGCTCGCAGCGCTGCGTGTCGGGCAACGACTGCCCCGCCGGCTACAAGGTCTGCGAGAAGATCAGCGACATGGGCGCGCAGGAGGTGTGCCTTCCCGGCGACGCGCCGACCGCAGCCCCGGCGGCCAAGCCGGGCGCGGCGCCGAAGCCCGCAGCCCCGAAGCCGCCGGCCAAGAAGTAGCGGGTCGCGCGCTGGCCGAATTGGCTACGCCTTGGCGAACGAGAACTTCCCCTCGGCGCTGACGTCGACCTTGAGCACCTCGCCCTGCTTGTACCCACCGGCGAGCAGCTCCTCGGCGAGGGGGTTCTGCAGCTCGCGGGTGATGGCGCGCTTCAGCGGGCGCGCGCCCAGGCTCGGCTCGTAGCCCAGGTCGACGAGGCGGTTCTTGGCAGCGTCGCTGAGGTGGACCTTGATCTCCTTGTCCGCGAGCAAGCGCTCCAGGCGGCGCAGCTGGATGTCGGTGATCCCGCGCAGGTCGTCCTTGGTCAGGGCCTTGAAGACCACGATGTCGTCGATGCGGTTCAGGAACTCGGGGCGGAAGAAGCCGCGTAGCTCCTCGAGCAGCACGTCCTTGATCGCTTCGCGCCCGTCCTCGGTCGACCAGATACCGGCGTCCGTCTCCAGGATGCGCTTGCTCCCGATGTTGCTGGTCATGATGACCACCGTGTTCGAGAAGTCCGCGGTGCGGCCGCGGCCGTCGGTGAGGCGGCCGTCGTCGAGGATCTGCAGGAGCAGGTTGAAGACGTCGGCGTGCGCCTTCTCCACCTCGTCGAAGAGCAAGACGCTGTAGGGGCGGCGGCGCGCGGCCTCGGTGAGGAAGCCGCCCTGCTCGCTGTCGGCGTAGCCCGGCGGGGCGCCGATGAGGCGCTGGGCCATGTGGCGCTCCATGAACTCGCTCATGTCCATGCGCGTCAGCGCCTGCTCGTCGTCGAAGAGGAACTCGGCGAGCGCCTTGGCCAGCTCCGTCTTGCCCACGCCGGTCGGCCCCAGGAACAGGAACGAGCCGATGGGCTTGCCCGGGTCGCGCAGGCCGACGCGGCCACGGCGAACCGCCTTGGAGATGGCGCGCACCGCCTCGTCCTGGCCGACCACGCGCTGCGCCAGGCGCTCCTCCATCTTCAGCAGCTTCTGCGCCTCGCCCTCGAGCATCTTGGAGACCGGGATACCGGTCCAGTCGTTGAGGGTGGTGGCCACGTCGTTCTCGGTGACGGCGTTGTTCTGCGCCACCACGCCCTCCTTCTGGCCGGCCTGCTCTGCGGCCTCGAGGCGGCGCCGGATCTCGGGCAAGGTCACGTGCTCCAGCTCGCCGAGCTTGGCGAAGGCGTTGGACTTGCGCGCCTCCTCCATGGCCTGGGTGCTGGCGGCCAGCTCCTTGCGGATGGCCTGCACCGCTGCCACCACACCGCGACGCGAGGCCATCTTGGTGCGCATCTCGGTGGCGCGCGGCTCGATCTCCGCCAGCTCCTTCTGGAGGCGCGTCCGCGTCTGCACGCTGGCGCGGTCCTCGTCGTCGGCCAGGGCCGCGATCATGGCGTGCAGCGCCTCGACGCGGCGGTTCATGGTGTCGACCTCGGCAGGCACGCCGTCGACCTCGACGCGCTTGCGCGCGCTCGTCTCGTCGAGCAGGTCGACGGCGGTGTCCGGCAGCGCGCGATCGGAGACGTACCGCTTGGCCAGGTTGACGGCGGCGACGATGGCGCCCTCGCCGATGCGCACGCGGTGATGGCTCTCGTACTTGGTGGCGATGCCGCGCAGGATCTCGGTGGCCTGCTCGATGGACGGTGCCTCCAGGGTGATGGTCGAGAAGCGGCGCAGCACCCCGGCGTCGCGCTCGTTGATCTTGCGCAGGCCCTCCTGGGTGGTGGTGGCCAGGACGCGGATCTCGCCGCGCGACAGGAGCGGCTTGAGCAGCTCGCCCACGCCGGCTCCCTGCACGCCCTGGCCGAAGAGCGCGTCGAGGTCCTCGACGACGAGCACCGTCTCGGAGTCCGGCGTGGCGCGCAGCCGATCGACGATGGTCTTGAGGCGCGCCTCGATCTCTCCGCGCAGCTTGGCCCCGGCCACCAGCGCGCCGGTGTCCAGCTCGTAGAGCAGGGCGCCGGCAAGGTTCGAGGGCACGTCGCCGCGCGCGATGCGGTCGGCGAGCGCCCGCACCAGCGCCGTCTTGCCGACGCCGGGCTCGCCGACGATGAGCGGGTGGTTCTTGAAGCGCCGCTCCAGGATCTGCATCAGGCGCCGCACCTCCACGTCGCGCCCGATGACCGGATCGAACTTGCCCTGCCGCGCGTCGGCCACCAGGTCGCGGGTGAACGAGCTCGAGCCGGACCCACCGCTGGTCACGCGGGAATCTCCGGAGGCGCCGTTGCCGCCGAGGCTGGCGCCGCTCGGGCTGCCCTCCTGGAGCGCGGAGAGGTGGGACGAAAGGCGCCCGGCGAGATGCCGAACGAGGAGAGGATCTCGCCCGCGGGCCCGCGGATCTCCTGGGCCAGGGCGTGCAGCAGGTGCTCGACGCCGACGCTGGCCGCCTTGTCCCGCGTGGCCTCGCGCTCGGCGCGGCCGAGGAGATCGAGGAGGCGCGGGCTGACGTAGGCCACGCCGCCGGAGCTGCGCGCGACGCGCTTGAGCGCCGCCTCCGCGAGCTGCATCACCTCGTTCGGATCCGCGCCGGCGCGCCGGAAGACCTCGGCCACGCCGCGGTCGCGCTCCAGGAGGCGCATCAAGAGGTGCAGCGGCGTCACCTCGCCGTGCTGGCGCTCGTCCGCGATCTGCTGGGCACCTGCCACCAGCTGCTTGGCGTCCTGCGTGTATCGCTCGAGCTGGATCGTCCCCTCTTTGTCGGCCATCGCCGTGCAGCGTAGTCGCTGGCGGACGGGCTGCGTAGCCCCGAGCGGCGCGATCCCGGCCGCGGCGGCGGCGAGCCGGCGGACGGTGATCCGAGGGACGGTGACCCGACCGACGGCGACCCGACCGACGGCGACCCGACCGACGGCGACCCGACGGACGGTGAGCCACTTGACCGGGCCTGGGTGCGGCCGCATGCCAGAGGAAGCCCAGGAGATCGATCGTGCCCGCTTCCGTCGCCGTCTACATCACCGAGTATTGCCCGTATTGCACCCGGGCCAAGGCGCTCCTCTCCAAGAAGGGCGCCAAGTTCGACGAGATCGACGTCTCGGAGAAGCCGGAGCTGCGCAACTGGCTGGTCGAGACCTCCCGGCAACGCACCGTCCCGCAGATCTTCATCAACGGCCGGCCGCACGGCGGCTTCACCGACATCGCCGAGCTCGACCGCCGTGGCCAGCTCGACGCCCTGCTCGCCGCCGACCCGAGCGCCGACGACCCTGTGGTCCGCCGCTGACGCGGGGATCCGGCACCGACGCAGCTCCGGCGCTGAGGCGGGGATCCGACACCGACGCGAGCATCCGGCACCGAGGCGGGCATCCGGCCCTGACGCGGGCGTGCGGCGCTGACCGCCCGGCTCCTACCTTTCGCGCCACGCTGGACCGGGCCGGAACCGGCGGCGGCGCGTCTCGCGCGGGGCCGTTCTACGCGTCCGGTTCGACGACCTACCCATCGGGAATGCCGAGCAACCTCCGTGCATGTGCCCGGGTCTGGATGATAGGCTGTCGCGGTTCGGCCCAGGGAAGCTTCCTGGGCCGGCCTCGTCAAACGCCACGGCCCCAGCGCGGTCCCACAGCCAGCCTCGACAGGAGCGACGTCTCCGCCGGAGCTTCGGGTTCGATTGCCGGGGGGAACTCTCGGGTCGCGCGCGCGCCCTCGGCCTTCATGTCCACTGCCGACAGCCTTCCGACCACCGGTAAGCCGGTCATCGATTCCGAGCGGCGCGAGCAGCGCGCCGACGAGTCGCGCGTCGGCACGCGCGTGGGCAAGTACGAGATCGCGCGCGTCATCGGCCGCGGCGGCATGGGCAGCGTCTACGAGGCGCTGAACACCAGTATCGGCAAGCGCGTGGCGATGAAGTTCGTCGACGCGGAGATGAGCAAGAACCGCGACGCGGTGGCGCGCTTCCAGCGCGAGGCCCAGGCGGCCAGCGCCGCGGAGAGCGCGCACATCGTCGAGATCTTCGACTCCGGCTTCACCGACGACGGGCTGCCGTTCATCGTCATGGAGCTGCTGCGCGGCGAGGACCTCGGCCATCGCATCAAGCGCTGCGGCCGCCTCGAGCTGCCCGAGGCGCTCCACATCACCGCCCAGATCCTCCGCGGCCTGCACCGCGCCCACGAGGCGGGCATCGTCCACCGCGACCTCAAGCCCGACAACGTCTTCCTGGTCGACCGCGACGACGAGCCCAACTTCGCGAAGATCCTCGACTTCGGCATCTCCAAGGTGCAGCGCTCCAGCGAGGTCCCGGCGCACACCCTCACCCGCCAGGGCACGGTGCTGGGCACGCCCTTCTACATGTCGCCGGAGCAGGCCCAGGCGCTGCCGGATGTCGACGGCCGCACCGACATCTGGTCGGTGGGCGCCATCCTCTACGAGTGCCTGACGGGCCGCGCGCCGCACACCGGGTCGACCTACGAGCAGGTGATCATCAACATCTGCATGAAGGACGCCGAGGACGTCCGGGTCCACAACCCTGCCGTCCCCGAGCCCATCGCCCAGGTCCTCAAGCGCGCGCTCTGCCGCGAGCGCGACGCGCGCTTCTCCACGGCGCGGGAGCTGCTCGACGCCCTGGTGGCCGCCGCCCCCGGGATGATCGGCCGCAGCGGGCGCACCTCCGGCCCCGAGGACGGCGCCCTGGTCTCCAATCCCGGCATCTCGGCGCGCACGCCGGTGCAGGTCACCCCGCCCGACACGCAGCATGCCTCGCAGGGCTTCGGCCCCACGCTCGAGGTGCCGGCGGGCATCGGCGCCTCGCGCGTCGGCTGGTCGACCAACGGCGGCGGCGGCGCGGCGCGCCAGTCGCGTCGCCTCTACGCTGCCGTGGCCGTGGGCTGCCTGGCCGTCGGCGGCGTGGCGGCGTTGCTCATGTTCCGGGGCCCCTCGAACCCGGCCGGCGACGTGCCGGTGGCCGCCGAGGTCACCACCCAGGTGAAGAGCAACGCCGAGGGCGCGCGCGTGCTCGTCGACGGTGCCAGCGTGCTCGACGGCGTGCTGCGCGGCCAGCGCGGTGACCGCAAGCGCGTGCGCGTCGAGGCCGAGGGATACGTGCCCGTCGAGCGCGAGGTGGTCATCGACCCGACCACGCCTCAGGTCGACATCGCCCTCGAGAAGCAAGGCCCCGAGGTGACGCCCGCACCGAGCGGCGTGGCCTCGGCGGCGCCCAGCGCGCAGGCCTCGGCAGGGCCGACCGCCACGCCGCGCCCGGTGGGCCGTCCGAACGGCGGCAAGGGGCCGCCCAAGACCGAGCCGAGCACGACGCCCGTCGCCACACCCGTGGCCACGCCGAAGCCAACCGGCGTCGCGGGCGGCCTGCAGATCAAGACCGACTGAACTGTGCCCGCGCTTGACCCGCCGCGTCGGCGTGCGGAGTCTCGGTGCGTGCGCGTGCATCGCGGGTTGATGGTGCTGTGTGTGGCGCTGGCGATGTCGGCGCCGGCGTGGCTCGTGGCGCCGGGTGCGGCGTGGGCGCAGGAGGCCGACGCCACCTACAAGCAGCACATGGAGAACGGCGTGAAGCTCTACCAGGAGCGCAACTGGTCGGGCGCCATCTCCGAGTTCCAGGCTGCGTACAGCGCCAAGCCCAAGGCCAGCCCCCTGCTCAACATCGCCCTCTGCCAGAAGGCGCAGTTCCAGTACCCCAAGGCCATCGCCACGCTGGAGAGCGCGCTTGCCAGGCACGGCGACTCGCTCGACGCCGCCGACAACGCGGCCGCGCGCGAGGCGGTGGCCGAGCTGCGGTCGCTCCTCGGCACCGTGCGACTCACGGTCGTTCCCGCCGATGCCTCGTTGCGCATCGACGGGGAACCGCTACCAGCGGGTAGCGGCCGCACGCCCATCGCCCTCGGGCCCGGGGACCACGTGATCTCGGCCAGCGCGCCCGGGCACGCGCCCGCCGAGCAGCGGATCAACGTCTCCAGCGGCGACAAGGACAAGCCGGTCGAGCTTCGCCTGATCCCGAACCAGGGACGATTGACGGTCACCGCCAGGCTGACCGACAGCCCGATCGCCATCGATCAACAGCGCGTGGGCGAGGGACACTGGTCGGGCCTGCTCGACCCCGGTCCCCACTCCGTCCAGATCTTCGTGCCAGGCTCGAGCACCGATGGGGTCGGGCGCCAGGTGATGGTCCGTGCTGGTGGAGCGGACCAGGTGAAGGAAGGCGACGCGGCGATGGTTCCGCTCACGGAGGGCCTACCGCCTGGCTACTTCGTGACCGGTGGCGAGACCGAGACACCGATGGCGGATCTGCGCGGCGTGTACGCGCTGGCGCACGGAGGCATCCTGCTCTTGCTCGGGGCCGATGTCGGAACAACCCTCGGGGTTCGGCTCGGCTGGCGCCCGCGGACGCCCTTCGCGCTCGAAGCCCTTCTCCAGGCCGACCGGATCACCAACGTGAACGAGCCCGACGCGAACCTGACCATGTTCCGCATCGGCCCGAACGTGCGTTTCATGACCCCCGGGCGCTCGACTCGCTACGTGTTCGCGATCGGTGGTGGCATCTCCATCGACCACGTCGACTCCCTGGACGCATCGAGCAGCGCCACCGGCGTCGACGGCTACATGAACGTCGAGCACGGGTTGGAGACGGACGTGGGCGATCTCGTGCTCGGGGGCGTGGCCTACAACACTCTGTTCTGGCTGGGCGGGCCCACCGACGGCCATGTCGACGACTCGACGGTGGCCTTCGGCCTGGCTCTACGGCTCGGCTACAAGACCTGGCGAGACAGGCCCAAGCCGTGACCGCGCGGCGCGTCTCGCGACCGGTCCGCCGAGCATCCGCTTGACCCGGCGCATCGCCGCGTCGAGTGTCGCGCCATGGTTGCTCACCGGGGGCACATCGCTGTGCTCTGCGCAGCGCTGACCGCGATCGCGCCGACATCGTTGCTCGTCCCGTCGCCGGCCTGGGCGCAGGCCGCCGACGCCGACGTGGCCTACAAGCAGCACATGCAAAACGGCGTGAAGCTCTACCAGGAGCGCAACTGGTCGGGCGCCCTCGCCGAGTTCGAGGCCGCGTACCGCGCCAAGCCCAAGGCCAGCCCGCTGGTGAACATCGCCCTCTGCCAGAAGGCACAGTTCCAGTACCCCAAGGCCATCGCCACCCTCGAGCGCGCGCTGTCCGCACACGCCGACTCGCTCGACGGCGCCGACGCCAGCGCCGCGCGCGATGCGGTGGCGGAGCTCAGGTCGCTGCTCGGCTACGTGCGCCTCACGTTGACGCCGCCGGAAGCCACGGTGCGCGTCGATGGCGAGCTGCTGCCCGCCGCCGCTGCCAAGCAGCCCATCCCCCTCGGTCCCGGCTCGCACACCCTGTCCGCGACGGCGCCCGGGTACGCGCCCGGCGAGCAGTCGGTGAGCATCTCCAGCGGAGACAAGGACAAGCCGGTCGAGCTGCGCCTGGTCGCGAACCAGGGCTACCTGACGGTCGTCGCCAGCAGCCCCAGGAACGCCATCGCCGTGGACCAGAAGTACGTGGCCACCGGGCGCTATTCGGGACTGCTCGATCCCGGCCCGCACTCCGTGCAGATCTATCTGCCCGGCTCCAACACCGGCGGCGTCGGGCAGCAGGTGGTCATCGCCGCCGGCAACCTGCACCAGGTCAAAGAGAGCGACCCGGCCATGGCGCCGCTCCTCGCCGGCCCGCCGGGATACGGCCCGGAGATGCCTCCCCCGGAACCGATTCCCGACCTGCGTGGCATCTACGTGCTGGCGCAGGGCGCCGGATTCGGCCTCATCGGTCAGCTCGCCGGCGACGCCGGGCTCTCGCTCGGCGCACGGCTCGGCCTGCGGGCCTCCACGCCGGTCGGCATCGAGGCTCTGCTGCAGCTCGACCAGGCGGGCGGAGTGAGCACGGGGTTCAACGACATCAGCGAGATTCTGACGGAACAGGGAGCGGACGCGGACTTCCGCGCCATCCGCGTCGGCGGCAACGTGCGCCTGATGACGCGCGGTCGCGTCGCCCGCTTCGTGGGCGCCATCGGAGGCGGCATCTCTTTCGACTCGCTCGACTACGCGTCCGGTGCCTGCAGCGAATCAGTGGAGAACGGGTACATCTGCTTCGACGAGGACAGTTCCGGCATCAACGCCTTCGTCAATACGGAGATGGGGATGGAGCTCGACATCCGCGGCTTCTTCTTCGGCTTCGTCCTGCAGCAGATGCTGTGCACCGTCTCCAGCCTGGATGCCCCGGACATCGGCAGCTTCAATGGCTTCGTGGGGTTCGGCCTGCGCGTCGGCTACGGCACCTGGTGATCCGTGCTCGACCGCGCGTAGATGCGCCCTGTAGGATGCGATCCATGGCCCGACCACTGGGGGAGCTCCGCGGTATCGACCTCGCCTGGCCGGCGCTGCTGGCCCTCCATTTCGGCGCGGGCTGCTCGAGCTCGACGGCGACAGCGACGCCGCGGGCGCAGGCGGCAACCCCGGCGCCGGGTCGGGCGGCGCAACGACGGGCAGCGTGGCCTCGGTGGGCGCGTCGATCTCGGCGTCGGCCAGCGCCGTCGGCCCTGGCCCCGGCGCGGGCGGCTCCGGCGGCTCGGGCGCGTTCGTGTGCGATCCCCCGGCCGAGCCCGGCAGCATCTGGGAGAAGACGGGCGACATGTTCGACGCCGTCGACCCGGTGCCGATGTGTCGCTACCGCGGCGACGTGATGCTCATATTCAACGGCGCTGCCCTCTGAGGCAGCACGCCGCAACTGGCGGGCCTCCAGGTCTTGGAGGCAGAGTACGAAGCGATGGGGCTCGAGGTTCTCGGGTTCGTGAGTGACGATTTCGATCAGGCCGGGAACGAGGGCCAGATCGACGCCTGCACCGAGAAGTACGGGCTGACCTTCGATCAGTTCGCCATCGACCACGTGATCGATCCCGACGGCGCCGGGCCCGAGGTGCCGCAGCCCGTCTTCGAGTGGCTGCTCTCCCAGCCGAACCCGGGGCCGGTGGCGACCTCCGAGCCGACCTGGAACTTCCACAAGTACCTCGTCTCGCGCGACGGCCAGCTCATCAATCACTTCGCGCAGCTCGAGTACTGGGGCGAGGACCCGACGTCCGCCCAGTTCCAGAACAGTCCGGTGGTCATCGCCATCGAGGCCGAGCTGGCGAAGTAGCCCTCAGTCGCCGCCGGCGAAGCAGTAGAGGTCGATCGCCGCACTGGGGCAGCTGTCGAAGCACACCTGGCAGACAGCGCACGACAGCAGGTTGTAGGCGGCCCCCGTGGCTTGCGGGAACTCCATGTCGCAGTCCTGCACGCACCCGTGGTCGAAGTCGCACGCCCCGTGACAGTTGGCGAGCTCGAGGCAGCCGTCGGTCTGCACGCAGCTCTCGATCTGTGCGTCGCAGGTGCCGAACGGCTGGGAGATGCATTCGACGCAGCTGTCGGGCATGGGGTCGAAGCAGCTCTCGAAGTCACAGCTCTGCGTGCTGCAGACGCACTGCAGGATGGCCTCGACCTGCGGGTCGGCGGAAGCGCACACCTCATCGCAGTCGACGGCGTTGCCGCACTCGACGAGCTTGGCGCACCCGTCGGTGCAGCTGCACGTCTGCGGGCCGGTGGTCACGCCCGGGCCGGCGCTGGTCGGCCCCGGTCCGGGCCCGGCGGTGGCCGTGTCCGGTCCTTGCGCGCCGGTCGACGGGTTGGTCCCGCTGCTGGACGCACCGCTGCCCCCCGATCCAGTCGGAGAACCATCGACGACCACGTCGCCACCACAGCCCCAGAGGCCGAGCGGGACCCACACCGCGAGCAGAGGAAGGAAGCGCATGCCCGATCATCCGGCGAGAAGGCGCCAGAGCGCAAGCTCCGCGCGTTCGGGGCCGGCGCGGCGCGGCGCAACCACGGCGCTGGGAGGCAAGCTTCGCAGACTGTCGTCGCGCGTTGCTCCCGGCTAGGCTGCGCCGCGGTGCCCCTGCTACCTCCCAGCCATCGAGGCTTGCCTGCCCGGCTCCTCTCCCTCGTGCTGTGCGCCGCGACGGGCATGGCGGCCACGACCGTCGCCGGGTCCGCCGCGGCGCAGCCCGCCGACAAGGGCGGCGACGAGGCGGCCTACAAGCAGCACATGCAGAACGGCGTGAAGCTCTACCAGGACCGGAACCTGGAGGCCGCCATCGCCGAGTTCCAGGCTGCCTACCGGGTCAAGCCGAAGGCCAGCCCGCTGCTGAACATCGCCCTGTGTCGCAAGGGCCTCTTCGACTATCCGCGGGCCATCGCCAGCCTGGAGACGGCGCTCTCCAAGCACCCGGACACGCTCACCGCCGCCGACAAGAAGAACGCCGAGGACGCCATCGCCGAGATGAAGTCGCTGCTGGCGTACGTGACGGTGGAGGTCACCCCGGCAGCGGCCACCCTCAGCGTCGACGGCGTCGACCTGGCCAAGGCGGCGGCGACGCAGCCCGTCCCGCTCGGGCCGGGCACGCACCAGATCGGCGCGCGCGCGGACGGCTACGCCAGCGCCACCAGCTCGGTCACCGTGTCCAGCGGGGAGAAGGGCAAGAAGGTCTCCCTGGCGCTGCTGCCCGACAAGGGCTGGGTGACGATCTACGCGACCGATCGGAAGACGGCCATCGCCGTCGACCAGAAGCCGCTCGGGTACGGCACCTGGGCCGGCTTCCTGGCGCCGGGCAACCACTTCGTGCAGATGTACAAGCCGGGTGCGGCGCCGTACGAGCAGTCGATCACCGTCGCCGCCGGCAAGGCGCAGGACGTGCGCCAGGGGCTGGGCGGGCCGGTGCCGCGCAACGGCGAAGGCCCCGACCCGCCGGAGGAGCCGCCCGCGCCGCCGGTGCGCGGCTTCTACAGCTTCCTCACCGGCACGGTGTACGGCGTGAGCACCGACCCGAGCCAGCTCGACACCGCCAGCAACGATCCCGGCGTGGCAGGCGGCGTCCGCATCGGGTACCGCGTGGCCACCATCCTCGGGCTCGAGGGCCTGTTCCAGTACGGCCGCGCCGGCGGCGACGGGATTGTCTTCCTACCCGAGAGGGAGGCGGATGGCTCCTTCGACACCGAGAGCCTGCGTATAGGCGCCAACCTGCGCCTGATGACCAAGGGCAAGACGGTGCGCTTCGTGGGGACCATGGGCGGCGGCCTGGCCTACGACTCGCTGACCTTCTCCGAAGGACTGCTGTCGCTGGGCGAGCCCGACGGCGCGGTGAGCGCGTACCTGCTGCTGGAGCCGGCCATCGAGGTGCAGATCGGGCATCTGATTCTCGGCGCCGCCCTGCCGATCATGCCGACCTCGTCGGGGGGCGGCGACACCGATGCGTCCAGCGACCCCAGCGGCACCAGCAGCGACAGCTTCGGCAGCGCGTTGGCCCAGGTCGGCTTCCAGCTCCGCGTCGGCTACGGCAGCTGGTAGTCGGCACCGGCGCGGTGACCGTGCCGCGGTGCGGCGGTCGCTGGTCCGGGGCGCGCCGGCCCGCTACCTTGTGCCCGCCATGTCCGCGGGCGCGCGAAAGGGTCGCACCATCCGAGCCGGGTTCGCCGCGCTCGCGTGCGCCGTCGCGCTCGGCGCCGGGCCCGCGGCGCGCGCACAGCAGGGTCCCGACGGCGCGAAGCAAAAACCCGCCGCCCAGGCCGGCAGCTACCGCCAGCACATGGACAACGGGGTCAAGCTCTACCAGGACCGGAACTACCAGGCGGCCATCGTCGAGTTCGAGGCCGCCTACCGCGCGCAGCCCAAGGCCAACCCGCTGGTCAACATCTCGCTCTGCCACAAGGAGCGCTTCGAGTACCCCAGGGCCATCGCCTCGCTGGAGCTGGCCCTGGCGCGCCACCCGGACACCATGACCGAGGCCGACAAGAAGGCCGCCGCCGACGCCATCGCCGAGATGCGCAGCTTGCTCGGCTACGTGACGCTCGATCTCGCGCCGGCGAACGCCTCGGTCACCGTCGATGGCGCGGCGCTGCCCGCGGGGGCGGAGAAGCAGCCCATCGCGCTCGGCCCCGGCCCGCATCGCATCGGGGCCAGCGCGCCGGGGTTCGCGACCGGCAGCGAGAACGTGACCATCGCCAGCGGCCAGAAGGACGTGAAGGTCATCCTGCGCCTCACCCCGAACCAGGGCTGGCTCACGGTGCGCGCCGATGACGGCAAGACGGCCATCGCCATCGATCAGAAGGCGGTCGGGTACGGCAGCTGGGCGGGCTTCCTCGACCCCGGCACGCACGTCGTGCAGTGGTACCAGCCCGGGGGCCAGAGCTCGTACGCGGTCGAGGTCGACGTCGCCGCCGGCAAGTCGCAGGACATCCGCCCCGGCGTGGGCGGGCGCCCCATCAGCGGCACCGCGCCCAAGGCCCTGCCCGACGTGCCGCCCAAGCCGGTGCCGGTGGTGCCGCCGCCGCCGCCGCTGCGCGGGATCTACGGGATGGTCACCGCCGGGCTGATGGCACCGCTCGCCCATCCCGGGAATTTCCTCCACCCGGAATCGGAGAGCGGCGGCGCGTTCGGCGCGCGCGTCGGCTACCGCCTCAACAACGCCGCCTCGTTCGAGGGCATGTTCGAGTACAGCAACATCAACGTCGCTTCCGAGACGTCCCCGGGCGCCGACTACACGCTGGCCTCCTACCACATCGGGCTCAACCTGCGGCTGCACACCCCGGCGCGGCGCGTGCGCTTCGTGGGCATCCTCGGCGGTGGCCTCGTGCACGACTCGTTGAAGTTCGATGAGCCCGAGGCGACCGGCTTCGCGCGGGTCCCGGGCTGTCGGCCAGACAACGAGTGCAAGGACACGTCTGGCTTCGATCCCTACTTGCTCAGCGAGCTGGGTATCGAGCTGGAGTTCGGCGGCGTGCTGGTGGGCCTGGCCTTCGTGAGCTCGTTCCAGGCCATGAAGGGCCTCTACGAGGAGGCCTACGGCAACAACCCCATCGTCCTCGCCGGCGGCGGGGTGCGCATCGGCTACGGCACCTGGTAGCGGCGGCCCGCGCCGTCGCCGGCTCTCCGTAGCTACTCTTCCCCGGCGTTTACGCGCCCGCGCCGGGGGAGTACGCCGATCCGGCGATGAGCGACGACAAGGGCATCACCACGTACCTCAAGGAAGACCGCCAGTTCCCGCCGCCGGCGGACTTCGTCCGGGAGGCGCGCATCGGCACGCGCGAGGAGTACGACCGGCTCTACAAGGAGAGCATCGAGTCGCCCGACGCCTTCTGGCGCCGCGAGGCCAAGGACCTGGTCTTCCGCTCGCCGTGGAACGAGATCAGCACCTTCGAGTTTCCGCACTGCAAGTGGTTCCTGGGCGCGCGCCTCAACGTCACCGAGAGCTGCCTCGACCGCCACCTGAAGACGGCCACCCGGAACAAGGCGGCCATCCTCTGGGAGGGCGAGCACGGCGACACCCGCACCCTGACCTACGCCGAGCTGTACCGGCAGACGGTGCTCCTCGCCGAGGCCCTCTCCAAGCTCGGCGTGGAGAAGGGCGACCGGGTGGCCATCTACATGGGGATGGTCCCCGAGGTGGCGGTGGCCATGCTGGCCTGCGCGCGCCTCGGCGCGGTGCACACGGTGATCTTCGGCGGCTTCGCGGCCGACGCCATCCGCGATCGCGTGCAGGACTGCCAGGCCAAGGTGGTCATCACCCAGGACGGCGGCTGGCGCCGCGGCAACGTGCTCGAGCTCAAGTCCGCCGTCGATCGCGCGCTCGACCAGCCGCAGGCGGCGTGCGTGAAGAAGGTCGTGGTCTTCAAGCACCTCGGCGACAAGTGCCCGGTGACCATGAAGGACGGGCGCGACGTGTGGTGGCACGAGGCCATCGACACGTCGGCGAGCTTCGACCCGGTCATCGTCGACGCCGAGCACCCGCTCTTCATCCTCTACACCTCGGGCTCCACCGGCAAGCCGAAGGGCGTGCTGCACACCACCGCCGGGTACCTGGTGGGCGCGCACGTCTCCGCCAAGTACGTCTTCGATCTCCGCGACGAGGACGTCTACTGGTGCACCGCCGACGTCGGCTGGGTCACCGGGCACAGCTACTTCGTCTACGGGCCGCTCTCCAACGGCGCCACCTGCCTGATGTACGAGGGCGCGCCGAACTTCCCCGACTGGGGCCGCTTCTGGCGCCTCATCGAGCGCTACCGCGTCACCATCCTCTACACGGCGCCCACCGCCATCCGCGCCTTCATCCGCCAGGGCGACGAGTGGCCCTCGAAGTCCGACCTCTCCAGCCTGCGCCTGCTCGGCACCGTGGGCGAGCCCATCAACCCCGAGGCCTGGGTCTGGTACCACCGGGTCATCGGCAACGGCCGCTGCCCGATCGTCGACACCTGGTGGCAGACCGAGACGGGATCGATCCTCATCACCACCCTTCCCGGCGCCGCCTACAGCAAGCCCGGGTCGGCCGGCCTGCCGTTCTTCGGCGTCTCGCCCAAGGTGGTCACCAAGCACGGCAAGGAGGTCGGCGCCGGCGAGGGCGGCATGTTGATCCTCGACAAGCCCTGGCCGTCGATGCTGCGCACGGTGTGGGGCGACGACGAGCGCTTCCGCAAGCAGTACTTCACCGACGTCGAGGGCGGCGTGTACTTCACCGGCGACGGCGCGCGCGTCGACGCGGACGGCTACCACTGGGTGGTCGGGCGCATCGACGACGTGCTCAACGTGGCCGGCCACCGCATCGGCACCGCCGAGATCGAGAGCGCCCTGGTCAGCCACCCGGGCGTGGCCGAGGCCGCCGCCGTCGGTCGCCCCGACGACCTCAAGGGCCAGGCGCTGGTGGTCTTCGTCACCCTCAAGCCGGGCAACACCCCGGGCAAGGAGCTGATCAAGGCCCTCGGCGACCACGTGGCCAAGGAGATCGGCAAGTTCGCCAAGCCCGACGAGATCCGCTTCGCCGACGCCCTGCCCAAGACGCGCAGCGGCAAGATCATGCGCCGCTTCCTCAAGGACGTCGCCGCCGGCCGCGAGACGACCGGCGACACCTCGACCATCGAGGACCTCAGCGTGCTCGCCAAGCTGCGCGCCGACGAGGAGTGAGACGCGACCTCCATGGCCGGAGCTGAACCGGCGCCCTATACTCCCGAGATGTCCAGCGAAGCTGCCATCATCTTCTCGGACGATCCTTTCCGGCTCCGCGTGCCCGCCGAGGCACTGCTGCACCGGGGCTTTCGCGACTGGGTGCTCTCCGACGAGTTTCCGGAGAAGGTGAAGGCCAGCTGGATCGAGGGGGAGGTGCTCATCGACATGAGCCCGGAAGCTATCGACACACACAACACGCTGAAGACAGAGCTGACCATCACTCTCGGTGCCATCGTGCGCGACGAAGGGCTAGGCGAGCTGTATTCGGACGGCGTGCTCTTCACGAACGAGGAGGCCGCCGTGAGCACCGAGCCGGATCTGATGTTCGTGTCGTTCGCGGCGCTGGACCAGGGCCGCGTCCACTTCGCCATGAAGGCCACGCGCGACGACGATCGTCTCGAGCTTCAGGGCACGCCCGACCTCGTCGTCGAGGTGATCAGCGATTCGTCGACGCGCAAGGACGACAAGCTGCTGCGCGCAGCGTATGCCCGCGCCGGCGTTCCGGAGTACTGGCTCCTCGATGGCCGCGGCGCGGAGCTTCGTTTCGATCTGCTCCGCCTCGAGGGAGGCAGCTACGTGAAGCGCGACGAGAGCATCGCCTTCGGGCGCCGCTTCGTGCTGGAACGCAAGAAGAACCGCGCCAACCACTGGTCCTACTTCCTGCGCGCGACGGAACCGGCCCCGCGGCCCGCCTGACGGCCTGGAGCCTGGTACGCTCCCGGACCATGCGACTTCGAGCAGCGATGGCTGCGTTCCTTGCTTCGACCCTGGTGCTGGGCTCTGCCTTCGGACAGGAGACAGACCCCAAGAAGCTGGCCGACGCCAAGAAGCACATGGAGGCGGGGGCCGTGCTCTACAACGACCCCAGCGGGCACAAGTGCGAGGAGGCGCTGCGCGAGTTCCGCCAGGCATACGAGCTGTCCGGCTCGCTCAACGCGCTCAAGGCCATGGGCGTGTGCGAGCTGGAGGTGGAGCGGGACGGCGACGCCCTCGCCCACTTCGAGACCTTCCTGCAGAAGCTCGGCGACAAGCCGCACCCCGACAAGGCCCAGGTCGAGAGCGACCTCAAGGGCCTGAAGGCGGCCGTGGCCTGGGTGACCCTGACCAGCGACCGCCAGAACGTGCGCGTCGTCGACGTGCGCACGCCCTCGCGCGGCTACCCGATCACCAACCGGTACGCGGTCACCGCCGCCGCGCAGAAGATCGGCGTGCACCCCGGGCAGCACGTGTTCACCGCCAGCTCCGACGGGGCGCCCGACCAGACGTGGAAGGTGGACATCGGCAACGCCTCCACCCACGAGCGCAGCTTCGCCTTCGACACCGGCAAGCCGATCACGGCCGACGGCTTCACTAGCAGCGACCTGCCGGGCGGCGACACGACGAAACCCGCCACCACGACCGAGCGCCCGGTCCCGACCACGGTCTGGATCTTCGGCGGCCTGACGGCGGCGCTGGCCGTGCCCACGGTGATCTTCATGGTGCGCGCCGGTGGGAAGCGCGGCGACTACGACGACGCCAACGGGACGCTGTCGGGCCCAGAGGCCGGGTCGAAGCTCGAGGACATGCGCTCCGACGTACAGTCGGCCAACCTGGTGGCCGACATCTTCCTCGGGGCCACCATCGCCAGCGCGGCGGCCACGGCCATCTTCTACTTCACGCGCCCCGAGGTGCAGGTGCAGAGCGGCGCCGCCGGCGGGGCGCTGCGTCTCGGCTCTGGCCCGAAGCCTGGGATCTTCCTGACCCCGGCGGCCGGGCCGACCGGGGGCGGCGCCGCGCTATCCGGCCGATTCTAGGAGAAATAGTCACAAACGGGTCGGGGCCGGAGGATAATCGACTCCGCGGCACGAAGGGTGCCGGGGGAAGGCGACACGAGGCCCTTTGGATCTCGATCCGGGAACCGTCGTAGCGAACCGCTATCGCATCTCCCGCCAGCTCGGGCGCGGGGGCATGGGCGAGGTGTTCGCGGCGGAGAACATCCGGACCGGTAGGCCGGTGGCGGTGAAGCTGCTGCGTTCGGACTCCAAGGCCAAGAGCTCCGCCGTGGCCCGCTTCCGTCGGGAGGCGCGCGCCGCCGGGTCGATCAACAGCGACCACGTGACCCAGGTGCTCGACGTCGAGGAGGACTCCGAGCACGGCATCTGCCTGGTGTTCGAGCTCCTCGAGGGCGAGAGCCTCATCGACCGGCTCAAACGCACCGGGCCCATCCCCTTCGACGAGCTGCACTCCATCATCGAGCAGGTCTGGATTGGCCTGGCCGACGCCCACAAGGCGGGAATCATCCACCGCGACCTGAAGCCGTCCAACGTCTTCCTGGAGCGGCGCCCCGACGGCATGGTCCGCGTGAAGATTCTGGATTTCGGGATCTCCAAGCTCCCCAAGGAGATGGGCGGCGAGACGCTGACCGAGATGGGCCAGAGCCTGGGCACCTTCTCCTTCATGCCACCGGAGCAGATCGGCAAGGCCAAGACGGTCGACCAGCGTGCCGACATCTACGCCTGCGGGACGCTCATCTACCAGGCGCTCAGCGGCCAGCTCCCCTACGCGGCGCGCAACATCCTGGTCATGGTCGAGATGAAGGCCAAGACCGACGCCCGCAAGCTGGCCGACGCCATGGGCAACACCATCGACCCGCGGCTGGAGGCCTTCCTGGCACACACCCTGGCCCGCGACCCGATGCAGCGCTTCCAGAACGCCACCGAGGCGCTGGCGGTGTGGCGCGAGCTGCGCCCGGCCTCGATCCAACCGGTCTCTTCGTCGGGCGCGAGGTCTGCGGGCGCAGGCTCGACGCGGCCGGAGCAGGGCGACCGCCGCGGGGTGTCCTCGGAGCCCCCGGCCGCCTCGTCCAGGGCGCCGAAGCCGCAGCGCCCCGACATGCCGATCTCGGCCATGGAGACGACCACCGACACGGCGGCGACGCTGGCCATGCCCATCTCCCAGCTCACCGGATACCCGTCGCAGCTGCGGCTCGAGCAGTATGCACGCGCAGAGCCGCTGCGCGACCCCCACGGGCGTGCGGAGCAGCCGCGCGACGCGCACCTGCAGGAGCACCAGCAAGACCCGCGCGCACGCCAGGAGGCCCCGCGGATCGGCAGCGGCTCGTACCCAGCCCCCGTTCGCCCCCAGCTGACCACGCAGATGGGAACGCCCCTGCCACCGCAGGCGCAGCAGCAGCCGCGCGGCGTCGTCCAGCAGCAGCAGCAACAACGCCAACCGCAACAGCAGCAAGGCCAGCAGCAGCAAGGCCAGCAGCAGCAAGGCCAGCAGCAGCAAGGCCAGCAGCAGCAAGGCCAGCAGCAGCAAGGCCAGCAGCAGCAAGGCCAGCAGCAGCGAGGCCAGCAGCAGCAAGGCCAGCAGCAGCAAGGCCAGCAGCAGCAAGGCCAGCAGCAGCAAGGCCAGCAGCAGCAAGGCCAGCAGCAGCAGGACCAGCAGCAGCAAGGGCAGCAGCAGGACCAGCAGCAGCAGCAGCAGGGCCAACAGCAGCAGCAGCAGCAGGGGCAGCGTCAGCTCTCCTCGCTGCAGCGCACCCTGCCCCTCACCAGCAACCTGCAGCAGCAGTACCAGGTGGGCATGGGCGGGTCGGACTCGCGACCCGCGACCGTTCCACGGGACGTGGGACAGCGCGGCCACTACGGCACCACCCCGATGCCGAACGCCGTCGGCGCCGGCGGGCCGATGTACCGGGCCACGCCGGCATCCGGCGTGCAGGTCGCCAACAACCTGCCGCGCATCTACGACGACTCCACCTCGCAGCCGCGGAGCAGCCAGGACCAGACGCGCGTCTATCAGCCCCACGGGCAGACGCCGCCGAGCGGCACATCGCCGCGGCCCTCCGAGCCCGGCATGCGCCGCGACCCGGAGCTGACCGGGCCGGGGCACAGCACCATGCCCATCCCCCTGCAGCGCCGGCGCAGCGCGGTGCCGTTCGTGCTCGGGGCGATCGCCTTCGCGCTGGTCGGCTTCGGGATCGTGGCCGCGGTCCTGCAGTACCTGCGGATCGGTTCCTTCTAGTCCCCGGAGGTCGCCCGGACCTCGGGGAGGTGGATGCGGAAGCGGGTGCCCCCGGCAGGGCGCGCCTCGCAGGCGATGGCCCCGCCGTGGGCGTCGACGATCTCCCGGGTCACCGCCAGCCCGAGGCCGGTGCCGCGCTGCTTGGTGGTGAAGAACGGGTCGAAGACCGAGGCGCGCAGCTCCTCGGGGATGCCGGCGCCGGTGTCGTCCACGGTGAGGTCCACTCCGCCGCCGACCGCGTTCTTCACGGAGACGGTGAGCGAGCCACCGCCTTGCATGGCCTCACGCGCGTTGCGCACCAGGTTGAGGAGCGCCTGCCGGAGCTGCGACTCGTCGACCATCACCTCGGGCACGTCGTCGTCGATGCACAGCTCCTGGGTCACCGAGGCGCGCGTCAGCTCGGGACCGACGAAGGCCATCAGCTCGCGCACCAGGTCGTCGACGTGCTCCCGCTCCAGGCGCGGCCGCGGGCGGCGCGCCACGCTCAGGTACTGCTCGGCGATGCGCGAGAGGCGCTCGACCTCCGATTTGACGGCGGCGACGAGCTGGGCCGACTCCCCGTCGCTGGATTTGCCCACCTCCTCCTCGAGCAGCTCCATGTTCAAGCCGATGGAGGAGAGCGGGTTGCGGATCTCGTGGGTGATGTGCGCCGCCATCTTGCCGATGGTCGCCAGTCGCTCGGCCTGCACCAGCTCGGAGCGCGCGCGCTGGATGGCGGCCACCATGCCCTCGAAGGTGGTGGCCAGCTCGCCGATCTCGTCCCGCGTCGCCACCACCTTGCGCGGCGTGAGATCGCCGAGGGCCACCGCCTTGGCGCGCTCGGTCACCGCGGTGAGCGGGGCCAGCACGCGGCGCGCGTAGACCACCGTGGCCGCGCCGACCGCCAGGGTGAGCAGGGTCAGCCCGACGAGGAGCTCGATGCTGCGCCGCTCGCGGCGCTTGGCGTCGACGGACAGCTTCTCCATGCGCTCCTCGACGCGGCTCTTGATGGCGCGCAGGCGCCCGGCGCCCTCGGCCTCGCGCTTGACCAGCTCGCTGCGGGCGCGCTCGGCGGCGTCCAGGTCACCGACGCCGAGCGCCTGGAACAGCGCCTGGTACCGGTCCTGGTCGCTGCCCAGGGAGCGCTCCACGGCGGTGGCGTCGTGCAGCACGTCGTCGCGGAAGCGCACGCTGGACGGGTCGGTCTCGTCGGCCAGGCCGCGCTCGGCAGCGATGCGTACCTGGGAGAAGGTCAGCGGGCGGGTGCGGCGCGCGGTCTCGATCCACTCGCGGACGTCCGCCGGGTTCTTGGCGGAGGTGATGTGGTTCAGCTGCACGTTCCACACGTTCTGCTCGGCCAGCGCCTCGCCGACGCGGAGCAAGAGGGGCGCGTAGCCGGAACGGAGCAGCTCGGCCTCGTGCGCCGCCGTGCGCAGCGCCTGGAAGCTCCAGGCCACCGGGATGGCGAAGGCCACCAGCACCACCGCGTACCCGGCGACCAGGCGGGCCGCCACGGTGCGCCGGCGCGCGGCGGCCGCGGGGGCGGGGGCGGTCTTCGGGTCGGGGACGAGCATGCGGGCCGGGCTGAGTGTATTCGCTCCGGCCGGGCACGCCCGACAACACGACGCCGATCGGCGCCAGGCGCGGCGTTGCGGTCCAGGATGGAGCGCGTCGACGCTAGCGCAGGCTCTCGGCGAGCAGGGTGTGCAGGTCGACGGCCTCCTCCCCACGGCTGCGGAAGCGGTGCAGGCTCGAGGCGCAGGCGGTGACCAGCGTGCCGCCGCCGCGCTCGCGGTGCTCGGCGATGCGGGCGTCGGCGATGCCGCGCGAGGTCTCGGGGCGCGTCGCCGGCAGGATGGCGCCCGCGCCGCTGCAGGTGGCGAGCTCGCGCTGATAGAGGAACTCCTCGGGCGGGCGGCCGAGGATGCGGCGCAGGAGGGCGCGCGGCTCGTCGAAGCGCCCCAGGCCGCGGCCGAGCTGACAGGGGTCGTGCCAGCGCACCGTGCCCTGTGGCGCGCGCGGCGAGGCACCGATCTTCGAGGACGAGGCGCACAGGTCGAGGAGCAGCTCGGGCCGCGGCGTGCTCGCCGGAGCGCCGCCGCTGGCGGCCATGCCGATGGCGCCCTGACGCCCGCCGCCTTCCGCGACGGCCGGGAGGACACCGACGCGCGGGTAGTCGACGAGCAAGGCACGCGCGCAGCCCGGGTCGGCGACGAGGACGCGCGTGGCGCCGCCGAGCTCGGCCAGCAACGCGCGCGCGGTGGCCTCGAAGCCGGGCCGATCGCCGGCCCCGTACTGGGGCAGACCGCAGCACCCGGTCACCAGGCGCGGCACCTCGCCGAGCAGGCCTTCGGCCAGGGCCACGATGTCGCGCGCCACCTCCGGTGCGCGGCGCAGGTATCCGCAGCCCACCAGCAGGGCCGCGCCGCCGGTGCGTGGCGCGGGGCGCTCGGCGGCCAGGGCCTGCGCCCGCGCGGCGATGTCGGCCGCGCGCTCGCCGACGCGGGTGGCGCTGGCCACCGCCCGCGCGCCCTCGGGCGCGGCACCGCGCTGGAACATCTCCGCGCGCGCGTCGTGCAGCACGGTGGAGACCTCGTTCTTGTGATCGCAGCGCTCACGGCACCCGTAGCAGCCGGAGCAGGCCCAGGCCGGGGCGGCGTGCTCGACGTCGACGGGCACGTCCCCGCGCGAGGCGAACCAGGCCAGGCTCATCTTGCCCCACGGCGTCACCGTCTCGCTGGCCTCGACGTTGGAGACCGGACACGCCGCCCGCGAAAGCTTCGGGCAGTAGACGCACTTCTGCAGGGTTGCGTCGTGCGGCTCCAGCAGCGGCAGCAGGCGGGCCTGGCTCACGTTCTCTGTCTTGCGCCGAGACACGCGCTCACGCGCCCTCTCACACGCCCTCTCACACGCCCTCTCACAAGCCCTGAGCCGAGTTGCGGCGCGGCGCCTGGGCGGCCTGCGGCTGCGGCACATCCTGGGGGATGCGCACGGTGAACGTCGCGCCGCGCTCGCTGGACTGCACCGACACGCTGCCCTGGTGCTCGTCGACGATCTTCTTCACGATGGCCAGGCCCAGCCCGGTGCCGCGCCGCTTGCCGGCGGTGACGAAGGACTGGAAGAGGCGCCCCTCGATCTCCTTGGGCACGCCCTGTCCGGTATCGGAGACGGTGATCACCAGCTCGCTGCCCTCGCGAGCGGCGCGCACCACGAGCTTGCCGCCGTTGTCGCCCATGGCCTCGATGGCGTTGCGCACCAGGTTGTGCAGGACCCGCGTCATCTTCGCCTCGTCGAAGCGCGCCGTGCCGCGGTCCTCGAGCTCCACCGTCAGCGCGATGCGCGTGCCGGCGAGCTCGGGCATGATCTGCTTCTCGATGTCGGAGAAGAACTTGGTCAGGTAGACCTTGCGCACCAGGATGCTCTTCTCGCCGCGGGCGAACTCCAGCACCTCGCGTTGCATGGCGCTGATGACGTCGAACTGCTTGAGCACCAGGCGCGCGTGCTCGTTGCGGGTGGTCGCGTCGGGGGCGGTGGCCATGAGCTGCACGTAGCCGCTGATCACCGTCAGCGGGGTGCGGATGTCGTGCATGACGCCGGAGAGCAGGCGCCCGATGGACGTCAGCCGCTCGCTCTTCTCGCGCTCGATGCGCGAGCGGAAGAGGCGCACGGCGGTGGAGGCGTTGGCCGAGACGAGGCGCAGCAAGGCGCGGTCGTCCTGCGAGAAGTAGCTGGGCTTGACGGAGTTGTAGAGGGCCATGGCCCCGACGGGCATGCCGTCCTCCCCCTCGAGCGGCACGGCGATGGCGCTGAGCACGGTGAGACCGAGGATCTGGCCGAGGCGGGCCGACACCGGACCATCGGCCTCGGCGCCGCGCGGATCGTGGGCGGAGGGGATGCTGACCGCCTCGTTGTGGCTCATCGACCAGCCGATGACACCCTCGCCGCGCTTCACCGCGATGCGCTTCACCTCGTGATCGCGGGCGATGGTCACCGCCGGGCCCTCGGGCGCGTCCGGGGACTCCACCGAGCTGGCCAGGTCGGCGTCGTCGTCGCCGCCCGGCGGCGGCCGCACCGAGCCGCGCGGCCCCGGCTGGCCGACGTCGACGAAGTACAGGTAGGTGCCTCCCTCCTCCTCGTCGATGAGCAGCGCGCCGGCTCGCGCCTGGCATGCGTGCGCCGCCTCGGCGATGACCGCGCTGGCCAGGTCCTCGAGGGTGGCCGCCTTGCTCATGGCGCTCTCGAGGTCGAAGAGGAGCTTGAGATCGCTGACGCGATGCTCGAGCTGCTCCTTGATGTCGACGAGCTGCATGTTCTTCTGGATGACCGAGAGGAAGAGGCGCGAGTTGTCGATGCTCACCGCGGCCTGGGTGGCCAGCGCGGTGAGCAGCTCCTCATCGTGCTGCGAGAACTCCGCCTCTGGCTCGGTGGCCAGGCGCTTGTTGAGCACCTGGATGACACCGATGGTGCGGCCGACGTGGTTCTTCATCGGCGCCGCGAGCATGCTGCGCGTGCGATAGCCGGTGGCCTCGTCCCATTCACGCTGGAATCGCTTGTCGCGATAAGCGTCCTTGATGCGCACCGTCTTGCCGACCTTGGCGACATGGCCCGCAATGCCCTCGCCCACCGGCAGCTCGATGGACCGGGCCTCCTCGCCGATGATGATCCGCGAGATGAGGCGCTGGCGCTGCTCGTCGAGGAGGTAGAGCGTGGCCCGGTCGGCCTCCAGGAGCTCGGTGATCTTGCCGAGGATGAGCTCCAGGAGCTGGTCGAGGTCGAGGGTCGAGCCCAGCGCCAGGCCTACCTCGCGCAACGCCTGGACCGTCTTCTCCTCCCGCGCCAGGCGGGCCTCCAGCTCGGCGATGCGAGCGGCGGCCGTCTTGCCGGAGTCCTTGGCGGGCACGTGGGCGACGGTACCACGAGTGGCCGCGCAAGAGGTGTGCCAGATAATCTGGCGGGCCCGGCCGGGGCGCCGAGCAATGGTGCAACCCATGGCAATCGCCAGTGATTGCCGGGTCCCCCGGGCCGGCTCGGTGGTGCGCGGCCTAGTCGACGATGCGGAAGTCGGGGAGCTCGCCGGTGTAGCTGCGCCAGCGGACGTCGACCCGCTCGACGCGGCTGGCCGAGGGGCCGTGGTGGGCCCAGGCGAGGAAGTCCTTGAGGCCGTCCTCCTCGCCCTCGGCCAGCAGCTCCACCGAGCCATCCGGTCGGTTCTTCACCCAGCCGGTGAGCCCCATCCGGCGCGCCTCGCGCTGGGCAGACGCCCGGAAGAAGACGCCCTGCACGCGACCGCGGACGGTCACCTGGACCTGTTTCAAGCTCATGAAAAGTTCGCCGATTCGTAGCGAAATCGCTTCCGGTTGGCAACGATTGCCCTACGCGTCTAGCGTGGCCGGCGATGCCCGGGCAATCGAAGGCTTGGTGGGTGCTGGCGGCGGCGTGCGCCGCCGGCTGCGGCAGCAAGGGCACCGCCACCAGCACGACGTCGGACGGCGGGGTGGCCGGGGACGCCGGCGCCAGCGCGCAGGGGCCGGTGGTCACCATCCCCGCCGGCGCACTCAAGGCCGGCACGCCGTGCGGCGGCGCGCCGCGCATCACCAACGAGGAGCTGGTCGGCGACAGCATCCAGATGGGCGAGTTCGCCATCGACGTGTTGCCGTACCCGAACGACCCCACCAAGCCGATGCGCACCGACGTGAGCCGCGACGAGGCCGCGGCGCTGTGCACCACACAGGGCAAGCGGCTGTGCACCGAGCTGGAATGGGAGCGCGCCTGCAAGGGCCCGAACAACGCCACCTTCGAGTACGGGGCCGGTCACAATCAGCAGAACTGCAAGATCGCCACCGACCTCCTCACCGACAAGCGGCCCAAGTGCGTCAGCGGCTTCGGGGTGAAGGACATGCACGGGCTGGCCTGGGAGTGGACGGCGAGCGCCTGGGGACGCGGCACCAGCGGCGACCTGGCCACCGTTCGCGGCGGGCAGGGTCCGCTGCCGGTGCTGCAGTTCCGCTGCGCCAACGGCCAGGGCCGCCCGCCGGCGAACAAGGGCAAGGCCGTCGGCTTCCGCTGCTGCTCGGGGCCCGCCAACGCGGCGGCGGTGAACCTGGCCCCGCAGAAGCAGGCGCCCATGGTCGAGGAGCCGGCGGTGGAGACCAACCTCGCGGCCGCGCTGCTCAAGGCCATGCCGCCCGATCATCGCGCGGTGACCGAGGCCACGGTGGCCTTCGACAAGGTGTGGCGCTGGCACCCGCGCGACAACGAGGAGCTGATCATCGGCCGCTGGCGCGGCGCGCGCCGCACTGGCAAGCCGTGGACCGAGCGGGCCATCTTCAAGGTGTGCGGCAACGTGCCCGGCCTGGTGGCTCGCATGCGCGGCCCGGTGGAGGTGCTCGACAAGCCCGGCGCCGGCAGCGACCCGCACAAGGTCAGCGCCCAGGTCTCGACGGGCAGTGACCGCGGCGACGTCAAGCTCAGCTACTCCTACGGCACGGTCAACGTGGAGCAGCCGGCGTTCGTCAAGGCCGGCAGCTCGCTGGCCGAGGAGACGCCGGACGCGGGCGCCGACGCGCCGGCCACGCGGCGGCCGATCATCAAGCTGCCGCGCAAGAAGTGATCGCGCCCCGGTTCGACGTCGCGGAGTCCCCATGCATTTGCGCGAGCTGAAGCAGAAGCAGATTGGCGAGCTGGTCACGCTGGCCCGCTCACACCGCATCGACGGCGCCGCCGCCATGCGCAAGCAGGAGCTGGTCTTCGCGCTGGTCACCGCGCACGCCGCGCAGAACGGGCAGCTCTTCAGCGAAGGCGTGCTGGAGTGCCTGCCCGACGGGTTCGGCTTCCTGCGCGCCCCGGACTACAACTACCTGCCGGGCCCCGACGACATCTACGTCTCGCCGTCGCAGGTGCGCCGCTTCGACCTGCGCACCGGCGACGCGGTGTGCGGGTCCATCCGCCCGCCCAAGGACCGCGAGGCGTACTTCGCGCTCCTCAAGGTGGACTCGGTGAACGGCCAGTCCCCCGAGGAGCGCGAGGGGCGCGACAAGGTGCTCTTCGACAGCCTGACGCCGACCTACCCGCAGCAGAAGCTCTCGGTCGAGCACGGCAGCGCGGGCTTCTCCACGCGCATCATCGACATGCTCTGCCCCATCGGGAAGGGGCAGCGCTGCCTCATCGTCTCCCCTCCCCGCGCCGGCAAGACGATGCTCCTGCAGCAGCTGGCCAACGCCATCGCCGACAACCACCCGGACACCCGCCTCATCGTGCTGCTCATCGACGAGCGCCCGGAGGAGGTGACCGACATGCAGCGCACGGTGCGGGGCGAGGTGGTGAGCTCGACCTTCGACGAGCCGCCGGCTCGGCACGTGCAAGTCGCGGAGATGGTGCTGGAGAAGGCCAAGCGCATGGTGGAGCAGAGGCAGGACGTGGTGATCCTGCTCGACTCGATCACGCGCCTGGCACGCGCCTACAACGCGGTGCTGCCGCCGAGCGGCAAGGTGCTGAGCGGCGGCGTCGACTCCCAGGCCCTCCACAAGCCGAAGCGCTTCTTCGGCGCGGCGCGCAACGTGGAGGAGGGCGGCTCGCTGACCATCGTGGCCACGGCGCTGGTCGACACCGGCTCGCGCATGGACGAGGTGATCTTCGAGGAGTTCAAGGGCACCGGCAACTCCGAGATCCACCTCGATCGCAAGCTGATGGAGAAGCGCATCTTCCCGTGCCTGGACATCAACCGCAGCGCCACCCGCAAGGAAGAGATGCTCCTGCCAGCCTGGGCGCTGGAGCGCGTCTGGCACCTGCGCCAGCTCCTGCACCCGCTCAACGTGGTCGACTCGATGGAGTTCCTGCTCGACCGGGTGAAGAAGACGCAGACCAACCAGGAGCTGCTGGAGTCGATGAATCGCTGACGCCCGGCGGCGCGCCGTAGCCGGATACCGAGGCCGCTCAGAGCTTGCGCAGCTGGTACGAGAGCTTGTTCTCCCAGTAGATGGGGGCGAAGAGGCGCGCCTGATCGGGGAAGGGCACCTCGCCCCAGCGCCGCAGCCAGCGCAGGTGGGCGTCGAGGTCGATGGCGCCGGCGCGCAGCTCGGCCATGTGCGCCTCGACGTGGAGGTAGGCGGGGCGCCGTTGCTCGTCGATGCCCGTCTCCAGCTTCCAGCAGCCGGCCCACTGGAAATTCTGCCGCGCGTAGGCGGCGATCTGCTGCTCGCAGTAATCCATCGGATCCGGGTGCTGCATGGCGCGGTAGCGGTCCTGCCGCATGATCTCCAGCAGCCCCTCGCCCAGGCGGCGCTGGCCACCCAGGTAGCGGTCGGCCCAGATCTCGTCGCTGAAGGAGCGCTCGCGCAGGCCGGGGATGCGCAGGTACACGTAGCCCTCGGTCTCCAGCGACGCGGAGAGCTCGATGCCGTTCATGCGCCGGTACCACGACGTGAACAGGGCGCCGGGCTGGTATCGGAGGTGCACGGCGTGCACGATCTCGTGCAGGTAATAGAGGTCGGAGATGACGTCCTCGGCGTAGCTGCGCAGGTAGGTCATCCCGAACCAGGTGCCGAAGTGCGGCGTCTCGCGATCGACGTCGCTCATCTCCGCGAACACGGTGGGGTTCTCGGCGAAGCGCGCCACCCAGGCCGCGATGTAGGCGCTGCCCTGGAAGAGGTCGCTGCGCCAGAGGCGGTTCACGAAGTCGGTGGCCTCGGCCGGCGAGCGGAGCAGGTTCGGGTTCTTCATCGCTCCACCTCGTGCGGCAGCAGGCCGTCCATCCCCGGAGCCAGGCACCAGCGCAGCCCCATGCCGTCGCGGGTGGCGCAGCGGAAGAACTCGCCGCCGTCGCTGCCGCTGACGGTGGCCGTGGCCAGCATCACCGCGTCGCTCGGGCGCGCGGCGGGGTCGACCACGCCCTGGGCGATGGCCGTCTCGAGGGCGCGCTGCTGCAGGGGCGCGTAGCGGCGCGGCAGGTCACGCGCGGCGTGCGCGGCGAGCAGGCGCTCGCCGAGGTGCAGGGAGAAGAGGTTCTTGAACCACAGGTTACCGTGGAGCAGCGCCTGCGGCTGCCGCGCCACCACGCCGCCGACGCGGTGGTAGTAGACGCCGAACGGCTTGCTCAGGCTGAAGAGAGCGACGGCCACGTTGGGGCTGTCGAGGTCGATGGTGAAGTCGCGGGCCACCGCGCCGACGTAGGTCAGGTCCACGGCCACCGAGACCGCCGGCGCCTCGCGCCGCAGCCAGGCCAGGAAGCCGCCCAGGCCCGCCCACACGTCACCGTCGATGGCCGAGGGCTGCGAGAGGAAGAACCAGTCCCCGGGGCGCGCGGACGCGGCCAGCGTGGTGGCATAGATCTCGGGTTCGCGCGCGTGCGTCTGCACCTCCAGACCGAGCGCGGCGGCGATGTGCGGGTAGCCCTCGTACTCGCCCTCGAAGACGTGCACGCGCGGACGCGGCTCGCCGCGGCGGCTGGCGAGGTGCGCGAGCACGGCGTGGATCCCCTCGTTGGCCCCCGCGGTCGGGTACTCGTGGAGGAAGCCGTCCCCGAGGCGGACGCCGGCCTCGTGCGACCAGGCCCGCCAGCGCGCCAGGAAGGGGCCGTGCATGGCGTCCTGTCCCTTGTCGTAGTTGCGCTCGTACCAGTGGTGCGGGCGCTGCTTCCAGAGGTCGTCGACGATGCGGCGCGTCTCCGGGTAGTAGATGCCGTAGACCGTCCGGCAGACGAGCATGCCAGGGCCATAGTGGGGCCTCGGGCCGCCCCCCGACAAGCGGCGCGGCGGGGCCGGCGCGGCTGGCTCGCGAGGCCGCAGGCGGCGCGCGCTCCTCCGGAGGTCTGGGCGCACGCCCGGAACGTAGCTCCGGGCCGCGCCGCGCGATGAGCTGGCAGGAGCGGCGGGCCGCATCGATGCGCTCCGCCTGCACGGACCCCGCGGCGCCGGCGTGCGAGGGGCACCGATTTCTCGCCCGGCGCGCCAGGCCGCGGGCACGGTGCTTGCGTTTGCGCCGGACAACGGAGGTCTCCGCAGATGATCGACTCCACGCGAACCGAATCCCCGGCCACGGTGGCGTCGCACTACGACGACCTCGACGAGTTCTACCGCACGATCTGGGGCACGCACGTTCACCACGGGCTGTGGCTCGCCGGGGGCGAGAGCATCCAGGCGGCAACCGATAACCTCGTCCGGCATGCCATTGCTGGAGTGCGACTCACCAGCGCCAGCCGCGTGTGCGACGTCGGCTGCGGCTATGGCGAAACGGCGCGGCTGCTGGCGAAGGAGACGGGCGCCGACGTCGTGGGCTACACGGTCTCGCGCGCGCAACACGACTTCGCGCTGGCGGCGAGCGACCGCGGCGCAGGTCCCCGGTTCGTCCTCCAGGACTGGTTGACCAACACGCTCCCCGATGCCTCCTTCGACCTCGTGCTCGCCATCGAAAGCTCCGAGCACATGCCGGACGTGCGGCGCTTCTTCTCCGAGGCCGCCCGGGTGCTTGCTCCCGGCGGCGCGCTGCGGGTCTGCGCCTGGATCTCGCGCGAGCAACCGGGTTCGCTCGAGCGGCGCCTCCTCCTCGGCCCGATCTGCACCGAGGGCCGCATGCGTCTGTGCACCGAGGATGAATACTCGGCCATGATCCAGGAGGCCGGGCTCCAGCTGGAGCCGGTGGACGACATCACCGATCGCGTGAAGAAGACGTGGACGATCTGCATCCAGCGCCTGGCGACGAAGCTCGCCACGGACGCCGAGGCGCGGCGATTCCTCCTCGGCCCGTCCTCCAACAAGGTGTTCGCCCTGACGCTGGCGCGGATCCGCATCGCCTACGAGACCGGCAGCCTGCGCTACCTCGTGTTCCGCGCCTCCAAGTAGACGGAGCCCAGCACGGCGAGCGTGACGGCGCCCGTGCCGACGGCGATCGGGCGCTCGATCGGTGAGCGCACCGCTTCTAGTGCTCGGGATCCTGGCGATCGGCGCTCGGCGGCGACTCGGCAGGCGCGGGCGCGGCAGGCGCAAGGCCGGCAGGCGCCGGCGCGCCGTGAGCGCGGGCGCGGCAGGCGAAGGAGGCGGCACGCCCGGAGTGGCCTGCGGCGCCGCGGGAGAGGGAGCCGGCCTGCGGCGGCGCGCGAGCAATGCGATGCCGAGGAGCGCGATCACGCCGATGGTGGCGGCCGCGCTGTAGCGGCGCAGGTTCGACTGGCGCTCGATGGCCTTGTCCTCCAGGGACGCCAGGGCGGCGCGCGCGCGATCATGGCGCGGGTCGAGCTCGATGGCGCGCTCGAGGATGAACTTGTCCGGTGTGCCGCGGGCGATGAGGACCATGCCCTCGAGGTAGGCGATGTCGGCCTCGATAGGCCTGGCGGAGGGGCCCTTGGGGTCGAGACGGAGGGCCTTGCGGAGCATGGCCAGCGCCTCGTCGGGCTTGTCGGCCTCCATCTCGCGCGCGCGAGCGCGGTAGGCGTCGACCATCTCGGCGCGGCGGTCGTACAGGGGGGAGCGGGCCAGGACCTTGTCGAAGGCGTCGGTGGCCTCTTGCGGCTTCCTGGCGGCGGCGGCGGCCAGGCCGGCCTGCATCATCTCGTGGACCTCGGCCAAGCGAGCGCGGTCGTACAGGGCGAAGAGCTCGCGCGCCACGCGGTCCCAGGCCCATTCTCGTGGGGGCTTGTCGCCGGTCATGCCCAGGTAGACCTCGCGCAGCTGCCACATGCCGGGCTCGCCGATGGCACCCACGGCCTCGCGCGCCGCCTCGCGCAGCTGCACGCGATCGTGGTTGGAGAAGGAGAGGATGACTCGCACCGCATCGACGTCGCGGGTGCGACCGTAGGCGCGCAGGACGTCGGCCAGGATCTGGGTGTCGTTGGTGGCCACTGCCTCGCCGGGGATGGCCTTGCCCAGCGAGTCGAGCATACGGTTCGCCCAGCGCTGGACGATCTTGGCGTCGTGCTGGCGAGCCTCGATGAGCGCCGGAACCGCCTTGTCCTTGAGGCGCGTGATCTGGCGCTGCAGGTCGATGCGGAACATGTCGCCGAAGAACGAGTGGTAGGCGATGAGCTCGCGCACCGCCGGCGTGCTGGCGACCGCCGCCAGCATGCGCGACATGGCCAGCAGCTTGACCACGTCGCGCCAGGCGGTGTCCTTGGGGCGCGCGTTGTCGAGCATGAACTCGAGCCAGTCGCCGTCCTCGTCCTCGCCCTTCTTGCCCTTGCCCTCGCCCTTGAGCTTCTTGCGACCGGCCTTGCGTGCATCCTCGAGAGCCCGCGGCGCCGCTTCCCGATCGATGGACCCGCGGATCTCCTGGACGCGAACGTGGATGGCCGGCACCGCCGACGGTGCGGCCTCGCCCAGCGCGCTGCTGGCGTTAACGCGCGCGCGCTCGTCGGCCGAGGTGATGCGCTCGAGCACGCTATCGAGCTCCTTCAGTGCGCCGGGGTCGGGCTGCGGCAGCGTGACCGGCTGCAACTTCGGGATCACCGGGAGCGGGCCGGCGGCAGCAGGCGCAGCCGACGCCGACGCCGACGCGCTCGGGCTGCCCTTGCCCTTGTCGCGGTCCTTGTCCTTGTCGGCGTGCGCCTGCCCTGCCCAGAGCATGGACACCACCAGCACGACCAGGAACGACCGACGGAACGACATGGCTCGAGGAAGGAACGACCGGTTCCCCGACGTCCTTCCGCGCGACCCTACCCTCACCGCGACAGGGCGGCCAACCCGCGCCCGGCAACCCGCGTCACGCCTGCCCGCCCCGGCCCCCCCGGAGGGCCCACGTTGGCTCAGCCGCCCCGTCGGCTCTCCCCCTTTCCCGCGGTTTCCGCGGGCACACGGCTTGCGCCGGGCGCCCCCCATGACACGGGTACTTCTCCTCCTTTCGCCACTCTTCCTCCTTCTCACGGCCTGCGGCGACGACGCGCCAGACGGCGGCGGCAACGGCGGCGCATCCTCCAGCAGCGGGTTCCCCTCGAGCTCGACGGGCGCCTCCGGCGGCTCCGGCGCAACCGGCGGCAGCGGCGCCTCGGGAGGCGCGGGCGGCGGCGTCTGCGACATCCTCGAGGCCGAGCCCTCACTGGGCACCGTCACCTTCCGCGTGAAGAACGACGGCGACCGCACCGTGTACCTCGACGGCGGAGGCGAGTGCACCGACACCTTCACCATCACCGCGCCCGGCATCGACACCGAGACCGCGCAGGTCATCGGCGCCGTGGCATGCGAGCAGGTGTCCCCCACCTACCAGGGCGGCTTCCCGGCCGACTGCATCGAGGTCCAATCCGGCATCACCCTCGACCCCGGCGAGGAGCAGACCTTCGAGTGGTCCGGCCTTCTGCGCGAATCCATCCCCGTCCCCAACGGCTGCGCCCCCGACAACGACGTCTTCTGCCAGCGCGGTCTCACCGCCCCAGCCGGCCCCCTGACCGTCCACTTCCGCCGCTTCGAAACACTCTTCGCGGACGAACAAGGAGGCACCCAGTACCCCACCGACGAGCTCCCCCCCGCCGACACGGAGTTCACTCACCCCACCAACGAAGCCATCGTAGACGTCTCCCTCTTCAACGAAGGCTGACCCCCCACCGCCCGCAGCCCTTGGGCGAGCCCCCCAAGAAGAGCGCGGGCGATCCCACCCCACCCCGCGACGCCGTCCCTCGGGCCGCGTCGGCCACCGCTCCGAGCACGCCGCGCCCCGCGGACGGTCCCGGCCCTCGGACGGTCCGGAACGTAGCCCGTCGGCCCCAGGATGGGGGGCGAGCACGGAGGGGGTTGGGGAAACGCATTCGCGTCGTGCGCCGAAGGCGCACCGGCGCGAAGAATTGCCGAGGGGCCCCGACCCCCTCCGCGCGCAGGCCCCCCATCCCAGGGCCCGCGGGCGCCAACGCTACCGCTCCGGGGGCCTCGATGCGAAGCCCCTACTGTGACTTGACCAGCACGACCTCCGCCTGCGGCCCGATCGCCCAGCGCATCGTCTTGTCGTCCGTCATCCGGAAGATCGCCTCGTCCCGGCCGCCCTCGTCGCGCAGGAACGTCAGCGTCAGCTTGTCGCCCTCGACGCTCGCCACCCGGAACGTTCCGGTGCGCGGCGTCTCGGCGGGGATGGTCACCGTCACCTTGCTGCCGGCGAACTCGATGGCCGTGCCCTTCACCCAGCCGTTCGCCTTGGCGAGCTGCCCGGCGGGCGCATTCTCGATGCCCTCGCCCAGCCACTTGCCCTGCAGCTTGTCCTTCGGCGTCTTGGCGCAACCAGTCAGCGCCGCGAGCGCGAACGCGAGGAACAGAGGGTATTTGTGCATGGCGACCATCCTGGAGCGATCCTAGGGAACGCCGTTTCACCGGGCCAAATACAATGTAGGATAACCGACTACATCCTCGTCGAGGGCGATGGCCGCGCGGAGCGTGGCGCGCTACCTAGCTCCCCCCGTGCCCACCCAGTTCACCCCGCGACGACTCGACCCGGCGCGCCGCGGCGCGCTCCTCCGAGACATCCTGGAGCGGGCTCGTCATCGCCGCGGCGAGCGGGCCAAGGTCATCGTCTACGACCTCGACGGCACCTTGATGGACAACCGCCCGCGCGTGGCGGCCATCCTGCGCGAGCTCGCCGAGCAGTGGCGCGTCGATCACCCCGAGGCCGCCTCGCGCGCCGCGCGCGCCTCGCAGGAGGAGATAGTCTACGGCTTCGTCGACAACCTGCAGCGCCTAGGCGTGGAAGATCCCACCCTGCACGAGGCCGGCCTGGCCTTCTGGAAGGAGCGCTTCTTCCACGACCCGCACGTGCGCCACGACATCGCCATCCCCGGCGCGGTGGAGTTCGTGCGCGCTTGCTACGAGCAGGGCGCGACGCTCGTCTACCTCACCGGCCGCGATCTGCCGAACATGGCGCTCGGCTCCTTCGCCAGCCTGCGCGACCTCGGCTTCCCCATCGGACGCGTCGGCACCGAGCTGGTCACCAAGCCCACCTTCGAGATGCCCGACAGCGAGTTCAAGCGCAGCGTGGCACCGGATCTCGCTCGCCTCGGCGAGGTGGTGGCCGTGTTCGACAACGAGGCGGCGAACAACAACCTCTTCCTCGAGTCCCACCCCGAGGCGGTCAGCGTCTACCTCGACACGCAGCACGCCCCCAACCCGCCGCCCCTCGACGAGCGCGTCGCGGTCGTCGACACCTTCGAGCTCGGTTGATGCCGCCGTCGCGCCCTCGCGCCTGGCGCTGCCTGCGCGCGCTGCACTCGCTCGCCGCGGCCGCGTGCCTGCCGGTCGTCCTGCTCGGCGCCTGCGATCCACCGGGCGGAGCCGGCGCCGCGCCCGATGCTGGCCCCAGCCCCAACGCCAGCATCATCCCGGCACCGCTGGCCGATGACACTCCCCAGCCCGACGACGCCGGCGCCATGGACGCCGCCCCGCCGCTGCGCACCGGCGAGGACGGCGGCGGACGCCTCTCGCTCTCCGACGCCGGTCCCCCGCCCGAGGCCATGCGCCCCGATCGCGCGCTGCCCGTGGAGGCGCCCTCGTCGAAGGACTACGGCGGCGTCACCCTGGAGGCGGCCTGGCGCTGGCGCGACGTCCCCTCGGCGCCCAAGTCCGCCGAGACGTCGGCCGACGGGCACCGCGACGCCGCCAAGCTCACCGGCCTCCTCTGGCGCATCGATCTCGCCGACGCCGGGCGCATGCGCATCCAGTTCGCCTCGCGCGCGCTGCCCTTGCCGGAGCGCTCCGAGATCCGCGGCCGCAGCGATCGCTGGGGCCACGTCGTGCTCTGGCCGAACGGCACCGACTACCGCGTCCTCGCGCCCGGCGCGCTGCGCACCGCGCTCGGCGAGCGCCGCGTCGACGTCACCCCGCTCAGCCAGGCCGCGGGCGTGGCACAGGGCGAAGGCAAGCGCCTCGGCGTCAGCACGCGCAAGGTCGAGCTCGCCTCCAGCCTCGGCAGCGTCAAGCTCGAGCTCGGCAAGAGCGCCGAGGCCGGCGAGGGCGGTGCCCTGTTCTGTCGCGCGCTGGTGGAGATCGCCGGCATCGACCCCAGGACCGCGGCCTGCCAGCCCGGCGAGGTGCCGCTGCTGGCCACCTACAGCTGGTCGAACGGCGGCGGCGTCACCCTGGAGGTCACCTCCATGACCCGCCGCACCGATCTCGTCTCCAGCGAGATGCTGGTGCCCCCGCCCGGCGCCACCTTCGCAACCACCGGCCTGCCCGACGCGCCGAGCGGCATCTTCCTCACCGCCGACGAGCTGCGCGCCCTGCGCACCGCTCCGCTGCCCGGCGCGGCCATCGAGAACAACGCGCCGGGCGAGGGCTTCATCGCCCAGAACCACGGAGACACGCTCCTCTACTTCCTCCTCGACGGCATCCCGGTGGTCGCCGTTCCGCAGGGCGCGGAGCGATACGTCATCGGCCCGCAGAGGGGGCGGTACCTGGCGCAGTGGCGCACCTTCCTCGGCGAGCGCATCTACCCCGCCCACCCGGTCGATCTGCCGGCGCGCTTGGCCTACGGCACGCCCGACGGCGACGCCGGAGCGCCCGCGCCGTGAGCTCGGTCACCAGCAAGGAGCCCGCGCCGGCGCACCTCGTCTCCCGGTACCAGCTGGCGGTGCGCTTCTGCGAGACGGACCTGATGGGCATCGTCCATCACGCCAACTACCTGGCCTACTTCGAGGCCGGCCGCGTCGACTGGCTGCACCGCCGCGGCGTCTCCTACGACAGCTGGGTGCGCCGCGGCATCCACCTGCCGGTCGTCGAGGCCCGGCTGCGCTACCGCAAGGCGGCGCGCTTCGACGACGAGCTGGTGGTGGAGACGGCGTGCGCCGAGGTCACCCGGGTCACCGTGCGCTTCGGGTACCGCGTGCTCCGTGGCAAAGAGCTCCTGGCGGAGGGCGAGACGCTGCTGGCCTGCGTCGGCCACGACCTCGCCCCACGCCGCATCCCGCCCGACGTGGTGGACATCTTCCGCAGCGCCGAGACCGTGCCCGCCGGCGCCTGAGCGCCCGAGCATCGGCGCCGCTGCCGATCGCCACCCAGGGACGCGCCTTGGGCTCGCCGCCCCTGCCGCCCGATGTTAGTCGGACGCGATGTCCCAGGTTTCGACCCTGATCTCGGCCGAGCAGATCCAGGCCAAGGTGCGCGAGCTCGGCCAGCGCATCGCCGCCGACTACGCCGGCAAGAAGCTGGTGCTGGTGTGCGTGCTCAAGGGCAGCTTCGTCTTCACCGCCGACCTGTCGCGGGCCATCGACGACAGCGAGCTGCGCATCGAGTTCCTCGGCGTGCGCAGCTACGGCGAGGGCACCTCGTCGAGCGGCGTGGTGCAGATCACCCACGACCTCACCAAGCCCATCGAGAACGAGGACATCCTGATCGTCGAGGACATCGTCGACACCGGGCTGACCATCAAGCACCTCCTCGAGCTGCTGGCCACCCGCCGCCCGCGCAGCGTGCGGGTGTGCGCGCTCCTGCACAAGCCGGCGCGCACCAAGGTCGCCGTGCCCATCGACTACCTCGGCTTCACCGTCGAGGACCGCTTCGTCGTCGGCTACGGCCTCGACTGGGCGGAGCGCTTCCGCAACCTGCCGTACATCGGCGTGGTGGAGTCGCCCGAGGACAACGGCCAGCCGGCGTCGGAGGGCAAATGAGCAAGCGACTGGCCATGCTCGAGAAGCTCACCCAGGAAGGG
>JBBJMR010000516.1:0-3506 GCA_037720395.1 Polyangiaceae bacterium
AGGACTACGTCGGTCGCCCGTCCCCGCTCCTGCGCGCGAACCGCCTCGCGGCGGAGCTGGAGCGTGGCACGGACCTGGCGGCCGGTAGCCTCCGCCTCTACCTCAAGCGCGAGGACCTCAACCACACGGGCGCGCACAAGATCAACAACGCGCTCGGGCAGGTGCTGCTGGCGCGGCGCATGGGCAAGCGCCGGGTCATCGCCGAGACCGGGGCCGGGCAGCACGGCGTGGCCACCGCCACCGCCTGCGCCCTGCTCGGGTTGCCGTGCGAGGTCTACCAGGGGGCGGTCGACGTCGAGCGGCAGGCGCCGAACGTGGGCCGCATGGAGCTGCTCGGCGCGCGCGTGGTGCCGGTGCACGCCGGCTCGCGCACGCTGAAGGACGCCATGAACGAGGCCATGCGCGACTGGGTGACGAACGTGCGCGACACCTACTACTGCGTGGGCAGCGCCGCCGGGCCTCACCCTTACCCCACGCTGGTCGCCGACCTGCAGCGGGTCATCGGCGACGAAGCGCGCGCGCAGTGTGCCGCCGCGGGCAACGCGCCGGACGCGGTGGTGGCCTGCGTCGGCGGCGGGTCCAACGCCATCGGCATCTTCCGGGCCTTCCTCGAGGCGGACGACGGCGTCGCGCTCTACGGCGTGGAGGCGGCCGGCGAGGGCCTGGACAGCGGACGTCACGCGGCGACGCTGACGCGCGGGCGCCCAGGCGTCCTGCACGGCGCGCGGTCGTACCTCCTCTGCGACGACGGCGGTCAGGTGCTGGAGGCACACTCCATCAGCGCGGGCCTCGACTATCCGGGCGTCGGGCCGGAGCACTCTGCGCTGCGCGACGCCGGGCGCGCCGTCTACCTCTCGGCCAGCGACGCCGAGGCGCTGGATGCCGTCGAGCTGCTGGCCCGGAGCGAGGGGATCATCCCCGCGCTGGAGACGGCCCACGCCCTGGCTGCGGTCCCCGAGGTGGCGCGGCGCGAGTCGAGCCGACGTGGGCGCGCGGCGACGGTGCTGGTCTGCCTGTCCGGCCGAGGCGACAAGGACCTGGCCACGCTGCTGGCCCGGCGCGGCGCAGGGCGCGCGACGTGAGCACCGCGCCCATCGGCGGCGCCGGGTCGGCTCGCGACACCGAGACGCGGCTGGCGCGGGTGTTCGCCGGCGCGCGCGCCCGGGGCCGCAAGGTGCTCATCGCCTATCTGTGCGTCGGCGATCCGTCGCTCGAGGAGTCGGCTGCGCTGTGCCTGGCGGCCGCCGACGCGGGCGCCGACGTCCTCGAGCTCGGCGTGCCGTTCAGCGACCCGACCGCCGATGGCCCGGCCATCGCGCGCGCCAGCGAGCGCGCCCTGCGCGCGGGCGCCACCTTCGACGGCGTGGTGGCGGTGGCCGCCGCGGTGCGCGCCCGCAGCGACGTCCCGATGGTGCTCTTCGGCTACTACAACCCGCTCCTGGTCACCGGGGAGAACGCGGCGGTGGAGCGCGCGGCCGCCGCCGGGATCGACGCGCTGCTGGTCGTCGACCTGCCGCCGGACGAGGGCCCGGTGCTGCGCGCCGCAGCGGCGCGCGCGAACATGCCGGTGATCCCGTTGCTGGCCCCGACCAGCGACGAGGCGCGGGTGGACGCAGTGCTCGCCGGCGCGCGCGGCGGCTTCATCTACTACGTATCGGTGACCGGCGTCACCGGCAGCCTCGCCCAGGAGCGTAGCCAGGCGCGAGGTCTCCCGCGGAGCCTCGCCCAGGAGCGAGGTCTCCCGCGGAGCCTCGCGCCCGACGGTGCCGGGGTCTCGCCGCTGGCGCTCGCCTCGCGGCGCTCCGCCGAGATCGCGCAGAGGTGCGGTCTGCCGGTGGTCGTCGGCTTCGGGATCGACGGGCCGGACGCGGCGCGCGTCGCCGCCGGACCCCGGGGGAGCGGGGCCGACGGCGTGGTCGTCGGCACCGCGCTGGTCAAGGCCATCGAATCGTCGCAGAGCGCGGCGGCGCGCCGTGCCGCGCTCGTCGAGCTGGTGGGCGCGTTGCGTCGCGCGCTCGACGAGGACGCGCCCCCCGGCTGAGCAGCGCCTTCCGGCCGTCGCGCCGCGCCGTCGCGCGCCGCGAGGGCTGCCGCCGTCGGCGGCCTACACCGACTTGAAGCAGCAGAGCACCGCGCCGGTGGGGTCGCTGAAGATCGAGAAGCGCCCGATGTTCGGGATGTCGGCGGGCTTGGCGATGACGGCGGCGCCCAGCTTTTCGGCGCGCTGGGTGGAGGCGTCGACGTCGTCGACGGCCACGTACGCCAGCCAGGCCGGGGGCGTGCCGGCGTCCTTCGGCGCCATGGCGCCGGCCGCGGTCTTCTCGCCGTTCTTCATGACGTGGTACGTGCCCATCGGGCCCATATCCATGGGCTCCGACTTCCACGGGAAGAGCGCGGTGTAGAACGTGGCAGCGGCCTTCGGATCCCCGACGATCACCTCGTCCCAGCAAAACTCTCCCGTCTTGGGCGGGCTGTCCGCCCAGTCCTGGTTGGCCGAGGTCATGATGGCCAGGGTCGCGCCCTGCGGATCGGCGATCACCGCGAAGCGGCCGATGTTCGGGATGTCGAGCGGCGGCACCACCACCTTGCCGCCGAGTTTGTCGGCCCTGGCGCTGTCGGCGTCGACCTCGGCGGTCTCGAAGTACGGCAACCAGTGCGACGGCGCGCCGCTGCGAGCGTCGAGCTTCATGCCGCCGGCAACGTCCTTGGAACCGGCGCTGAACAGCGTGTACACGCCGTTCGGTCCCATATCCATCTCGCGCGTCTTCCAGCCGAACAGCTCGCTGTAGAAGGCGGTGGATCGCTTCGGGTCGCTGGTGTGCAGCTCGTGCCAGATGATCTGCCCGCTCGGGATCTTGCTCATGGGTCGTGTCTCCTTTGCCCCCGAGGGGGCTAGGTGGATCCGTACTGGCGGCTTGCTGCCCGGGTGTGCCGGGTAGCCGCCTCTGCCAATTCGTCTCTATCGCGGTTGCGGCGCCGCCGCGGGATGCGTGCGGCGCTGGTCCACCCCGAGGACGAACGCGCCTCCCGCGGATCGACACCGGCTCGATCTTTTTTCGCCCCGGCGTCTGCGCGGGCGCAGGCACTCGGGGTCGTTCAGAAATCGATCTTCTCGACCGAGGGCGGCGTGACCTTCACCGGGGCCGGGGTGGCCGAAGGCGACCCCTTCACCGGGCCAGCACCCGCGGCGGACGCCGACGGTACGCCCCCCAGCTTGACCGGGCCGGTCCGCGCCCCGCCGCTACCGACAGCAGGGTTCCAGGGCGTCGCCGTGCCGGCGGGCGGCGTCCACCCCGGCGCACCGGGCGTGCCGCCGAGCGGCCCGGGCACGCGTGGTGCCGCGCGGGGCGTCGCGTCGAGCTCGCCGAGGTCGATGGCCGTCTCCTCGGGCGCCGCGGATGGCGCCGGGGAGGCGGCGGGCACCGCGGCCAGCGCGCTGGCGGTGCCGGCAGCCTCGGCGACGGACCCGTGCGCCAGCGCGGGTGGCGCGGCCGCGCGGCCGAGCC
>JBBJMR010000517.1:0-3504 GCA_037720395.1 Polyangiaceae bacterium
GCGGCCGATCATGTCCACGTTGATCATGGCGGCCATGCCCTTCATGGGCAGCGAGGGCTTGCGCACGAACGCCTTGCTGCCGATGAGCCCGAGCTCCTCGGAGCCGAAGAAGAGCACCAGCACGCTGCGGCCGAGCTCGCGGCGGTCCGTGGCCAGCGCCGTGGCCACTTGCAGGACCATGGCCGTGCCCGAGGCGTTGTCCTCGGCGCCGGGGTAGATCTTGCCGTTCTGCACGCCGACGTGGTCGTAGTGTGCGCCGAGCACCACCATCTCGTTGGCCAGCTCCGGCTGGTTGCCAGGGATCCAGCCGCAGACGTTCTGGCTGTGGCGGAGCTTGCCCTTCTTGCTCAGCCGGAACTGGAAGCGATGGAAGCGCGCGTCGGGTGCCGGCGGCGCGATCTGCGCGGCGTCGAGCGCCTCGGCGACGTACGCGGCGGCGGTGCGCTCGTCCTCCGAGGCCGAACCTCGGCCGCGCCGCTCCGGGGCGGCCAGCCAGCGCACGTGGCGCATCATGGCCTCGCCGGTCAGCAACCCGTCGATGGGCGGCGCGGTCGCCGCCGCAGGCTCGGCCCGCGGGGGCGCGTTCTGCTGCGCGTCGATCGGCGCCGGGGCGGGCGGCGGCGGGGCCACCGGCACCGGCTCCGGTCCGCAGGAGACGAGCGCGGTCGCCAGGCCCAGCGCCGTCGCCGGGCCGAGCGCGGTCGCCAGTCCGAGCGCCGTCGCCAGGTCGAGCGCCGTCGCCAGCCCGAGGGCGAGCCAGCGCGCCGTGCTGGACGATCGCGGGCGGCGCGCGCTGGTCACGCCGCCCAATGTAGCGCAGCGTCTCGCTAGCGCCGGGTGATGCCGAGCTTCACCGCGACGCGCCCAGTCCTCGCGGGCGTCGGGAACATCGCTCCCTCCTCTACTGCGTCGGGGGCAGGACGTTCTCGGCAGGGAGGTCGTCGGTGGCCGTGGCCAGGTCGTCCCACACGTGCGCGTACTGGGTCTTGAACTGCTTCACCACGCCGGGAATGGTGATGTAGTAGAAATTCTCCCAGTTCTCGCTGAAGGCCGTGCCGGTGAGGTTGCCCGCGCCGCCGAAGACAGCGCTCTTCTCCCCACTCGACTTGGGCATGGTGAGGATGAGGTACTTGTTGTGGTGGAGCAAATGCTCGGCGTGGTTGGTCTCCATCCACTTCGCCTCGGCGCCGATGTCGACCAGGTTCTTCACGTTCCAGTACTCGAAGGACTGGTTGTCGCCGACGGCCTCACCCTTGCCGGCCCACCAGGTGTCGTCGTCGGTGATGATGCGCATCGCCGGCGGCTTGCTGCCCCCGAGGCGCGCCTTCAGCCCCTTGATCAGGGTGGTGTACGAGAAGCGGTGCGCGGCGATGTCGATCGACGTGGCCACGGCCACCGAGTCCATCAGCCGCTTCGACGCCTTGCTGCCCTCGGCCGGAGAGAAGAAGGTCTTGATGTCGCTCTCCTCCTGGAACGGGATGGCCGTCTTGCAGGAGGTGATGAACTCCTTGTACTCGGCCTTGCTCGAGTGGTGGTCGAGCTCCGCCTCCATCATGCACAGGTGCGCCTGGGCGAAGAAGGTGTCGGAGGGCAGGGTGATGAAGTGCCAGTTTTCGTGGTGGAGCACCACGCCGCTCGACATGTTGCCGCTGGAGAAGGAGAGCTTCATCGTGTCCGCGCCCGGATTGATGAGGAACAGCTTGTTGTGGGCGTAGCCGATGCCGCCCTCGTGGCCGCGCTTGTGCATGACCGGCGCGCGCTCGGCGTCGCCGCTCTTCGGCTTGCAGGCCAGGAGCTGATCGGCCTTGGCCGTGTCCGAGGTGGAGTCGATGACGAAGGTCACCTTGACGTCCCGCTCGGTGATGGCGTTGCAGAGCGCCTTGGTGACGGCGCTGTTGGAGTAAGAGAGATAAGTGAAGAAGATCTCCGTGGTCGACGGGTCGTCGATCCAGGTGAGCAGCTTGTTCTGCGGGCTCTCCGGGCGCGCCGCCGAGACGGCCGAGTCGCTCTGCGAGCAGAAGACGTTCCGAGGCTTGCCCTCCAGCACCTCACCGGCGTTGGAGAGGACCTCCTGGTCGTAGCGGTACTCCTTGCAGACCGGGTTGGTGAAGAGCACCTGGTACTCGTCGAAGCGGAGCTTCGGACCGCTGTCCAGGTGCTGCTCGTCGCCCGTGGTCGGGCCGGCATCGTCACCGCAACCGGTGACCAGCATCGGCGTGACCAGGACCAGAGCGTGCGCGAGCGCGAGCTTGATATTCACCGGAGTCCTCCAGGCTGCACAGCCTTCGCAGCCGACGAGACGACAGCGGAGGGTCGGCAACCCTGGCCCCCGAGCGCTCGAGCCGGAGCTGGAGCACATATCGGGCCAAGGAGGTGTTTGGGGTTAAGTGTAGGGAAACTGGTTCCGCTGTGAGGTGGGCATATGGATCGTCGGGGATCCGGCGGATCGTGCGAGGACCGAGGCGACGCGCTGCAACGCGCCGGACCTCGGGCATCCTATGTTGAACGAATCCGAGGTCCCCGCGGCGCCGCCAAGCACCGCCCCCCAACCACCTGCCGGAGACCGATGGCGAACATCCAGGGTGTGCACCAGAGCCAGATCCTCACCCACTCGGTGCTGGTCGGGCTGACGCCGCTCATTCCCGTTCCGTTCATGGACGAGGTGGTGCGCGAGATGCTGCTGCGCCGCATGGTGCGCATCCTCGCTGCCGCCCACCGCCTCGATCTCTCGCCGGCCGAGGTGCGCACGCTCGCCGACGAGCCGAAGGAGAACTGGCTCAAGGGCGCGGCGATGAGCGTGGCGGTCATGCCCATCAAGATCATCGTCCGCAAGGCGTTCTTCGTGCTGCAGGGCAAGCGAGTCATCGACCTGGCGAGCACCAGCTACCACCGCGGCTACCTGATCGACGTCGCCTTCGCCGATCGCTGGTGCGCGCCGGACGGCCCGCGCCGGCCGCACGAGATCCGCCAGGCCGTCGACGCCGTGTGCCGCGAGGCGAACACCGAGCCGGTCACCTGGGCCATCCGTGCCGGGCTCGAGCAGTCGTGGCAGGGGATGACCGGCGTCGTCGGCTTCCTGCGCAGTCGCCTGGGCAAGGGCGGCGGCAAGCCGGCGGAGGCGCGCGTCGAGGAGGTGGTCGAGGAGGCCGCCTCGGACGCCTCGGGGATCGGCGGCGTCGTCGATCGCGTGCAGAAGACCCTCTCCCAGGTGCCGAGCCAGCACTTCGAGGACCTGCGCTCGCGCCTGCACGCCAAGCTCGGCGGCAACGACCGCGCCTGACGGCTCGGCGCGTGGCCGCTCTCAGCCGGGCGTGATCTCGCGCGGCGTCCCAGGGCCGGTGAGCAACCAGCGCACCTTCGACTCGGCGGCGCCCACGGCGTCGCCGGCGGTGCGCAGGCGCTGCCACTCGTCGTGGAAGCCTTGCCGATAGGTGTCGTAGGAGCCGTGCACGCTGCCGGCCACGCCAGCGGCGACCCGCGCGGCCAGCTCGCGTCGCAGCGTGT
>JBBJMR010000235.1:0-13908 GCA_037720395.1 Polyangiaceae bacterium
AGCCGGTCACGCTCGTCCCTGACAGCTGCACTGTCGCGCCGACGCGAATGCTGGTGAGCTGCTCCTCGGGCAGGCCGGAGCCGGCGACGCGGAAACGCGAGGAGAAGAAGTTCGCCACGCGGGCGCGATACTGGTCGACGGCGCGCGCCTTGAGCGGATCGGTCTCGGTGCCCTTCTCGTCGCCAGCGGCGTGCCCTTCCTCGGCGAAGGCCTGCTCGCCGGCGTCGGGGGTCTCCTTGATCTCGGTGTCCTGCTCCTTGACGACTTCGGCGTCGGCCTCGGGCGGCTTGGTGCCGGCGTCGGCGATCTTCAGGTCCTTGTCGGGGACCGCCTCCTCCGTCTTTTCGGCCTTGGTCGAGACGAAGGCCTTTTCGGTCTCCATCTTCTGCGGGGTCTTCTTGACCCAGGCGTCGGGCAGCTTGGGCTTTTTGCCACCCAGCTTCAGCACCGGCGCGTCGGGGTCGAGCATCGGGATGACGCGGACCGCCTTTTCGACGCCCTTGTCGCCTTCGGCGGTGGAGGCGAACGTCATCTTGGTGAGCTCAAACGCGAGGTAGGTCCCCGCCATCACGATGATCATCGCCAGCCAGCCGCTGGCGATCTCGAGCGGCTGGAAGTCCCAGGGCACGGCTGGCATCGGGCCCGGTGCCGGCATCCTTCCCGCTGGACGCCCGGGGTCGGCGGCGGCGGGCAGCGAGCTCATTTCGAGCCCTCGACCTTGGGTGCTCCTTCTCCTTCGGCTTCGGGCTGGACCAGCAGGTTCAAGCCTTCGACCCCGGCGGAGCGCGCGGCCGCGACCACCCGTGCGACCGGCCCGTAGCGGGCCTCCTTGTCGGCGCGGATGTAGAGCTCCTTCTCCTTCTGGACACGAGGATTGGTGAGGAGGACGTCTTCCACGTTCGGTGTGACGTCGTCCTCGCCGAAAAGGATCTTCTCTTCCTTGGTGACGGTGACGATGAGCTTGGTGTCCCGGACGGGGGTGTTGGTCGCCGCCACCTGGGGCAGCTCCACGCGCAGGCCGGTCGTCAGCAGCGGCGCGGTGACCATGAAGACCACCAGGAGCACGAGCATGACGTCGACCAGCGGGGTGACGTTGATGTCCGAGAACCCGCTGCGCCGCCGCGCCCTGCCGCCACCGACTGCCGCGCCCACGCGACTACCCTGTATAGCCAGGCATGGGTGCCGGGCGGGCCGACGGGTTGCGCAGCGGCATCGGCACCTCGCCGCCGCCTCCGGTGCCTGGAGAGGCGTTTCCGGAGGCGATGGTCACCCAGCCGTCGACGCCGGCCTCGAGCGAGGCCAGCAGGTCGTCGACGCGCTTGTTGATGGCGTTGTAGGCGATGACGGCGGGAATGGCCGCGAAGAGGCCAATGGCGGTGGCGATGAGCGCCTCGCCGATGGCCGGTGCGACGACGGGCAGCGACGCGCTCTTCTCCTGCCCGATGCGCAGGAAGGCATCCATGATGCCGTAGACGGTGCCGAACAGCCCGACGAAGGGCGAGGCGGCGGCGATGGAGGACAGGGTGGCCATCAGCGAGCTGGCGCGCTGCTGCTCGTCGACCAGGGCGCGCTTGGCGATGGCCTCCAGCATCTTGCCGCTGCCGGCGCGCTTGGCCAGCTCGAGGACGATGCGCGCGCCGGGCGCTCCGTCGTGGCGGCGGGCCAGGCCGAAGAGCTGCTCCGGGCTGACGGCCCGCTCGGCGTCGCGCTCGAAGCGACGCTGCGCCGAGGAGAGCCGGCCCAGCTGGAGCATCTTCATGATGGCGATCACCCACACCAGCACGGCGGCGGCGACCAGCATCCAGACCACGACGAAGACCGGCCCCGACGCGTGCAGGACGAGCGAGACGGCATCGAGCTTGATGGGCACGGACTGCGCCGCGCCTTCGGGCTGATGGAACGACATCAGTCGGCGAGCAGGATGTCGACCTTGCGGTCGCGCGCCCAGCCGGACTCGTCGACCCCACTGGCCTCGAGCTCACCCTTGGACGACGTGGCCATCCGCGCCTGCTCCATGCCCTTCTTGCTGAGGAAGCCGGCGACGCCGCCGGCGCGGCGCTGACCGAGGCCGAAGTTGTACTCCGTCTCGCCGCGGGGGTCGGCATGACCGACGAGCTTCATTCCCTTGCCCTTGAGCGGGCCGCTCACGAAGCAGCGCGCCAGCGCGTCGAGCGCGGCGGCGGCGTCACCGACGACGTCGGCGGAGTCGAACGCGAAGTTCGCCGTCGGCAGGTCGCCGCAAGCCTTGGTGATCTTGTCCTCGATGTGCACGGAGCCGCTGGTCGGCGTCGCCGTGTCCTTCTTGCCGCTGTTGGCCTTCCCCGTGCCGGTCGGAATGTTCGCCGCCGACTTCGGCGGCGGGTCGTCGCCGCAGCCGGCGACGAAGAGCCCGACCAGGGCGATGGCGGGAATGTAACGAACGGCGAAGTCGAGACGGCGCATCGTGGCCTCCGGGTCCAGTCCTTTCGCGACCATGGCCAGGATGGCCGTGGCCCCGATCGGTTCGGTAACGAGGACGGGTCGGCGACTCTTACGTCGGGCCGCCGGCCCGAAAAAGCGGCACCTCTCGGCACCGCGTATCACGGGCGCAGACGCCTTGCACGATCCTCGCGCCGCGCCGCGCGCCAGCAGTGGGGATTCCACCCAGCGAACCAGGCAGATCCAGCAGCAAGGCCCCCAAATGCGTGTACAGTTCCGCCCGATGTCGCAGCGGGTGCGTGCGTGGAGCAGGCTCGCGTGCTCCGCGCCGATCGGTCTGGTGGGAGTGCTGGTCGCAGCCGGGGCGGCGGCCGAGGTGCCGGTGCAGCGGACGTTCTTCCGTCTGGCCAGCTCCAACGGCCACGGGGCGGTGATGGTGGACCTGAGCCAGGCCCGGCTCAGCCACTTCCGGGAGCACCTCTTCGCCAGCGAGGAGCCGAGGCTCGACGCCGCGGGCATGGAGCTCTGGGAGGGCACCCAGCCCCAGGTCGTCAAGACGCGCGACCTCCTCTACGACGCCTACTTCGGGCTGCGCGCCGGCGGCGATCAACGGTGGCTCACCGGGGTGCCGGTGGACCTCGACGCCAGCGGCTACGCCGGCTGGCAGGCCGGAGAGGTCGGCGGCACCGGCGTCGCCACCATGGTGCAGAAGGTCGGCGACCTCGAGGCCACGCAGTTCTTCTTCGCGCCGCGCGGGATGGAGCACGCGGGCATGGTCATGGCCATGCGGCTGCGCAACACCGGCGCCGCAGCACAGAGCGGCGTCTCGGTCTTCTCCCTGCACAACTTCCACCTCGGCTTCGGCCGCCCCGGCCCGCTGGCGGAGATCGGCGAGCAGGGCGAGACCATCGAGAACGCCGGCGGCCCCGGGATGGACCTGGCCGAGCGAGCGTTCGCCGGCGTGGTGGTGGCGCGAGCGCTGGCGCCCGTCGCGTACGCCGGCGCCTCGAGCGCGCTCACCCCGGCGTCGCAGAACGTCTTCGACATCGTCGACGGCGGGGGCACCACCGACCTCCCCGACCTGGCCGGCGTGGCGCCGACCGGCGACGGATCGGTGAGCGCTTACCAGTTCGACGTAGGCACCCTCGCCGCCGGCGAGGAGCGCTGGGTGGGCGTGGTCTTCGCGCACCACGGCGACCCCTTCGCCACCGAGACGGTGCGCGGCTGGCTCGACGGCTGGGCGGCGGGGCGCAACGCCGAGGACGTGGTCGGCGACGAGATCGCCGAGTGGGCCGCCTTCCAGGGCGCGCTCACCGTCCCGCCCTCGGCGTCGGCCAAGGAGGCGCGCCTGCTGCGCCACTCGGCGGCGGTCCTGCGCATGGCGCAGGTGCGCTCGCAGCAGAGCTACCTGCGCGAGTGGCTGAGCACCGACGGCGAGCCGCGCTACACGCGCTTCGGCACGGAGCGGGGCGGCCCGCCGGCGACGCTGCCGGCGACCGTCACCCACCGCGGCTCCGGCGCGGTGCTGGCCAGCTTGCCGCCCGGCGAGTGGACGTACGCCTGGATCCGTGACGGCGCCTACGCTGCGGCGGCCATGTCCGCGCTGGGGATGAAGGACGAGGCGCGCGCCGCGCTGTCGTTCTACCTCGGCGCCGAGGCCGGGCTCTTCCAGGATTACAACGAGCTCGCCAGCTACGACATGCCGGCCTACCAGATCAGCCTCACGCGGTATCACGGCTTCGGGGTCGAGGAGACGGACTTCAACGAGTTCGGCCCCAACCTGGAATTCGACGGCTTCGGCCTCTTCCTCTGGGCGCTGCGCGCCTACGAGACCCTCACCGGCGACGAGACGCTGGCCGCCGAGCAGTGGCCGGCCATCTCCACCGAGGTCGCCGACGTGCTGGTGGCCTTGATCGATCCCGAGACCGGCCTCATCCGCAAGGATTCGTCCATCTGGGAGACGCACTGGAACGGGCGCGAGCGCTCCTGGGCCTACACCTCGATCACCGCCGCGCGCGGGCTCTGCGATGCCGGGGCCATCGCCGAGCGCCTCGGCGACGCAGCCAAGGCGACGACCTATCGCGACGCGGGCATGGCGCTGCGCGCCGCCATCGCCGCCAGGCTCACCGACGCCACCGGGGCGCTGGCCTCCAACCTCGAGGAGCTGACCTCGGGGGCCGGCCACTTCGACGCCGCCGTGCTCGACGGCATCGCCATGGGCCTCTTCAGTCCGCAGGGGCGCATCGCCAACGCCACCCTGACCGCGCTCGACGCGAACCTGCTGGCGCCCGCCGGCGCGGGGTGGTCACGCAACGACGATCGCAAGGACCACGGCGGCGCCGAGGACCTGTCGCCGTGGGGCAGCGAGTACGACAGCGCCGAGTGGGTGGTCACCGACCTGCGCGGGGCAGTGGCCATGCGGCGCACCGGCGACATGCCGCGCGCCGAGCGGCTGCTGAAGTGGGTGGGCGATCAGTCGGCCGCGAACTACCTGGCGGTGGCCGAGACGTACGACGAAGGCACCGGCACCTACAAGTTCAACGCCCCGATGGCTGGCTTCGGCGCCGGTGCCTGGACCCTGGCCCTGTTCGATCGCGAGGGGGCGCTCGGCGACCCGGCGTGCGGGGCGTACTTCGACGAGGGCGGCAGCGGGGGCGCAGGCGGGGCCGGTGCCGGGTCCGGCGGCGCGACGAGCGGTGTCGGCGCCGCGCTGCCGAACGACGATGGCGCCGCCGACGGCGACGGCTGCGGCTGTCGCCTGGCATCCACCCGCTGGGCGGGATCCGCGCCGGCGTTCGCGCTGGCATGCATTGCTCTCGTAGGCAGGCGCCGGTCTCGACGCATTCCTGCGGCGAAGCGAAGCTAGCGGCAGCCAGGTCAGGAAGTCAGCGACTCCGATCGTTGGTCTTCTGCGACCACGTACAGGAGGCGATGCTCCCCGTCGAGTGGCTGGGCAAGAGCTACTTCGTGGTCGCACCGTCGTCGCCGGGAGGCGCAGTGGCTGCGCACAGCGTGACCCTGGTCGGAGCCCACGACGGCACCCACCTCGACTACGAGCCAGCGCCGCCGCCGGGCGCACCCCTCGAGCTGGCCGCCGGCGAGGCGGTGAGCCTGGGGATCGTCGAATCCGACTTCCGGGTCAGCGCCGACCACCCCTTCCTGGTCTCCACCTTCCTGATGAGCGCAGAGTTCCTGGGGACGCCCGACTGGCTCGGCGATCCTTCGCAGACCGCGCCGGTTCCGCTGGAGGGCTTCGGGCTCACGCACACCCTCCACCTGCGCGACGACATGACCGAGACCTGGGCGGACGTGGTGGCGCCGCTCGGCGCACAGGTGCTCCTCGACGGCACCGCCGTCGTCGGCGCGCCCTCGGCCATCGGAACGTCGGGCTTCGGAGTGCACCGTCTCCCGCTCGGTCCCGGCGATGGCGGGCGCCACACCATCACCGCGGATGCGCCCGTCTCCGTGCAGGTCCTGCAGTACGCGAACGCGGTCAGCGTGGCGTACCCGGCGAGTCTCCAGTTCTCGCCGTGATGCGGGCGCGACGCCTGGACGGCAACGAGGCCGCTGACCCCGGGCGTGCGGCCGCCGGCTGCGAGCCGGGCAAGAGCGGGCCCGGCTACCTCACGACCCGCTGGCCACTGCCCACGACGCGCGCACCGGCCCGTTGCGCGTCACCCCGAGCCGCGGAGCGAACGCCGCCCCGCGCGCGTTGAATCGCCCCCACAGCTCGTCGGCGCGAGCGCGCCACGGCAGATCACGCGCCTGGATGTCCAGGGCCTGGTCCACGGCGAAGCGGCGCGTCTTGTCCTTGTCGCGCGCCGCGGGCCCGGCGGCGAAGTCGCGCAGCCGCCGCAGCATGTCCACCGTGTCGCGGCGCACGTCACAGCCCAGGCGGTTGGCGGCGCCGGCCAGGGTGTCGGTGGCCGCGCCCGGGAAGAAGTGCTCGTGCAGCTGCCGCGCGAAGGAGAGGCTGATGAGCCGGTTGAGCAGGCTCTCCAGCGCCAGCGAGCGCTCGTGCAGGATGACGCGCATGAGCCGGAACATGATCTCCGCGCGCTCGTCGCGCATGCGGTAGCCGTAGCTGCGGTAGTCGCCCTCCAGCCTCCCTTCGCGCTCCAGCCGCGCGCGCAGCGCGGTGCCGGAGTAGATCTCGGTGCGGCATACGTTCCACGGCAGGTCGAGGTTGTCCTCGGCCATGCGCAGCGTGGGCTCGATGTCGTCGAGCGAGCAGTCCGGGTCGAAGAGCATGAAGTTGAACGAGGGCGTGATGCCGTGCTTGCGCGAGATGGCGATGGCGCTCTCGTTGTGGAGCGGCAGGTGGGTGCGCCCCAGGTAGTCGAGGCGCGTCGCCGCGGCGTTCTCCACGCCCAGGAACATGTGGATGACCCCGAGGTCGGCGAGCGCCGCGGCGACCGGCCCGGTGATCGTCTCCGGGCGGCCCTTGACCCAGAGGACAGCGTTGTCGACCCCGCGCGCCCGCAGGCCGTCGCGCATGGCGTTGGCGCGCTCCACGCTCTTGCGCTCGCTGGGAAGCACGAAGAGGTCGTCCTGCACGAAGATGACGCGTGCTCCGCGCTGGTGATACGCGCTGGCGATCTCCTCGGCCACCGGGTCGGGCTTGCGCAGGCGGAAGGCCACGCTCTGCTCGGCGGTGAAGGCGGCGATGCTGCAGTAGTTGCACTCGCCGACGCAGCCGCGCGCGGTGATCAGGAAGTCGACGGCCAGGCCGCCCACCGAGTACGGCACCTCGCTGCGCGCCGGCTCGGGCAGGTTGTCGAGGTCCATCCGGGGCTTGCGCACCGGGCCGACCACCACCTGGTCGCCATCGCGCCACACCAGACCGGCGATGTCCCGCGCGGGCTCGTCGCACCCGAGGCGCTCGAGGAGCTCCACGAACGTCTCCTCGCCGTCGTGGCGCACGCAGGTGTCGAGCCCGGGCACGTCGCGCATCAGCTCGGGATAACAAAACGTGGGCACGTGGCCGCCGCAGGTCAGGTGGCCGCCGAAGCCGCGCGGCCGCACCGCCTGCATGAAGGCCAGGTAGTCCTCGATGTGGTTCTGGAACGCGATGCCCATGCCGATGACATCGGGGCGCCCGGCAAGCGACGAGTCCAGGGCGCGCTCCAGCTCGCGGCGATCGCCATAGGAGACGACGCGCACGCGGTGACCGACCTTGCGCGCCGACGCGGCCAGGTACTGCAGGGCCAGGTTCTCCTGCTGGATGGGCCCGACCAGCACGACGTTCTGCGGCTTCATGCAACCTCCGGCCAGGTCATGCTGGCGACCGCCACCGCCTCGTCACCGTGCACCGCCGCCTGCACCAGGTGCGGCCCCGGTGCCTCCGGCGGCGTCCACACCACCACGTCCGGCGCCAGCCGCTGGATCTCGCCGGCGGTGCAGCGCCAGTCGTGCTCCTGCCCTTCGCCACCGTCGTGCTCGGCGAGGAGCACCAGCGCGCGGCCGACGCGCGCCAGCGTCCTGACCTGCAGGCGCAGCACGCGCCCGAGCGGCAGGTCGTCGCCGCCGACGTCGGGGACGATGGGGCTCGGCGCCATCTCGGCGATGATGTCGCAGACGTTGCACACGTCGCCCGAGCTGATCCACGCCACGTCCGGTGGCTCGGCGCAGAGATGGATGTGGGTGATGGACTCGACGGTGCGCGGCTCCATGGGGCCGCAGGCCAGGGTGAACGTGGCGCGCACCGTCATCCGCACCCACGACTCGGGCGGCAGCGACAGGGGGGCCGGCCATTCGGCGTGGAACGAGAAGCCATTGGCAGCTGGCGCGATGGCGGTGACCTGCATGCCCAGCAGCTCGGGTGCCTGCGCGTCGATGACCTCGATGGTCGGCAGGCCCTCGACCATGCCCATCAGCGTCGGCGCGATCTCCACCATGCCGGTGGCCACGTGCAGGTCGCTCTCCTTCACCAGCGTGACCCGCGCCCCGGCGTTGCTGCTCACCGGATCGAGGGCCGCCGTGCAGATCTGTCCGGGCTCGGCAGGGACGCCCTCGGGCGGGATCTCGACCTCGAAGCTGTAGGTGACGTCGCACCCGGGCCCGCCGCCGGTGCCGCTGGACGACGAGCTGGCGCCGACGAAGCCGCCGCCCGCGCCACCGGCGGCCCCCGACCCGGACGCGGTGGCGCCGCCGTTGCTCGCGCCGACCGATCCGGAGTCGCTGTGCGGATCGGGCTCCTCGTCGTCGGAGCAGGCGCCGCCCGCTGGCAGCAGCGTGGCCAGCACCAGCACGGGCAGCGCGCCGCGCGCCCGCGACACGGTCAGTCGAAGATTTCTCATCGCTCCACCCCGACCCGCGCCGGACGCAACGCGCGTCCCCGTTCGCGGTGTTGCGATTGTGTCACCCGCAGCCGAGCGTGGGCGCGAATTCGCCGGGCTGGAGCCTTTGACCACTATCGTCGAAGGCAGGCGGTGCGCCGCGGACGCGACCTGCACCTTGCGCGCACCGCGTTCGTTCGCCACGCTAGGCCCGCTCATGAGCTTGCTTCGGGGTGGGACGGCGGTCGCGCGCGCGAGCGCGGTGGCGATCGCGTGCCTCGGGCTCGGTTGCGGGTCGGACGGCGCCGAGACCGGCGCGCCGGGCGCCGCGAGCACCGGGGGCGCGCAGTGCCCGGAGGGGCAGGCCGTCGCCACGGGCGCCGACGGCATCGAGCGCTGCGCGCCGGCCCTCGCCGAGGACTGTGCCCCGGGCACCATGCCGCGCATCGGCAGCGCCGCCTGCGAGCCCGTCGGCTGGCACGATTGCCCGGCCGGCTTCGTCGCCGACCCGTCGGGCTGGGGCTGCGCGGACGTGCTGCCCGCCGAGCCGTGTCAGGGCGCCACGCGCGAGGCGCTCGGCCAGGCGTCGTGCGTGCCAATCGGCGATTGCGATGTTCCCTTCCCGCCCGGCGATGCGGCGTTGCACGTCGACCCGGCCTTCGTCGGCGACGTGGACCCCACGCACTTCGACACCATCGGTGCCGCGCTGGCGGCAGCGGAGGACGGTGACGTCATCGCCATCGACTCCGGCTCCTATGGCGAGAACCTGATGGTGGCCGCCGACGTCACCCTCGTCGGTCGCTGCGCCGCCGAGGTCGAGGTCACGGCGCCGATCGCGTCGCAGCCTGCCATCCGCGTGCAGTCCGGCACCACCCTCGCCGCGCGCGGCATCACCGTGCGCGGCGGGTCCCCGGGGTTCTCGGTGCCGGGCAGCGCCGTGCTGTCCCTCGACGAGGTGCTCATCGAGGGCGCCGAGGACGAGGGCATCCGCGCGCCCGGCGGGGAGGTGACGGTGCAGCGCTCGGTGGTGCGCGGCACCGTGCCCAGCGCACCCGGCTCGCAGACGCTCGGGGTGATGGCCTACGACGGCGCGGTGGTCGCCATCCACGACAGCGCGCTGACCGAGAACATCGAGGCCGGCCTGGGCATCATCGACGCCGGCACGGAGCTCACCCTGGAGGACTCGGTGATCCGTGCCACCCAGCCCCAGCCCAACGGCGACGGCGGGATCGCCGCCAAGGCCTTCGACGGCTCGCGCCTCGTCCTGCGCCGCAGCGCCCTGGTCGGCAACCGGCAGGTGGCGCTGATGGTCGGTGGCCCGGGCACGACCGCGCTGGCGGCGCAGACCATCGCGCGCGACCTGGTGATCGACGACCGCTTCGAGGGCGGCTTCGCCTGGGGCGTGGTGGTGCGTCTCGGCGCGGAGGTGGACCTCGAGGACTTCGCGCTGGTGCGCACGCCGGTCATCGGTCTGTCGGTGGAGGGGGGCTCGGCGCTGCGCGGCACGCGGGTGGTGGTGCGCGACGGCCAGGGCATCGGATGGCTGGGCGTCGGGTTTGCCGGGCTCGCCGGGCAGGGCGACCAGCTGGCGCTCACCGACTCGGCCCTCATCGGCAACGTGGGCGGGGAGGTCCTCTCCATCGACGCACCGTCGCTGGTGCGACTGGAACGCGTGCTCATGCACGGCACGCATGGCACCGGCCCGTCCCCGCAATGGCCAGCCGGGCGCGGCGGCACCGGCGTCGTCGTGGCGCAAGGGGGGCGCGGCGAGGTGGTCGACTCCGCGCTCACCGACGGCGCCGAGGTAGGGCTCGGCGTGGTCGACGCCGGCTCCACGCTCGACGCCACGCGGGTGCTCGTCTCCGGGATGGCGCCGAACATCGGCGATCTGTACGGGCACGGCTTCCTGGCCACGAACGGGGCGCGCGGGCTGATCGACGGCTGCTGGTTCCGCCAGAACGAGGGCATCGCTCTGGCCTTCGCCGCTTCGGCCGGGTCGGTGCGCGGCACCTTTCTCTCGGGGAACACGGTGGGCGTGCACGTGCAGGGCGGCGTCACCCTGCGCGAGGACGATCCGAGCACCGCGCCCGCTGGCGAGCTGGAGCTGGTGCTCTCACCGGACACGGTCTTCTGGGACAACGGCGAGCGCCTCGGCAGCGGCGAGCTTCCGCTGCCCGATCCGATCGCCGAGGTCCCGCCGCTCTGAGCGCGCGCCGCGAGCATCGGCTGCCGGGCCCGGAAGCACCGGCGGATCATGCTCCACGTCCCCTGGCGATGTGACGGACCGCGTCGCACGAACGAAACCGCGCGGTCGGCGTTCGGGGCGCGGGCCCCGGCCCCCGCACGCCACTACCGCGACGGACCGCGTCGCACCCGGTCGTGCACGGCGTGGCACCACGGGCGCGATCTCGCCAACGGCGCGCCGGCGCTGGCGGCGGCGCAGGGCATCGCCACCCAGCACCACGAGCCCGGCGGCGCCGGCGACTACATCGCCGTGGAGCACGGCGGCGGCTGGAAGACGTACTACTTCCACCTGCAGGCCTTCTCGGTGGGCGACGGCGAGATGGTCGGCCAGGGTCAGGAGGTCGGCAAGGTCGGCTCCACCGGCGCCAGCAGCGGGCCGCACCTGCACTTCGAGCAGCTCCTGAACGGCGAGGGCAAGGACATCGTCATCGACGGCGTGCCGCTGGCGCCTTACCCCGGCTCGTACTTCCAGCAGAGCTTGACCAGCAACAACTGCCCCGACGCCCCGTGATCGTCGCGTCGGTGGGTCAGGCACCCGCCAGCAGATCGAGCGCGCCGGGAGGGCGGCGCACGGTGACCACGCCGGCGCGCTCCAGGTGGGCGACGGCGCCGAGCACCGTGGCCTCGTCCCAGGCGTCGCCGACGATCTGCAGGCCCACCGGCAGACCGCTGGCGCAGTCGCCCACCGGGGCTGCCGCCGCCGGCAGGCCGGTGAGGTTGGCGAGCATCGCGTAGCGGCAGAAGTCTACGACCAGGGTGGCGTCGCTGAAGCTCTCGACCAGCATGCGGTCGGAGAGGCGCGGCGTGGGGCGCGGCATCACCGGCAACGCCAGCACGTCGCAGCGGCGCAGCGCCGCCGCCGTCTGACGCCGCAGGCCGACGCGCAGGCGCTGGACGTCGAGGTAGTCGCGCGCGGAGACGCCACGCGCCACGTTCATCGCCAGGCGCACGTCGGGCGCGAACAGCGCTCGCTGCGCCGCTTCGGCGGTCTGCTCCAGCGACACGCCCTCGCAGCCCATGGTGGCGATGCCGATGGCCACCGCGTGCGGCGCGAGCGGCACGCGCACCGGCACCAGCTCGGCGCCGTCGCGCTCCAGCGCCGCCAGCGCGTCACGGCAGAGCGCGGCCACCTCGGGCGATGCCGCGCTCCACTCCTGCTCGTCGACGCCGATGCGCAGCCCACGCACGCCGTCGCCGAGGCGCGCGCCGAAGCCACCCGCCGGAGGTGGCGCCGCCCAGCCGGTCATGGTGTCGCGCGGATCGGGCAGCGCCCCGCACACGTCGAGCAGGCCCGCCAGATCCGCCGCGGAGAGCCCGATGAGCCCGAGGTGGGCCAGGGTGCCCGAGAAGGCCTCGCCGGCGCGGCTCAGCCGCCCGAACGTCGGCTTGACGCCGAGCACGCCACACATCGCGGCCGGCGTGCGCACCGATCCGCCCGCGTCGCCTCCGGTGGCGAACGGCCCCAGCCCGAGCGCCACCGCCACCGCCGAGCCGGTCGACGAGCCGCCGGCCGTGCAGCGCGGGTCGTGGGGGTTCTTGGGCAAGGTGCCGTGCACGCTGTTGCCGAGCGGAGAGATGCCCCACTCGGTCATCACGCTCTTGCCGAGCACCACCGCACCGGCCGCGCGCAGGCGCGCCACCACCGTGGCGTCGGCCACCGCCGGCGCTGGCGTGTGCGCCGAGCCGGACCGCGTCGGCAGGCCGGCGACGTCGTGCTGGTCCTTGACCAGGAACGGCACGCCCTCGAGCGCGCGCGGTGTGCCCGCCTTCCAGCGCTCCGCCGAGGCGCTGGCCGCCGCCAGCACCTGGGCGGCGTCGCTGGCGGCGACCACGTTCATCGCGGGCGTGCGCCGCGCCAGGGTGTGGAACGAGGCCAGGGCGCGCTCGGCCACGGCCAGCGGGTCGGCGGCGCCGCGCGCGTAGGCAAGGGCCCAGGCGGCGACGTCGCACGGCCCGGCCGTCGGCACCCGCCACGGCAGCGCGGCCTCGGCCCAGCGCCGCGCCGCGCGCGCCTGCACCGGGCGCAGGTCGTCGGGCAGATCGCCGCGAAAGGAGTCGGGCAGACCGCGCAGGGCGCTGATGCCCAGCGCCTCGTTGACCACGCCGCGCACCACGCGCGCCGCGCCCGGCATGGCAGACAGCCGCTCCACCGCCGCCAGGCCGGCTCCGGAGAGGCGCAAGAGGTCACCCAGCCCGCGGCCGCTCACGCGTCCACCTCGCGCGGCGCGTTCGTCGCGCCATGCGACGTCGGCGATGCTGCCCGCATCGCCGCCTGCGCCGCCGGCGATGCGCCGGGGCGCCCCAGGTAGCGCGCCAGGGCGCGCACGTAGGACTCGAAGAGGCGCTTGAAGACCGGAGCCACCAGCGGGTCGAGCGGCGCCAGCGCCGGCGGCAGGTCGTAGCCCACCCGCCAGACGACGTCGGTGCCCCCGTCGGGCGCCTCGGCGAAGGCGATGTGGGTGCTCATCGCCGAGCCCAGCGGAGGCTGCAGGCGAGCACTTCGCCCACCCAGCTCTTGCCGGGGACGCTCTGTCGCACGCGCACGCGCACGGTCATGTACGAGAACACCTCGTCCATGACCGCGCCCTCGTGGGGGCCCCGCTCGCTCACCCAGTCGGTGCGCACGTAGCCCGGCAGCCAGCGCGGGTTCTCGTCGAAGTGCGAGATCACCGCGTGGACCGCCAGCGGCGGGGCCGGCACGTAGCCGCGCGCCTCGATGACCCGCTCGGCGCGGTCGACGAAGGTCGCGTCGGTGGGCGCCATGCGGAAGAGCGGCGGCCACTTCCCGCCCTCGGCGGGACGGTCGAACGATCGACGGCGCGGCAGCGGCGCCGGCGGCAGACCGGGCGCCGTGTCCTCGAGCCCCAGGAGCGCGCGCCAGTAGCGCGTCAGGAAGAGGCCATCCGGATCGAGCTCGGCGCGCACCTCTGTGAAGGCGCGCCAGTGCGCGAACGCCGGCTCCAGGCTC
>JBBJMR010000236.1:0-13898 GCA_037720395.1 Polyangiaceae bacterium
GTGAGCCACGAGCCCACGCCCCGCGGACGGCCGTGCGCCGCCTACCAGGTGATTCGCTGCGCCCCACGCAGGAAACGGCCCAGCCCCACCACCGCCGCCCAGTTGAGCACCACGAACGTCCGGGCCACGTTGCCCAGCTTGCCGGCGCGCGACCCGAGCAGCGTGAGCAGGGCGAACGCCGCCTCGCCGCCGAGCAGCACATCGGCCCAGCCCCATCCGCCGGGGCCGACCCCGCTGCGGGCGGCCACGGCGATCACCGTCGCCGCCAGCAGAAGCGCCAGCACCCACGGGCAGACGAGGCGCAGCAGCTTGTGCGAGAACGTCTCGAACCAGATGGGGTTCACGAACGGAAAGAGCAGGCCCGGCAAGCGCGAGAGGAGCTGGTAGTTGCCGGCCAGGGTGCGCACCTTGCGCCCGAACTCGCGCTCGTCGTCGAAGGCCTGGTCCCAGGCGATGGCCTGCTCGCACAGCACCAGGCGCTTGCCGGCCAGGCGCAGGCGCATCGGGATCCACATGTCGTCGAGGATGGTGTCGGCGGGCACCTCCGGCAGGTCGGCGCGCCGCATGGCGTAGAGCGGGCCGGTGACCCCGCACATGCTGCGGAAGCGCGCCTCCGCCTTGCGGATGGCGTTCTCGTAGTGCCAGTAGAAGCCCGCGCCGGTGGCCCCACGCAGCACCAGGTTGCCCGAGGCGCACCCGACCTCCGGGTCGGCGAGGCGTGCCACCAGGTCGGAGACGGCGTTCCTGGAGAGCGGCTGCCGGATGTCGGTGAGCAGCAGCACCTCGCCGCGCGCCTGCTGGCGCATGACGTTGAGCGCCGTCGGCTTGCCGCTGCGCTTGTCGCCGCGCACCAGCCGCACCCGCCCGGGGAAGCGCGCCGCCAGCTCCTCGACGCACGCGTCGGAGCCGTCGTCGGAGCCGTCGGAGTAGACGAGGACCTCCAGCTTGTCGGCCGGGTAGTCGCAGCCCATCAGGCTCTCCACCTTGTCGGCCACGAACTGCCTGGCGTTGTAGACGGGGATGAGCGCGCTTACGTGGGGCCGGTAGGTGGTGTCGCTGCGGGCCTTCATCGGAAAGAGGCGCGAGAGCAGGACCACCAGCACCGGGTAGCCCAGGTAGGTGTAGGCGAGCACGGCCATGCAGGCCAGGGCGACTCCCAGCAGCATCGATGGCCTCGCGTCAGCGCGCCTCGGGCGCGTAGCGCGCGTCGGGGTTGGTGAGCGCGGTGAGCACGTGGTCGCGCCAGGCACCGTCGATGAACAGGTAGTCGCGCGCGTACCCCTCCACGGAGAACCCCAGGCGCCGCAGGAGACGGCCGCTGCGCTCGTTGATGGGCATGTAGTTGGCCATCACCCGGTGGAAGCCGAGGGGACCGAAGACGTGGCGCAGCGCGACGCGCAGCGCCTCCTCCATGAGGCCGCGCCCGACGTGGCGCTGATCGAGGCTGTACCCCAGAGTGCAGGCCTGAAAGGCGCCGCGGACGAACTGGTTGAAGTTCGCGTGACCGATGACCGGCCCGGCGAAGGCCAGCGCCGGCTCCTGCTGCTCCGAGGAGCGGGCGAAGAGCGCCAGGCGCAGCGAGGAGCCGGCGTGCAGCTCGGCGCGGCTGCGCTCCAGGCGCGTCCGCCAGAACTCCTCGGTCCAGAAGCCCTCCTCGCGCGGGGGCTCCCAGGGCGCCAGGTGGTCGCGGTTGTCCTGGCAGTAGCGGAGGTAGGCCGGCGCCAGCTCGGGCGGCGGCAGGGCCAGCAGCAGGCGTGGCGTGACCAGGGTCACCGCGCTGCGCTCGAACAGGCGCCGCAGCGCCGGCGTCACCTCGTCCGCCGTGCCCGCGGCCACGGCGCGGGCGTGCAGCACCCGGGGGCGGTCCACGCGCGTCGCTGCGCGCCGCTCGTCGCGGGTGCTCACGCGGCCAGGCGCTCGCCGGCCTCGGCGAGGATGGACAGGCAGCCATCGAGGGTGTCGCAGAAGAGCAGGGTGCGGCGCAGCGCCGCGGCGCCGCGCATGCCGCTCAGGTAGCCGCTCAGGCGGCGCCGGGTGACGCGCACGCCGAACGGCTCGCCGCGATGGGCGACGTTCGCCAGCAGGTGCTGGCGGCACAGTTCGAGGCGCGGCTCCGGCGTCGGGCCGGGCAGGCGCACGCCGTGGTCGAGCAGCGCGCGCGCCTCGCGGAAGACCCAGGGGTGATCGATGGCGGCGCGCCCGACCATGACGCCGGCGCAGCCCGTCTCGCGCAGGGCGCGCTGCGCGTCGTCGGCGGTCTTGACGTCGCCGTTGACCAGCACCGGCACGCTGACCACCTCGCGCGTCTTCGCCGCCCACGTCCAGTCGGCGGCGCCGCCGTGGCCCATCTGCGCGGTGCGGCAGTGCAGGGTGATGGCGCGCACGCCGGCGTCCTCGAGGCGGCGCGCCAGGTCGACGATGGGCATGTGCGACTCGGGGCCGTAGCCGATGCGCGTCTTGACGGTCACCGGCAGGGACACCGTCTCGGTGACCATCCTGGCCATGGCCACCATGGCCGCCGGGTCGCGCAGCCAGCCGGCGCCGGCGCCGCGGCCGGCGATCTTCGGCACCCAGCATCCGCAGTTGATGTCGATGAAGCTCGGCTGCGCCGCCTCGGCCACGCGCGCCGCCTCGGCCAGGCGCGCCGGGTCGGCGCCGTAGATCTGGATGGCCGTGGGGCGGTCGTCGGGCTCCAGGGTCAGCTTGCGGCGCGCGTTCTTGCAGCCGCGCAGCAGACCCTCGGCGTTGACGAACTCGGTGACGCAGAGCTCGGCGCCATGGGCGCGGCAGAGGCGGCGGAAGACGGCGTCGGAGACGTCCTCCATCGGGGCCAGGACCACCGGATTGCCCTGGAACAGCTGTGCGAACGACTTCTCCACCGGGACCTCTGGGGCGGCGCAGCATAGCCGAACGGGGTCCCGATACCAGCCGGCCCGCGCCTGGCCGCGCCTCACCCCCGGGCGGGCGTCTCGCTCGGGCTGCCCGCGCATGCCCGGACACGGACGGCCGCGGGTCACTCGGTCACTCTTGCGTCTGCTCGGCGATGTCCTGGAGCACGCCCTTCATCTGCTCGCGCTGCGCGTCGTCGGCCAGCGTGTTGGCGCCGTCCAGGCTGCGCAGGTCGGCCTGGGTCAGGCCGACGCGCATGGAGAAGGCGGTGGCGTGCAGGTCGAACATCAGGCGCGACGCGCGGTCGTCGGTGCTCTCGCCCTCCTGCGCCTTGACCGCGGCGCACCCGAGCACCGTGCCCGAGGTGCTGCGCAGGCAGGCGCGGCTGGCGCTGCCCTGGCCATCGAGCAACAGCTCGAAGCCCTGCTCGCCGAGGCGCAGACGAGGCGAGCGGTTGGCCAGGACGGCGGCGCGCTCCAGCACGGCCGCCTCGCCGCCCGGCACCAGGCGCAGCACCGTGGGCAGCGAGAGGCCGAAGCGGCGCACCACGCCGGCCTCGAGGAGCATGGCGCGCTCGAGCAGCGCCAGCTCGCCGGCGCCGTCGCCGAGTCGGCGCGAGGCGATCGCCCCCACCGCCGCCGCGCGCGCGGCCAGCAGCGACTCGGCCTTGGGCAGCGTGTCCAGCGCGCGCCGGGCCAGCGCCACCGCGCGTGCGTGGTCACCGCGATGCAGGGCCACCTCGGCTTCCAGCGCGTCGTAGAGCGGGGTCAGCTCGGGCGTGGCCTGCTCCTGGGCGCGCGCGTCCTCGAGGACCACACCCACCACGCCGACCCCGAGGACGCTCACCAGGTCACCGAGCAGCCAGGTGGGCACCGGCTCGATGCCGCCGCTGAGGTGGAGGCGGAAGGTGGACTCCAGGCGCGTCTCGTCGGACAGGATGGCCACCAGCCGCTCGTCGTCCGGCCCGGAGGAGGCACGGGTGCGCCAGGAGTCGGCGGTGTCGCGGACGCGCTTCACCGTGCCCGAGAAGCTGGCGCGCTCGGCGAGCATCTCCGCGGAGAGCTGGCGCACCGCGCGGCGCAGCAGCGCGCTGGCACCGATGGCCTGATCGGGCTTGGACGAGACGAGGCCTCGCCGATCGGGGCGCTCCAGGGCGCGGGTTATCAAGCGCTCGGCGGTGGGCGCCTCGCCCGCCACGAGCAGGAGCGTGGCCAGGGCCATCTCGGTCTCGGCGCGATCCTGCTCGCGCAGGCCGGCGGGCTGGCGCACCCGCCAGTTGTGCATCTCGCGCACGGCGGCCACCGCCTCGGTGACGCGCCCGGCGTCGGTGTAGTAGCGCGTCAAGAGGCGCCACGGGTTGGCGGGGGTGAGCTCCACGCGCTTGGTGCCCTCGCGCGCCAGCCGCTCCACCTCGTCGTAGCGGAGCACCGCGTACGCGGAGAGCGCGGCGTTGTAGGCGTGCACGGCCACGGCCGCGCCCTTGGTCGGATCGCTGCCCGCGGAGTCCGGATCCTTGGCGGCGCGGCCCTTGGCGCCGTCGAGCGCGGCGCGGCAGGCATCGAAGGACGCCTGCCGCTGGCGCGCCTCGCCCTCGATGGCGCACAGCGCGTTCCTGCCGAGCGACTGCTGCCAGTCGTCGCCGCCGACCGGCTTGGAGGCGATGGCCTCGCGCGCGTACTTGCGAGCCTCCTCGAAGCGCCCGAGCTTGAGCAAGGCCCAGGCGTGCTCGGCGATGGCGTCCGGCTCGTAGAGCGCGTCGTGGAAGTCGAGGAGCTTGAGCTGGTATTCGTACTCCTCCATCTGCCCGGCCAGCGCCTGGGTGGCGAAGATGAGCTCCTGGTGAAAGCGCCAGGGCGCCGCCGGTCCGGGCTGGCTGCCCCAGCGCGTCTCGAAGAGCTCGCGGGCCTGGCCGAGGTGGAACATCGCCCGCGGCAGCGAGCCCTCCGCCTCGTGCAGCGCCTGCCCGAGCACGAAGTGGCCGAGGATCGAGTCCGGGTCGGCCTCCAGCGCCTGCTGCGCCTTGGTGCGCGCCGTCAGCAGCTTGTTGTCCTTGTAGAGCTCGTAGGCCAGGTTCTCGACCTCGGTGCCGCGCAGGCTGCCGGCGGTCGCCGCCTCGCCCTTGGAGGTCGGCACGGCCGGCGGGGCGGACGAGGCGGGCGGCAGCTGCGCGTGGGTCGGCCCGGATACGGCGAGGCGCCCAGCGCAAGGCTCCGCCAGGAGACCTTGGTCCTGCCGAGGCCATCGATCCGCCACGCCCGCGCGCGCATGTCGTTACTTGCGCCTCATGCTGGAGCGCGCGAGCCGCTCCAGCGGCTCGGCCATGCAGTCGTTGATGACCTTCTCCATGGTGTCGGCCCCCGGCGCGAGCTCCAGGCGGTGCCCGAAGACCAGGTGACCGAGCGCGTGCACGTCGTCGGCGGTCACGTAGTCGCGCTGGTACGACAGGGCGCGCGCCTGCAGCGCCGGTAGCACCAGCACCAGCGAGCGCGTCGACGCGCCCTGGAGGATGCGCTGGTCGCTGCGCGTCTTGTTGGCGACGTCGACCAGGCACTCGCGCACCTCGGGGGCCACGTGCACGTACTGCTCGATGACCGCGCGCGCGCTGACGATCTCGCTGCGGGTGACGCGCGGCAGGTCGCGGCCGGCGCCGGAGCGGCGCTGCTTGTAGCTGGCCAGCACCTCGAGCTCCGCCTCGCGGTCGATGTGCGTCATGCGCACCTTGAAGAGGAAGCGATCGAGCTGCGCGCTGGGCAGCGGGAAGGTGCCGGCGAGATCGAGCGGGTTCTGGGTGGCGATGACGAAGAACAGCTCGTCCAGCTTGCGAGTGCGATTGTCGACGGTGGTCTGCTTCTCGGCCATGGCCTCGAGCATGGCCGACTGCACCTTGGGCGAGGTGCGGTTGATCTCGTCGGCCAGGACCACGTGCGCGAAGATCGGCCCCGGCCGGAAGAAGAAGCGGTTGGAGTTGGGATCGAAGATGGTCGTGCCGGTCACGTCCGAGGGGAGCAGGTCGGGCGTGAACTGGATGCGGCGAAAGGCGACGATCTCGTCGTGTGGGTTGTCGTCGATGATCGAGTCGCCGAGCGCCTTGGCCAGCGTCGTCTTCCCCGAGCCCGGGTAGTCCTCGAGGAGCATGTGGCCGTCGGAGAGGAGGGCGATGATCATCACCTCCACCACCTGGTCGCGGCCGCGCACCGCCATCTGCAGGCGCTGCCGGATGCGATCGAAGACGCCGTGGGCGCCGCCCAGGTCGGTGATCGGCGGCGGTGGCGGGTACGACGGCGGGGCCTGCGGCGTGCGCACCTGCTGCGAGGGCGGCATCAGCTCCACGGCGGAGTCGACGAGCTGTTCCCGTCGCTGCGTTTCGATGTCTTGGGTCATCGGGCTCGGGGGGCAGGGTGCGTTTGGAGGAGGGAACGGCGAGGGGAGGAGGCAGGGTGAGGGGAGCGGAGCGGGGAGCCTCAGCGGGCGTCGAAGATGGAGGCCGGGTTGACCAGGCCGAGGAGGCGCCTGACGAGCTTACCGCGTCGCCCGAGGTCGGCACGCAGCGCGCGCAGCGCCTTGCGCCAGGCGGCGCGCGAGCGCTCCGGCCGATCGGCCGGCGCCACGTCGGGGCCGCGCCAGCGCGCGGCGAGGTGCATGTCGGTGACGGCGCTGAAGGACGGTGCCAGGTTGCCGGCGCGCCGCGCGAAGGCCTCGCGCGTCTCGCCGAAGTCGCGCGACAGGCCGGCCTCGGCGAGCAGGTCGAGCGCGTAGCGGTACCCGACCCGGCCGATGCTGCGCTGGCCGGCGACGATCGGCACCACGCGCCGCCAGATCTTGATCAGGTAGAGGGCGACGGCCGCCCCGACGACCAGGAGCAGGCCGGCGAGCCCGATGTCGCGGCCCCAGTTGCGCATCGGCGGGCGGCGCAGGCGCGGCGGCTCCTTTGGATCGGGCGGATCACTGCGGGCCATCTCACCCAGCAGGCGCTGCAGGTCCTCGTCCTGAGGCGGTGCCGGCGGGTCGAGGTTCTTCTCGGCGGCGACATCGAGCACGATCCAGCCGATGCCCGCCAGGTAGAGCTCGGGCCAGGCGTGGGCGTCGCCGCTGCGGACCAGCAGCGCCGAGCCGCCGGCGCGCGCGTCCTCCTCGGTGCGGTAGCCGACGGCCACCCGCGCCGGCACGCCCACCGAGCGCCACAGGTAGACGGCGGCGTGCGCGAAGTGGACGCAGTACCCGATCTTGTTGCCGAACAGCATGTCCGCCGTGGGGTCGGCGGCGCCGGCGTGGCGCTCCTTGGTGGAGTAGCTGAGCTCCTTGTTGAGGTGCAGGGTGATGGCCAGCGCCTTGGCGAACGGGTCGGCCTGACGCACCGGGGGCAGCTGGGCGACCAGCTTGCGCGCCAGCTCGCCGTAGCGCGGATCGCTGGGCCCGGCGGTGTAGTAGTCGACGACGTCCTTGGTCCAGGCCGGGTCGCCGGGCGCCTTGCCCAGCAGCGTGCGGTAGCCGGCGGACTGCGCCAGGGCCTCGAAGCGGTAGGCGCGCACGAAGCGCTGGCGGTTGGGGTTGGGCATCGGCGAGAACTCGGTCGGCGTCTCCAGACCGAAGGGGCGGGAGTGCTCGGTGAGCATGGCCACGCGCGCGCGCACCTTGACGCGCCCGGCCGGGGAGGGGGCGCCGCGCACGGGGGTGGGCTCGGTGGGGTGGGTGAGCACGATGTCCGTGTCCACGTCGCCGCGCGAGGCGGCCACCAGGCGCGCGCCGGTGAACTGGCTCAGCGCGTCCTCGCGGAAGTAGTACGCCTGGGCCGGCGGCGAGTAGTCGTTGTCGAAGATGACGATGGCCACCGGCGACGCTGCGCCGCGCTGGCCGTCCTGGTTGTCGAGCTGGTCCTGGCTGGAGTCGCTGGGGCGCTCGTCGGCTGGCGCCTGGCCGCCGCCGTCCGCGCCCGCGTCGTCGGCCCCCGCGCCGCCGTCGAGGCCGCGTCGTTCTGCCCTCCGCCGTCGGCGCCGGCCGGCGAGGCGTCGGCGCCGCCGCCGTCGGGCTGGTTGCCGTCCTGCTTGCCGCCGCCGGCGTCGGGCGGCGGGGCGGCGGCTCCTCGCCATCGCCCTTGGTCTCGATGCCCAGGTCGGCGAGCGCGTCCGGCTTGGGGACGCCGACCACGCTCACACAGAGCAGCGCCAGCAGGGCGAGCAGGCCGAGCACGACCATGGAAGAGATGCCGCGCCCGCTGCGCGTCTCGACCACCAGCAGCACGGCGAGCATGGCCACCGCGGCGCAGCCCACGCCGAGCAGCACGTGCGTCGGATCGATGCCCTGCTGCCAGGCCCAGTCGCTGAGCCACAGCGGCCGCGCGATGACGCCATCGCGGTGCGACGCGAACACGGTGGCCACGGCCACCGCGCAGAAGGCGAGCTCCAACGCGACGGCGGTCTTCTTGCGCGCCGCCACCGCGCGCAGGCCGGCGGCCATGAGCAGCGCCACCGATCCGAAGCGCACCACCGCCGCCCATCGCACGGTGGTGGCCGGCCCGAACCAGCGCGGCACCGCCTCGGTGCCGGTGGCCAGCGAGGACGCGAACCACACCAGCAACAGGGCCGCCGTCGCACCGCCGACGATCACCGGCAGGCGGAGGCGCGAGCCGGCCAGCGCCTGCCCCAGCGCGACGCCGGCACCGGCGCCGATCATCACCGCCACCAGCGACTCGGTGCCGGCGATGCCCCAGGCCATGGCCAGCGCGGCCAGCGAGGCAGGGCGCGCAGCAGGTGGGGCCAGATGGCGCCGAGCTTCCAGCATCAGGCGGCCCCTGCCGCAGCCGGCGCCGCGGGCCGGGGGGCGAAGGCTGCGTCCCCGACGGCGCGCTGAGCGCACGCTGGTGGGCCTCGCCATAGACGCGACCGGCCTTGCGGTCGACGAGCAGCACCGGCGCACGCGCGGCGCCGAGCGCGCCGGTCACCGCCTGCACGCTGGCCAGCGGCGTCGGCGGCGGCTCGGCGCCGGGCTGGCGGCGCGGCTCGGCCATGGCCAGGCGGCGCAGCCAGGAGGCGCGGCCGGCGCGGTCGATGCCATCGGTGCACACCACCAGCTCCAGATCGGACATGCGCGCGTTGCCGATGGCGCGCGAACGCGCCGCAGCGGCCACCCGCTCCAGCCACGGGCCCGGCGTGGCGGGGACGAAGACCACCACCCGGGCGCCAGTCTGCGCGTGGCGCTTGAGGAAGGCCGAGAGGCCGGCACCGTGCTGCGCCGGCGGGCACTGCGCGGAGCGGGCGATGACCTCCAGCGCGTGCGACTTGCCGCGCGCCACCTCGGCCACCCCGTCAGCGCCGAGCGCCCAGTTGGAGCCGAGCGCGCCGGTCTCCACGGCCACCCGCGCCGTGCCGGCGGCGGCCTCGTCGTCGGCGCCGGCGACGAGATAGGCCAGCGTCTGCCGCGCCGGGCTGATGGCCTGCTCGGGCGTCCGCACCACCAGAGTGCGCGTCTTGGCGAACACCTTCCAGAGGACGTAGCGCACCGGATCCCCGGGCACGTAGCGGCGCAGGTCGGCGCGCTCGCCCTCCGGCTGGCCGCCGGGGAAGGGCAGGTCCTCGCCGCTGGAGATGCTGCGCACCACGGCCATGTTGCGCAGCGCGCCGACCGAGGGCATGAGGCGCAGGCTGCGCTCCTCGCGCAGGCGCAGCGCGACCTTGGCCAGACCGAAGGCGTCGCTGACCTCGACGCGGCGGCGCACCTCCTCGACCACGCCGCGCCGCGCCGGGGTGACCAGCTCCGTCCAGCGGCGGCGCGACTTCTCGGCCACGACCTTGGCCTCCGGCTCGAGCCAGCTCCAGGTGACGCGCACGAAGGGCACGTACCAGAGCGTGGGCAAGCTGAAGCCGGTGCGCGTCGGGTAGCCGCACTCCAGCTCGCTGGTCGCGCCCTCCTCGGCCCGCGCTCCCCGCAGCCAGAGGCGCAGGCCGATGGCGGCGATGGTCACCGAGAGGATGGCCAGCGCTCCGACGGCGAGCGTGACACCACCGACAACCAGGAACACCAGGTCGATGCGGCGCACGCCGTAGAACCACATGGCCAGCGCGGCGGCGGGAAGCACCAGCGCCCCGAGCGGCGTCAGGGGCACCAGGTCGGCCACCCGCCGGGCGCCGGCGCGCGTCGCGCGCCACGCGCCGCGCAGCTTGGCGCGGAGGCGGGCGCGTCGAGCGCTGGTGCTCGCTCCTGCCCGAGCGCTCTCTGACCTGGCCATGGGCCCGATCAATCCTTGCTGCACCCGCGCGAGCGGCTCGGCGGGGCGAAGGGCGGCGGATCGACCGAGAGCGCCGGCTTGGGGGGCGCCGCGCTGTCGAAGCACTTCACCCGCCGGAAGACGGTGGGCACGTTGATGGCGCGGCCGCCGTCGTTGTTCACCGACTGGAACTCCTGCGTGGCCGGGTCGATGGCGCCGGTGAAGCGGTCGGGGTTGTAGCTGGCAAAGCCACCGCAGATGGACTGATCGGTGGTCCAGGACGTTCCCCCGAATGCGATCCTTCCCTCCTGGAAGTCGCCCTTGGCGGGCATGGATACCTTCGACTGGCGCATGCCCGGGCGGCAGGGCGGCGGGTTGACGTCCTTTTCGGTGCCGTCCCAGTAGTGGCTGAAGATCTTGCCCTCCAGCGCGGGCGCCTCCTTGTCGGGACGCTTCACCTCCAGGGTGAAGATGTACCACTGCGCCCAGCGCGGCTCGAAGTTGTGCCCGACCCAGATGCCCTCCACCGGGTCGACGCACGTCGCCGGCGGCGGCAGGCGTGCGCGTTGCTCCTCGACGGAGCCGCCGGCGAAGCCCGGATCGGCCACGAACGTCCAGGCGACCGCCCCAGCGAGCGCAGCCAGGGCGACGCGACGCGAGGCCTTGCCAGGAGACCTCGGTCCTGTCGAGCGGCGGGGGAGGGCGGGCATGATCCGGAGGGAAGAATGTCGGCCACGGTCTGCCGGCGCAAGCGGCGTGGCGCATCGCGGCTGACAGCGCCAACGGTCAACGCCGGCCGCCGGTTGTCCGATTCCTTCTACGACGGCCGGGCCGACGTTCCTCCGTGGCGTCGAGACTCGGCCAATTCCAGCGTGCGGGCGTTCTCCGGCACGCGGGTGAGGAAGCTTCCTGGAGCAGCTCGACCGCCCTGCGGGCACCCCGGCGCGGCGCTTCGCGGCTGACACCCGCCAACGCTCCCCGCCAACCACCGGTTGCAAGATTCCATCTGCGGCGGCGGGTGCGGGGCCCGGCGCGCGGTGTCGGAGGAAGCCGGCGCGATGCACGAGCGGCCTGCTTCCTGCTCTTGCAGCACGCACCGGGAGGTGGACTGGATGTCGAATCGGTGGCGGGTGGTGATCGCGGCGCTGGCCTTGCTCGTGGGGCTGGCGACGACGCTGGCCTCGTGTGCCGGTGCGGGCGACGACGGCGCGGTGGGCGACGCGCAGATGGCCGTCGAGGTCTTCCTCGGGCGCGACGAGCTGGCGGTGCTCGACGTCGAGGAGATCGACGACGAGTGGGCGCCGAGCGCCGAGCCGTGGGACGGAGGTCCGGCCCTCGCCTGGGAGCTGCGCGACGGATCGGGCAGCGTCGTCGCCTCGGGCCGGGTCGCCGACGATCGCGCCATCCACAGCGACTTCGACGCCTCCGGTCAGGCCGCGCCGCTGCAGGACAATGGCGGCTGGATGTTCATCGATCTCACTCTTCCGGCGAGCGGCGGCACGCTCACCGTGACCGAGGTGCCCGCCGGCGGGGGCGCGGGCACCAGCAAGGGCTCGCAGGGGGCGCCGCAGGGGCCGCCGGCCAAGGAGGTCGCCGTCCCCGACCTGCCCGGTGGCAAGGGCAAGAAGGAGGTCACCAAGAGCGGCGCGGCCATCGGTGATCCGGTGAAGATCATCGACAATGGCGGCTGCCGCACGCCGCTCAACATCCTCATCGTGCCCGACGGCTTCAAGCCGGACCAGATGAAGAAGTTCCACACCCGCGCGGCCAGGGTGGCCAAGGCGCTCTTCGAATTCGAGGGCTACAAGCAGCACGCGGGCGCCATCAACGTCTGGCGGCAAGACATCGCCTCCAAGCAGAGCGGCGCCGGCGACCCGAAGACCGGCAGGTTCCCGAACACCGCGTTCGGCTCCTCGTACGGCGAGGGCGACCTGCGACGCTGCCTGTATCCGCGCGACATCAAGGCGCGCACCGCCAAGACGCTGAAGAACGCGAAGAAGGCGAGCCGCGCCGACGTGGTGGCCATCCTCGTCAACTCCACCGAGTACGGCGGCTGCGCGACGGATGGGCTCATCGCCCAGTCCTTGAACGAGCAGGTGACCGCGGTGCTGGCGCACGAGCTCGGGCACGGGCTGTTCGGCCTCGGCGACGAGTACCCGGACGGCGAGTGCGACCACGGCCGCCCGGACACACCGAACACCAGCCACCACCTCGACGACCTGCCCTGGGCCAGAATGCTCACCGTGCCCGAGTCGTCGCTGCCGACGACGAGCACCAAGACGCCGGACAAGACCATCGGCGCGTTCGTGGGAGCGGACTACTGCACGAAGGGCGCCTACCGGCCGCAGCGCGACTGCCTGATGCGCACCCTCGACGAGCCGTTCTGCCGCGTGTGCCGCGCGCAGTTTCGCAAGACGGTGGACCAGCGCGCCAAGGCGCTGGCCAAGAAGAAGAAGAACCCCTGCTCGGTGAAGCCCGAGTCGCTGCCCGGCGGCGGCAGCACCACCATGCCCACCGCCGGCTGCTTCGACGGCTGTCCGGAGGGCGCGGTGTGCTCGTACGACGGAGTGAGCGACGGCGGCCCCGACGATGGCTACTGCTGCAAGGCGCCCTGGACCGGCACCGTGGCCTGCACCTCCGACGCGGACTGTGGCGACGGCGTGTGCGCCGAGGGCGGCGACGGCGAGAGCTGGTGCACCGAGCCCGGCGCGCAGGCGTGCATCGACGCGCCGCCGGTCGGTCAGCCCAACGAGACCTGCCTCGGCACCAGCGCGTGCACCGAGTGCCTGGCGGCCTCGTGCAACGACACCACCAGCGCCTGCCTCGGCCCGGACTGGCACGAGGGCCAGCTCGGCGGCCCCTGCGGCGCGTTCGTGGCTTGCTACTGCCAGTGCACCGGTGACCAGGCCGAGTGCGCGCTCGAGTGCGCTCCGCTGAACACCGGCGCCTGCCAGGCGTGCATGGGCAACGGCTACGGCGAGTGCGCCGCGTCGGCCTGCGCGGACGTCTGCAACTGAGCTTGGCGGCGGCGCCGGGAGGGTCCCCCCGGCGTCGCCGTCTCACGTCTCGCGCGCTGGCGCCGACGCGTGTCGCCCGCGCGCGTCAGTCCTCGCGGCCCTGGCTCTCCTCGGCGCGCTCGACGTGGAAGCTGGCCGGGACGACGCGCCGGTCGCGGCGGCTCGAGGGGCGGGGCCGGGGACGCGGCGACGGCTCTGGCGTCACCGCGGGCGCGTCGCCGGAGATGGCTGAACAGAGGTCGGAGACGATCCAGCCCGAGCCGATCGCCGCCATCACCACCACGCTGCCGAGGACCAGCTCCAGCCCTCGCGCCCGTCCCGACCTGGGTTCCCCGCCGCCGTTCGCCGCCATCGTCCTCCGGTGTGCCGCGCACGCGCGGCCGCTGTCGAGGGCGTTGCCCTCCAGGTATTCATCGGCCGCGCCGAGCTTCCCTGGAGGGAAGCGATCGACGAGCTTTGCGCTTCTTCATGGCCGGGCGCTTGCTCGGGCGGCGACGCGGCACCAAGCTGCTCCAGCGTGACAACCCCATGAGATTCGGCTCCTTTTTTCTGGCCCTGCTGGTCATCGTCACCCTGGTGAACCTCTACGTGCACCGGAGGGCGTCGCGCACCTTCGCCCTGTCGGTGCGGCATCGCCGCCTGCTCGGCGTGGCCATGGTGCTGGGCGCGCTGGCCATGGTCGCCTCGCGCGTCATCGGCGGCATCTGGCCCGACGCGCCGGTGGTGGGCCTCGGCGGCGTCGGATCGGCCATCGAGATCGGGGTCATCGTCGCCGCCTTCCTGCTCGGGAT
>JBBJMR010000518.1:0-3498 GCA_037720395.1 Polyangiaceae bacterium
GTGACCTGCTCGCGCCGTGGCGCCGCGCCGGCGCGGGCGCCGCGCTGATCAGCGTGCTCGGGCGCGGCGTGAACGTGGCGCTCATCCTGGGGATGACCTGGCTCGGCGCGCGCGCCTTCGGCCTCGGCATCCCCGCCTCGGCCATGGCCACCTACCTGCCGATCATCCTGCTGGTCAGCGCGCTGCCGGTGAACATTGCCGGCCTCGGCCCGGCCACGGCGGTTTGGGTCCTGGCCTTCGAGCGCTGGGTGCCCGGCGAGCGCGTCGTCGCCTTCCAGTTCCTGTGGCAGCTGGCCTTCGGGCTGGGGGTGGTGGTGCGCGGGCTGCCGTTCGTGCGCAAGGTGATCGCGGAGATCGACGAGGGCCGCGCCGGCGCCGCTGCGCGCCGATCGGAGCGGCGGTGATCACGGGCAGTCGACGACCTCGACCTCGTAGTCGATGGGCTGGCTGCCGCCCGTGACACCGACCGCATAGGTATGGCCGGCCTGCGTCGTCCAGCCCTGCGGATTGAAGCGCAATGCCCAGGTGTCGCCATAGCCTTGCTGCAGGTGGACGACCTCCACCGGCATGTCCTGCCCGCCGTCGGTGACCGTCACCGAGGCGCCGGAGAGGTCGATCTGCGAGCTCTGCACCGTCCAGCCGGTCTGGTCGACGGGCGCGAAGGATGCGGTCATCGCCCCGGAGGGGAAGACGCCCGGCGAGGGGAAGGCCACGAACGGCTTCTGGGTGTTGCCGCTGCCGCCGATGACCTGCATGCACGAGTAGCCGTCGGTGGTTCCGAGGCCGATGGGACCGATCGATCCCGAGAGGATCCAGCGGCGGTGCCCCATGGTCGTGTCGTTGCCGGGGTCGGCCATGTAGAGGTCGACGCCGGTGACGCCCGGGGTGCTGGCGATGTTGCTCGAGCCGGCGCCGTCGGCGCCGAGCTGCGTGTAGCAGTTCCAGGTCGGCGGCGGATTGTGGGAGAGCATGTTGTTGGCGTGGACGAGCAGGGCGCAGGCCTGGGCGCGCTCGTTGCGCGTCGCCTCGTGCGTCACCGCGGGCATGCCGGCCAGGAAGCGGTAGAGATTGACGAGCTTCAGCGCGTTGTCGCGACCCTCGGCCGAGACGTCGCCGGGGTCGCACGAGGCGATGCTGCCGCTCCAGCTGCCCTCGGACATGTTGGCGCGGTCTGCCTGCCAGCGCGCGCAGACGCCGGGGTCGCTGCCGCCGCTCCCCGCGCCACCGGCGCTGCTGGCGGAGCCGCCTTGCGCGCTGCCGCTGCCGCCGTCGGAGCTGCCGCCCCCCGTGCCCGAGGCGGGACCGGGTGTACCCGGACCGGTGCTCGGGTCCCCGCTGGCCCCGTCGCCTCCGGAGCCGCCCTCGGTGCTGTCCGAGTCACCGATCTCGGAGCAAGCGCCGACGGCAAGTGCGAGGGCAGCGAGGGAGGCGGCGCGAGCGGCGGCGAGGGACTTCATGCGCCCAGGCTATCAGGGTGCCGCGCGGCCCGGCACCACCCGGCCCTGGGCCGCGGGCTCCGCCGCCCCTGCCGCGTCAGCGCTCGAGATCGCGCAGCGCCTTCTCCAGCGTCTCGTCGTCGGCGAGCCCCAGGTGCCGCCACACCTCGCGGCCCTCCCGATCGAGGATGACGATGCTCGGGATGTGGTGCAGCCCCGGGAACGGCCCGCCCTGGCCGGTGATGGTGGGCTGGTCGGCGAAGGCCACCGGGTACTCGAGGCGCAGCGCCTGCACGAAGGCCTCCACCAGCGGCCGGTTCTCCTCGGGCTCCAGGATGAGCAGCGCCACGTTGATGCGCGGCGTGTGGTCCCGCGAAAGGCCGGTGAGGAAGCGCGCCTGGGCCTGGGACGGCAGGTCGTAGGTCGCGCCCAGGGCGATGAGGGTGAAGCGCCCGGCGATGGTGGCCGGCGTCAGCTCCTTGTCGTCCAGCGTGCGATACGCAAAGCGCACCGGCTCGGGCCGTGCCTTGACCAGGGTGGTGCCGTCCCTGGCCGGCGGCGGGTCCCCGCCGCACCCGCACGCCAGCGCCGCCAGACATGCGGACAGCAGACTGGCGACACGCGCGCGCGCCAGCTTCACAGGAGCCCCGTGGTCTCGCGCAGCAGCAGCCCCAGCGCGAAGGAGCCCATGTTGGCGAGCAACGCCACCCCGAGCGCGCGCCGGGTGCCGCCGCCGAGGATGGCGGCGTAGAGGGCGGTCTCGCTGAGCACCGCCCAGCTCTCGGCGACGACCAGGGTGTTCCGGTACGACGTGGTCACGGTGGGGATCACGAACCACACCAGCGGGTGACTGGCCAGCTGGGCGAAGAAGGCCACCACGGCGCGGCGCGGCGCGGGCATGCGCGGCGTGCCTCGGCGGTACGCCCAGACCACGAAGGGCACCTCCAGCGCCGCCGTGAAGAGGAACGCCTTGAACCACGCGACCACGTAGGCATCGGTGCTGGAGATCATGCGGCGGTCGCCGCCGCGGCAGGCACCCGCGCCGCGCGGCGCGCGCGTGCAGGCACGCCGCGCGCCGTGAACAGGTAGGCGAGCATGGCCAGCTCGAGGTAGGCGTGGAAGCCGGTGACCGAGAGGTAGAGGTCGCGCGTGCGCACCAGCGCCATCGAGGCGCACACCGCCACGGCCAGCGCCCCGGCGGCCACCAGCAGCACGCCGGCCACTCCGAAGTCCGCACGCAGCGAGCGCAGCGACATGCCGAAGGTCAGCGTCCCCTCACCGCGCACGTCCTCCTGCGGCACCCAGCCGAGCCAGACCGAGTAGTGGATGGCCTGCAGGAAGACGTAGGTCAGGGTCAGCCCCAGCGCCAGGCTCGCGGGTAGACCCGGCGCCAGCCAGCCTGCCACCCAGCGCATGTCCACGCCGAGCGCCCGATGACCGCCGACGCCGAGCACCGCGCCGTTGACCAGACCGGAGGCCAGGACGGCGGTCAGCACGGCGAGGAGCAACAGCGGCCAGAGCACGGCGCGGGGGGCGCGCCGGAAGAGGAGAAGCCAGAGGACGACCGCGGCGACGTTGTGCAGGTGCGTGAGCACCAGCACCCAGCCCCATGGATCGAGCTGCGCGACCCAGGCCACCGCCCCGGCGACCGGCAGCACCAGCAGCGCACGGCGCCAGGCGCCGCTGGCCCAGGCGCCTGCCAGCGCGGCCACCACCAGCCAGCCGGTACCCACCGTGACCTCGGCGCGGAGCAGCGCGCCTCCCTCCACCATCCCGAACGACCCGGGCGCGCTGCGGGCGGCGAGCTCCTGCACCCCGCGCAGGGCGACGAGCGCCAGGCAGGCTCCGGCGATGCTCCACGTCCACCAGCGCGGCAGGCCGCGCCGCAGCACCAGGTAGCGGACGTCGGCGGCGATGTGCGGCACGCCGAGGACGATGGGGCTGAGCGCGAAGAGCACCGCCGGCGCCAGCAGGGTCGCGGCAAGCGCGACGGCGATGCCCACCGTGGCAGCCACCGCCAGGCGCCGATCGCGATCGTGGAGCAGCGGCGCCAGCCGGGTGC
>JBBJMR010000237.1:0-13891 GCA_037720395.1 Polyangiaceae bacterium
CCGCGCTGCTTCTAGCAGCGTGGTCGGCGCCGATCTGGCGCCCGCGCGGCTCGCCTGCGGCCGGAGCGCAGGCGAGCGCGGTGCGCTCGGGTCATTGCCCGGAGAGGAAGGCCTTCACCCGCGACAGCTCGTTTGCGTCGAGCACCTCGCCGAGGAACTCGGTGAACGGCGCGACGTCGCGGAAGACGCGGCGGTAGGGGTTTTCCGACTCGCGCACGATGCGCGGCAGCTGCAGGTTCACCGTGTGGTTGGTCGGCGAGACCAGCAAGGCGGCGCGCAGGATGCGGGTGTTGATGCTGGTGAACAGCTCCACCAATCGATCGGCGACCGCCGGCGGATAGATGACCACCGGCCGGTGGTCGGCGAGATCATGGCGCGCTCGGTCGGCGGAACCTCCTTCACCACGCGGGTGATGGCCGAAATACTCGTCGCCATCCTCGGCGCCGCGCAGGGCGCACTCCGCGCTTCGACCACGCGCCCGACGCGGCGCTCCACCGTGAACATGCCATTGCCACACAGCCGCTGCGATGCGCCGAACCAGCGGGGTCGAGGCCGAGGTTGGCCCCGAGCCGACCGGTCATTCGCCCGCAACGCCAGGCAGCGCTTGGCGCAGTGGCGCAGGCGCCCCGACGCGGGCCGAGGGTGGTCATTGCGGCGAGGCCCGGGCCAGCAGCGCCAGGCGGCGAGCTGCGCGCATCGAAGAGCCTCTCCCGCGCGCCTGGTGGCCGTGCTCGACGAGATGCGCTGCGCGGTCGAGGAGCAGGAACACCTCCAGCGCCTGGCCAGCGTTGCGCGGCAAGGCCAGCCGGCGCACCCGCGCGAACTCGCGCCGACCTCGACCCCGCAGCGCTCGATCTCCGCGTCGCTGGCCGGTGGCGACCCCGCGCCTCCAGGGCCAGGCCCACCAATAGTGGCAGCCCGCCGCGCGCCCGACGGCGGTTGACGCCGCGCATCTCCTCGCCGGGCGCCGTGGCCACGCCGCGCTGCGCGAGGAGCCAGCGCAGCGACCAGCGCGCTTCGCGCGCGTCCATGCTCGCCGGTACGGTCGCCTCGATCCCGTGCCCGTGCGCACCGCCGCCGAGGTTGGCGAGGCCCAGCGTCGCGCGCGACCCTGGCACGCGCCGGCCCGCCGCGGCGACGGACAGCGGCTCCCGGGCCGGACCGCGGATCTTCTGGGCGCAGCAGGCGACGAACGCCAGGTGGAATCCGGCGCGCGCCGCGCCGGCCACCAGGTGGTCGCCCACCTCGCCGCAGGCATGCAGGCCGAGCGCCAGGTCCCCCGCGGCCAGCGGCAGCTCGCCTTCCAGGGCGTCGGCGGCGATGAAGCGCACGGCGTCCACGCCGTGCCGCGCGGCGAGCTCGGTTGCGCGCCGCACGCGGCCCGCATCGCGCTCGATGCCCACCGCCTCGCGTGCGAAGCGATGTGCGGCCACGCGCGTCAGGTGGCCGCGTCCGGCCCCGATCTCGACGATGCGGCTGGCGTCGCGGCAAAGCTCGGAGGCTGCGTCGAGCAGGGCCTGGATCTGCCAGTGCTTGCGTGCGCCCACCGATTCGAGCGCCTCGGGCGTGGTCGCGGTGGGCAAGAGGCGCGGCAGCGCCGTGCAGGCGCGCACCTCGGCGCAGACGGCACGCAGCGAGGCGGGCGCGCCCTGCAGGTCGGGGCTGGCCGGCAGGCCGAGCGCCTCGCAGCGCGCCAGCGCTTCGTCGCCGAGGTCCGCGAGCCAGCCGTCCCAGCCGCGCACCGCGCACCATGCCGGCGTCTCCGCGGCGGCGGCGCGCGTCTCGACGATGTCGCGATGATCCTCGAGCAACGAGGCCACGCGGTCGAGGCGCTGGGCGATGGTCGACCCGCTGGCCAATGCACCATCGTAGCCCACACGAGCAAACAGGAGCGTCCGGAGGGGCAACGAGCAGGCCGGCGGGCGCTTCACGGTTTCGTCGGCCCGAGGACGGAGTTTGGGCCATCATCGCGGCGAGCGCGCATGGCAACCAGCAACCTCCGGCCAGCGCCCCGTCCGTGGACGCGCCTCGTGGCGATCGGCATCGCGGTCGGCGCCAGCGCGGCGTGCGAGGCGCGGGACGGTGCCCCGACGGATCCGGCTGCGACCACGCCCACGCTCACGCCAACGCCAACGACCGCGACCCCGCCGACGACCACGACCACGACCACGACCACGACGGTGACCGGTCCGTGTGCGGGGAGGAGCGCGGGCGCGTTCGCCTGCGATGGCGTGCGGGTGCTGCGCTGCACGGCGGCGGCGCCCGAAGAGGTGCGCAGCTGCCTGGACATCGAGCGCTGCAACGCGGACACCGGCGCGTGTGATCCCGCCTGTCCCGAGGGCGAGGTGTACATCCCGCCGACGGGGGCCGAGGGCTTCCGGATGGGGACCGGCTCCGCGACGTTCGGCTTCGGCTCGCGGAAGTCGGGCGATACCGGCCATGGTCAGGCCGACGCGCCGCACACCGTGGTGCTGACGCGCCCGTTCTGCATCGATGCCACCGAGGTCACCGTCGCGGCCATGGTCGAGTGCGTGCGCGATCGCGGCTGTCCGCCGCCGAGCATCCTCGATCGCTGGGCCACGTATCCGAAGAAGCCGACGTACCCGGTGAACATGGCCAGCTGGACCAAGGCCAAGGCCTTCTGCGACAAGAGCGGCAAGTCGCTGCCGACCGAGGCCCAGTGGGAGTGGGCAGCGAGCGGCGGCGATCGGAAGTGGCCGTGGGGTGACGAGGCGCCGACGTGCGCGCGCGCCGACTACACCGCTGCCAGTCTGGAGACGCCCGGCGGCGACAGCGGCTGCCACGGCGGCGGCCCCTCGCCCGTCGGGGCGCACCCCGACGGCGATCGCATCCTGCCGACCGGTCGCATCCAGGACCTCGCCGGCAACGTCTGGGAGTGGTGCCTCGACAACTACGAGCCGTATCCGACGAGCAAGCAGGTCGATCCGCTCGTCCTCCGCGGCGCCGGAGGCAACCACGTCGTTCGCGGCGGCGGCTGGAACCGCAGCCACAAGGGGATCATGACCTCGTTCCGTGGGGCGGCGATCGTCACCTACCAGGTCCCCGGGCTCGGCTTCCGCTGCGTCCGGAACCCCGGGTAGCCGCTCGCCACGGCGGCCCGTCCCACGCCACCGCCTGCTCGATGCACCACGCGTGCGTACTCCAGTGAACAGGCGCCCGTCTCGGGGCACCCGATCGATGCGCGCGACGCGGAAACGCAACCCGCCGGCTCGCGTAGGACGCACCACGCGGCTGCCCCTCTCCAGGGGCGCCCCGCCGGCGCTTCGTACTGGGCAGGCGCGTCGAGTGCGCGATGCGTCGGCGCCTGGCCGGCCATTCATGTCCGCTCGCCGCATCGACAGCCCTTGGCCCGCGACGTGCTCTTCCTTCGGCTCATCCCCCCGGCTGCCAGACTGCGCCAACTCCCGGAGCTCGACATGCCCACCCCCGCAGCGCCCGCTCGATGTCGCCGATTGGCGGTGGATGTGGGCCGAATGCGCGATGCGTCATCGCACGATGGCGGAAGTCCGGCTGTCCATCGGAGCGCCAGCTCCCTTAGACTGCCGGCGATGCAACGGCTCACCTCGGTTGCGTTCGCGCTGTCCCTCCTCGCAGGTGTCGCCGCGTGCACCGGCGACGTGGGCGACCCCGAAACCCAGCAGGGCGCCTCGGGCGAGCCCAGCGGAGGAAGCGGCGGCAACCCGTTCGGGCCCGACGGGTTCGAGCCCGCACCCGGTGGCATGCGGCGGCTGCTCTCCACGGAGTACATCCGCTCGATCGGCGTGGTGCTCGGTGCCGAGGCCGCGGCCGAGGCCGTGCCGCCGGAGGACATCGCGCAGTCGGGCTTCGATGCCATCGGCGCCGCCACCCTGTCGATGTCCATCGACCCGGTCGAGTTCTACGAGCGCTCCGCCGAGGCGGTCGCCGAGGCCGCGCTCACCGCGCCGCAGCGCATGGCCGAGCTCGCCCCGTGCATCACCGCGGGAAGTGCGGTCGATACTTGCTACGAGGAGCTGGCGCGCAACGTCGGTCGTCTCCTGTGGCGCCGCACGCTGGCCGAGGAAGAGGTGGCCTCGCTCGTCGACGTCGCCAAGTTCGCCGCGGCCTGGGAAGGCGAGGACGACTTCCACGACGCCCTCAAGTACGAGCTCAGCGCCATGCTGCAGTCGCCGGCCTTCCTCTACATCACCGAGGTTGGCATCCCCGACGAGGTCACCAAGTTCCGAAAGCTCGACCCGGTCGAGCTCGCCTCGCGCATGTCGTTCTTCCTGCTCGGGCGCACGCCGGACGCCGCGCTCATCGACCAGGCAGAGGCCGGCGGCCTGGAGACCGAGGAGGAGATCCGCGCCACCGCCGAGTACATGCTCGCCGGCGACGAGGCGAAGGTCACGCTGGACAGCTTCTACGACGAGCTCTTCCGCCTCCGCAACCTCCACGACACGTCGAAGAACGCCGAGCTCTTCCCGGACTGGACGCCAACGCTGGCCGACGCGATGCGCACCGAGACGCTGATGCTCATCGACGACGTGGTGTGGAAGGACGACGCCGACTTCCGGACCATGTTCAACGCCGACTTCACCTTCGTGAACGCCGAGCTGGCCAAGCTCTACAACGTGCCGGCGCCGTCGGGCGCCGGCTTCGAGAAGGTGACCTTGCCGGAGGTCCAGCACCGCGCTGGCTTCACCTCGCAGGGCGCCTTCCTCACCCACCAGTCGGGCCCGCGTCGCAACTCGCCCACCAAGCGCGGCAAGTTCGTCCTCTCCGTGCTCCTCTGCCGCACGGTGAAGCCGCCGCCCCCCGACGTCGTGCCCCAGCTGCCGGAGAACCCGCCCGGCAATCCGTCGCTGCAGGAGCTGCTCGAGCAGCACATGAAGGACCCGAGTTGCAGCAACTGCCACGGACAGACGGACCCGCTGGGCTTCGCCTTCGAGTTCTACGACGCCATCGGGCGCTTCCGCACCACCGACAACGGCAAGCCGGTCAGCGGCCAGGGCGAGGTGGCGACCATCGGCGAGTGGAGCAACGCCAGCGATCTGGGCAACGTGCTGGCCGAGAGCGAAGAGCTCGGGCCGTGCATGGTGCGCAACCTGGTGCGCGGCAAGCTCGGCTGGATCGAGAACAGCAAGCAGAACCCGGACGTGAAGGTGCTCTCCCAGTCCATGGCCGAGCACGGGCACAGCCTGAAGCAGCTGCTGGTGGAGATGACCTCGAGCCGCCTCTTCCAGTACGTCAACGAGCCCCGCTGAGAGCACGGAGCAAGCAGATGGCCTTCAGACTCAATCGACGTGCGGCGCTCCGCGGGATGATCGGCGGCTCGGCGGTCATGGTTGGCCTGCCGGCGCTGGAGATCATGCTCAACAGCAACGGCACGGCCCTCGCGGACGGCGGCCCCTTGCCGTTGCGTTTCGTCGCCTTCTACTGGGCCGACGGCGTGAACATCGGCCGCTTCGAGCCGGCCCAGAAGGGCGCGTCCTGGGAGCTGAGCGAGGAGATGCAGCCGCTCCTCCCGGTGAAGGACTACATCAACCTCGTCACTGGCCTGCAGAACCACTGCGAAAACCAGATGACCCACCACGAGGGCATGACGGTCTTCAACGGGTACTCGTACATCCAGCAGGGCGGCGGCCTGGTCAGCAACTCCGGCGGCCCCACGCTCGATCAGCTCATCGCCGACAAGATCGGTGACGCCACCACCATCCGCGCCATCCACACCCAGATCTCCAAGCGCGACAGCACCGACGGCGACGACGGCACCACGACCATCGCCATGTCCCACCGCGGCACCCCCGGCAACCTCATCGCCCAGACGCCGCAGACCAATCCGCAGCTCGTCCACCAGACTCTGTTCGGCGTTCCCATCGACACCCTGGACACCCGCCCGGTGCGAAAGCGCGTGCTCGACGCGGTGAAGGAGGACGCCGCGCGCCTCAACGGCAAGCTCGGCAAGATCGACAAGCAGCGGCTCGACGCGCACCTGCAGGCCGTCGCCGAGCTGGAGGCGAAGATCCTCGCCGCGCCGCCGGCCTGCACGCCGCCGGGGATACCCGATCAGACGAACACCGACGTCGGCGGCGAGGAGCCGATCACCGCCGTCAACCAGGCGATGGCCGATCTCATCAAGTACGCGTTCACCTGCGACCAGACGCGGGTGGCCACGGTGCTCTTCAAGCGGTTCGTGTCCTCGACGGTGTTCGACGAGATCAACGCCAACGAGATCCACCACAACGCCAGCCACCAGGGCTCGGAGACGTACCACGACGGCATCGTCTTCCAGATGCAGCGCCTCGCCGATCTCCTGGTCACCCTGAAGAACGAGCCGGACGGCGCCGGCAACCTGCTGGACTCGACCATCGTCTACGCCAGCACCGACTGCTCGCAAGGCTACTCGCACGCCATCGCGCGGCAGCCGATCATCCTCGCCGGACACGGGAGGAACTACCTGGCCCACCCCGGCATCCACTACCAGGCCACGGCGTGGAACGGGGACGGCAACGGCCCCAACGGCGCGGGCAACACCTCCGACGCGCTGCTCACCTGCCTGCGCGCCTGGGACGAGGCCGCGCCGTCCATTGGTGGCGGCGCCCCGCAGACGTCGAACGTCATCAGCGACGTGCTCGCCTGACGGAGGCGCGCCGGTGGCGTCAGCCGCGCAGCTCGGCGGCAATCATCTTGAGCGCCGTCTGCACGGCGGCGTCGGCGCGGTCGCCGGGCAGGCCGTGCTTGTTGGCCAGCACGCTGGCGATCTCCAGCACGCAGCGGCGGCCGTCGACGAGCGCCACGATGGCGGCGAACATGGCGTGCGGGGCCACGTAGGCGTCCATCCCCGGCAGGCGCGGCACCGGCAGGAGCAGGTCGACGAGCCACGGCGGCGTCTCGGCCGGCGCGCGTGGCGCGGGCGGGCCGGCCTTGCGCGCCGCCCAGGTGATCACCAGCTCGGTGCGGCCCTGCGAGCCGGCCGGCGACTGCAGGTAGCCCATGCGCTGCGCGGTGCTGCGCTCGATGACGAACCCCGCCGCGGCGGTGAGCTCGGCCAGCTCGTCCTGGCAGTAGCGGTGCGCCAGGCGCGTGTGGTGCGGCTGGTAGATGAGCGGGCCGAACTGGATCCAGGTGCCGCCCTCGCGCAGCGCGGCGTGGATGACCGGCAGCAGGGTGGCGGCGTCCCGCGGCACCTGGTCGACGAACCACGGCGTGAGCACGGTGTCGAAGGACCCCGGCGCAACCGGCGGGGCCAGCCCGTCGGCGACGAGCAGGCGCACCCCCTCGGCGACCGGCTGATCGCTGCGCAGCACGCGGTTCACGCACGGCAGGTCACTGCGCGCGGGCCGCACCGGAAACTCGAGCAGCTCCACGCTCTGACCCGCGAGCACGCGCCTGGCCACCACGAACGGCAGGGGGTTGATGTCCAGCGCGAGCGTCGAGGTGGCCCGGTGGCGCACGTGGACATCGCGCGCCAGCCGCGCCGCGCCGGCGCCCAGCACCAGCATGCGACCGAGCGCGGCGTCCGCGGGCAGCACCGCAGCCACGGCCTCGGCGGCCTCGGCGGCCTCGGTGTTGCCGTCGGCGTCCCACGACCAGTCGCGGTGCAGCTGCTCGTAGTGCGCGGTGATCGTCCCCTCGCCTGGCACCGCGGCGCTGTCCGGCGCGCCGCGCTTCTCTGCCCGGACGCCCGCCTCGGCAAGCAAGGCGGTCAGGCGCTGCTCGTGCGTCTCCAGGTGGGTCCGGAGGAGCTCGAGCCGCCGCCGCGTCGCCGGGAGCATCTGTTCGGTCGCCAGCTGCGCCAGCAGGTTGGCGCGGACGTCGGCGTTGCTCGCCTGGAAGTCGTGCAGCCGCCAGCGCCACTGCGCGCGCGCCGCGTTGGCGTCCGGGAGAAGCACCGGGATGCCGCCGACGCTGGGATACGACGTCGCACACGCCCTGCACCGCAGGCCCGCGCCCTCGGAAGCGACGCCGGCGCGACAGCGGGGACAGCGCAGCGGCTCCAGCCAGTCCACGCGCTCACGGTAGATTCCCGGCGCGTGTACGTCGACGGGCGTCCCCGCCGCGCATCCGCAAACGACCGAGCGCGAAAGCCGGGCGGCGATCCGTGCTTTCCAGGCCTGGCGTGCTACGCCTGGGGCCGGCTTGCTCTGACGGGAGTCCCCTGATGCAAAGGTTTCTCGGGGCCCTGCTGGCCCTCTCGGTCGGTGCGGGCGGCGCGGCTTGCACCGGCGACGTCGGCGATCCCGAGACGGACGACCCCAGCGGCCCTGGCGGCCCCTCGGGCACCTCCGGCGAGCCGCCCATCGAGGAGCTGATCGAGCCCGCGCCGGCTGGCGTCCGCAAGCTCACCGGGCCGCAGTACGTGAACTCGGTGCGCGTGCTCCTCGGCGCCGCCGCCGGGGCGGAGGCGGCGTCGCGCGTGGCGGTGGCCGACCCGCCGTTCGACGCGCCCCTCGACGCCTTCGACGCCATCGGTGCCGCCCACCTCTCCCTCACGCCGGCAGCGGTGGAGCAGCTGGAGGGGTTCGCGCGATCCATCGCCACCGTGGTCAAGAACGAGCCGGGCAAGCTGCAGTCGCTGGTGCCCTGCGCCCCGACCGGCCCGAACGACGCCGCCTGCCACCGACAGTTCGTGGAGCGCTTCGGGCGCCTCGCCTTCCGCCGCCCGCTCACCGACGAAGAGGTCACCGCCTACGCCGGCGTGGCCCAGGCTGCCGCCACGCACGCGGAGATCCAGAGCTTCGACGAGGGCACCTACTACGCCCTCAGCGCGCTGCTGCAGGCGCCCGACTTCCTGTACATCGTCGAGCTCGGCGACGCAGGTGGAGCCGAGGATCCGGCGCGCCGCCGCCTCACCAGCCTCGAGCTCGGCACGCGCATGTCGTTCTTCGTGCTGCAGCAGACCCCGGACGCCGCCACCCTCGACCGCATCGAGGCCGACGGCCTGGACACGCCGGAGAAGGTGCGCGCCCTGGCCGAGGAGCTGGTGGCCCGCCCCGAGGCGCGCCCGGCGCTGGCCAATCACTTCGCCGAGGTCTACCGCCTGCGCGAGCTGCGCACCGACGTGTCCAAGGACCCGGCGAAGTTCCCGCAGTGGAACCACGACCTGGCCGTGTCCATGGAAGAGGAGATGCTGCGCCTCATCGAGGACGTGGTCTGGACACGCAACGGCGACGCGCGCGACATCTTCGACGCCGACTACACCTACGTGAACGAGGCGCTGGCCTCGATCTACGCTCTGCCTGCGCCGGACAGCGCCTGGGAGAAGGTGCAGCTGCCGGCGTCCCAGGGGCGCGGCGGCTTCCTGGGCAGCGCAGCGTTCGCCGCGCGCCTGTCCTCCGGCACGCGCACCTCGCCCACCCGCCGCGGGCTCTTCGTGCAGACCTCGCTGCTCTGCGGGGACATCCCGCCGCCTCCGCCGGGCGTGATCACCAAGCTGCCCGAGGACGACCCGGGCAAGCCGATGACGCTCAAGGAGAAGCTGGCCGCCCACCAGCAGGATCCGACCTGCGCCAACTGCCACAAGCTGATGGACCCCATCGGCTTCGCCTTCGAGAAGATCGATCCCATCGGCGCCTTTCGCACCACCGACAACGGCCAGGCCATCGACAGCAGCACCAGCGTCGACGGCCTGGGGGAGTTCGACAGCCCGGCCACGCTGGGCGCCATCCTGCGCGAGCTGCCGCGCGCGCAGCGCTGCACCATCCAGCAGCTCTACCGCCAGTCGATGGGCCACCTGGAGAAGCCCGGGGAGGGGCCGGCCATCGACCAGATCGAGGAGGCGTACGCGGCCTCGGGATACAACCTGCAGACGCTCATCGTGGACATCGCCAGCAGCCCGGCGTTTTCGCTGGTCGGCGAGCCGAAGTGAAGGACGGGAGCGGACCAAGATGAGCAAGCGATTCCTTCTCGACCGACGCACCGTCCTCCGCGGCATGCTGGCAGGCGCCGGCGTGGCCGTGGGTCTGCCCACGCTGGAGGCGATGTTCGCCAGCGACCGCGCCGCCTACGCCGCCGGCCCCAAGGTGCGCTACCTGGCCTGGTTCTTCGGCAACGGCGTGCTGCCCGACGAGTGGGACCCGACCATGGAGGGCCCGGGCTGGACCAGCCCGCTGACCCAGGCGCTCGACCTCGACCCCGAGGTCAAGAAGTACGTCTCCATCCTCACGGGCTTCAACAGCAAGATCAACCAGAAGATCAGCCACCACGAGGGGATGAGCATCTTCAACGGCTACCCGTTCGAGTACGAGAGCGGTCTCAGCTCCTACGCCGGCGGTCCGACGCTCGATCAGGTCATCGCCGACAAGCTTGCCGGGCAGACCACGGTGCACTCCCTGCAGCTCGGGGTGTCGCGCAAGCTCAGCTACATGGACGGCGGCACGACCATGCACAACCTCTCGCACAAGTCGGCCGGTCAGGCCGGCGCGCTGTCACCGCAGTTCAACCCGCAGTCGGTGTTCAACAGCCTCTTCGGCAACTTCATGCCGGAGTTCGACGCCGATGGTCCGCTGCGCGTCAGCGTGCTCGACGCCGTGAGCGAGAGCACCAAGCGCCTCGAGAAGCGCCTCGGCAAGCTGGACAAGGAGCGCCTCGACGCCCACCTCACCGCCATCTCCCAGCTGCAGACGAAGATCGCGGCCGCCCCGCCGTCGTGCACGGTTCCCGACCCGACCGAGGAGACGAACCCGGAGAGCGGCGCGGAGCACATCGACCAGACCATCGACGCCATGCACGAGCTCATCGTCTACGCCTGGTCGTGCGACCTGACGCGGGCGGTGAGCCTGATGGTGCACGGCGGGGCCGCGGCCACCGCCTTCACCAACATCGGCCACAGCGAAGAGCACCACATGGACAACAGCCACCAGCAGCTCCCCAACTGGAAGGAGAACATGCGCGACGTGGTCGGCTGGCACATGGGCAAGCTACAGAAGCTGCTGGCGCGCCTGCACGAGACCCAGGACGGCAGCGGCGGCAACCTGCTCGACAACTCCATGGTCTTCGTCGCCTCGGATTGCTCGGTGGGCATGACCCACAGCGTCGACGACCAGCCCATGCTCGTCTGCGGCGGCGGCGGGGGCCAGCTGCTCACCCCGGGCACGCACTACCACTCGACCACCGGCGAGAACCCGACGGACGTGCTGCTGACCATGCTGCAGTGCATCGACCCGGCGGCCACCTCGGTGGGCGGCGCAGAGACGGCGTCCAGCACGCCCTGCACCAACATCAAGAAAGGCTGAGCGGCTGCCAGGCAGGCGCCGGCCGCGCCCTCGCCAGGAGCGGCCTCGCTGCCGGGGCCTCGGCGGCCCTCAGGTCCCCTTGCGCTTGAGCTGAACCGGTCGCGGCATCTGCTCGGTCACCGGCGCGTAGAAGGAGACGCCGCGCACGTTCTCGTCGATGGCCAGCGGGTGCTGCAGCGCGGGCACCACGCGCTGCTCGCAGTCGAGCTGCTCGCACAGGCGGCAGGTGACCCCGACCGGGACCGCGGCGTCGACGCTCTCCAGGTCCACGCCGTCGGCGTACACCAGCTGGCGCGCATGGCGCACCTCGCACCCCATCTCGATGGCCTGCACCGTGTGAGGCACGTGGTAGCCGCCTCGATCGCTGCGGATGGTGCGGGCGATGCAGAAGTAGCTGGTGCCGTCGGCCATCTTCGACAGCTGCACCCGGATCATGCCCGGGGTGAGGAAGGCGGCGTGCACGTTCCAGCGCGGGCAGGTGGCGCTGAAGCGCGCGAAGCGGATGCCCGAGGCGCTGAAGCGCTTGGAGATGTTGCCGGCGATGTCGATGCGCAGAAAGTGGAAGGGCACGCCCTCGTGGCCGGGGCGGCGCAGGGTGGTGAGGCGGTGGCACACCTGCTCGAAGCTCGTTCCGAAGCGGTGGGCGAGCAGCTCGATGTCGAAGCGCTCGGCGCGCGCCGCCGAGTAGAAGGTCTCGTACGGCATGAGCAGCGCCGCGGCGAAGTAGTTGGCCATGGCCACCCGAGCGAGCGCGCGCGATTCCGGGGTGGAGAGGGTCTCGTCGCGCACCAGCCTGTCGAGCACCGCGCCCTGGGTGAGCAGCCCCACCTGGTGCGCGAGCTGGAAGCGCCGGCTGCGCGGCGGAAGCACCTCGGACAGGCTGAGGATGCGCTTGTCCTTGTCGTAGCGGCGCATGGCCTTGCGCTCGTCGGCCACCCGTACCACGCGCGTCTGGATGCCACGCGTCGCCGCCAGGTAACGCGCCAGACCTCGGTAGACGTCCTCGGCATCGAGCTCCGCCTGGCGCCAGAGGAGCTCGGCGCCTTCCTCGAGATCGGGGAAGTAGTTCTCGTGGCGCTGCACCAGGTCGGTGACCTCCTCGGAGGGCAGGCGCGAAGGGTCCACCCCGTGCAGGCTCTCCTCGCCGGTCAGGCGCTCGGCGAGGGTGGCCACCGAGTCGCGCGAGGCGACGTGCGAGCGATACAAGGTGAGCACCGCGCGCGCGATGTTCGGTGACGCGGTGGCCAGGTCGCGGAGATCGGCGTTGGTCAGGCCGTGGCTGTCGAAGATCGGATCGCCGAAGACCTCGTGCAGGTCGGCGACCAGGCGTACATCGTCGCTGCTGGCGAAGGCGGCGATGTCGAGCTGGAAGATCTGCGCCAGCTTGATGAGCAGGGGCGCCGGCAGCGGACGCCGGTTGTTCTCGATGAGGTTCAGGTAGCTCGCGGACACCGCCAGGCGCTCGGCGAGCTGCACCTGGGTGAGGTTCTCGCGGCGCCGTAGCGCACGGACCTTGGCACCCAGCAACGAGACTTCTGCCATGGCTTGCTCCTCCTCCTGACGCGCGTGCGGATCGCCCTGGCGCAAGCCACGTCAACCGAACTGCGCCGTACGGTCTCGCCGCAGTGCGTAAGGCCTCGACCGGAAACGCGATAGTGGCTGGCCTGTACGAGCGGATGTCGAGTGCGGACCTTACAGAGTTGACAGCGTGACCGCAAGTCAAGGAATCGGGCACACACTGTTAACAGCTTGAATACACGATGGTAATTGCATGCGCTGTCAAATCTGCAAATACTCCAGCTGTCACGACGCACGGCGTCGACGAGCAACCAGTGCCCGACAACCGCTCCACCCCCACCATCGCGTTGCCGCAAGGCGTGGCGCTGCGCGCGTCGCTGGCCGCCGGAGACGACGCGGTGCTCACGAGCGAAGCCGTCGGCTTCGTGGCCTCGCTCTCGCGGCGCTTCGCCGCGCGCGTCGACGAGCTGCTGGCGCGGCGCGCGACGATCAAGGCGCGCATCGACGCGGGCGAGCGCTTCGACTTCCTGCCGGAGACGGCCGCGGTGCGCGCTGGCGACTGGACGGTGGCGCCGTTGCCCGCCGACCTCCTCGATCGACGCGTGGAGATCACCGGGCCGGTCGACCGCAAGATGATCATCAACGCCCTCAACTCGGGCGCCAACGTCTTCATGGCCGACTTCGAGGACTCGACGTCGCCCACCTTCCGCAACCTCGTCGAGGGCCAGCTCAACCTGCGCGACGCGGTGGCTGGCACCATCCGCCACACCGACCCGAGGACCGGCAAGCAGTACGCGCTCGGCGAGCGCGTGGCCACGCTGCTGGTGCGCCCGCGTGGCTGGCACCTGCGCGAGGAGCACCTGCACGTCGACGGGCGCGCGGTGCCGGCGGGCCTCTTCGACTTCGGCCTCTACTTCTTCCACAACGCCAGGGCGCTGCTGGCCAAGGGCACCGGCCCTTACTTCTACCTGCCGAAGATGGAGAGCCACCTCGAGGCGCGGCTCTGGAACGACGTCTTCGTCTTCGCCCAGGAGTCGCTGGGCGTGCCGCAGAGGTCGATCAAGGCCACCGTCCTCATCGAGACTCTGCCCGCGGCCTTCGAGATGGACGAGATCCTCTACGAGCTGCGCGAGCACTCGGCGGGCCTGAACTGCGGA
>JBBJMR010000519.1:0-3487 GCA_037720395.1 Polyangiaceae bacterium
CCGCCGATGGCCACGATGGTCACGCCGCTGCCGCCGGTGACCACGGTGAAGACGCTGCTGGCCACGATGCACACCATGGCCAGCCCGCCGGGCAGCCACCCGAGCAGCGCCGAGGAGGCGCGCACGATGCGGTCGGGCGCCTTCGACTCGGCCATCATGTAGCCGATGAAGGTGAAGAGCGGGATGGTCACCAGGATCGGCGAGCCCGCGAACTTGTCCTCCAGGATGTTCGGCGCCAGCCGCTCCAGCAGTCGCTGCGACGGATCGGAGTGGGTGAGCCAGAGCAGCTCGGTCGAGCCGCCCATGACCGCGAAGAGCGGCATGCCCACCAGGGCCAGGGCGATGACCAGGAGGACCAGCAGGGCGCCCATCAGCTGGCCTCCTTCGCCTGCGGCAGCGGGTCGCCTCCCGAGCTGTTCGACGGCTCGCTCTGGTGCGCGGCGTCCGGGTCGAGATCGATGTGCCCCGAGATGGCCAGCAGGATGCGCAGCAAAAAGCGCAGGGCGATGACCAGCAGGCCGAACGGGAAGACGAGGTTCAGCGCGTGCACCAGCATGCCGCGCGTGGGCTCACCGCCCGGATCGATGACCAGCGGCGAGTGGGACAGCGAGTCTTCGGGCACGATGAGGCCGTCGACCTGCTCCTGCGGGTAGCGCCCGGAGAAGCCAGCGCTCTTCACCCACTCGTTCCACTCGGTGCCCGACATCCAGCGGTCGTAGGGATCGCCGGCGATGACGTGGGACAGGCTGCGCAGGTCGAGCGAGATCTGCTTCCGGGTCAGGAACGCGTGCTCGCCCATGGCGTGCAGCGACTTGCCGACCTTGGTGCCGGCGGTGTCGTCGAGCCGGGCGCCGAAGGACTGCACGGCGATGTGGTCGAAGAACCCCCAGGCGGCGGCGATGCAGACCAGCGCGGTGGCCCCGAAGTTCAGCACCGCCGCCGGCACGCGCAGGCGCACCGGCAGGAAGCGGAAGATGACATCGACGTGGATGTGCTTGCCCATGGCGGTGGCCAGCGAGGCGCCGAGCAGGGCCAGCCACAGCGTCAGGCGCGTGGCCACGCCTCGCAGGCCGCCCATCAGGGTCAGCGTCGATCCCTCCTGCAGCCACCCCTTCACGTTGTCGAAGTACTCGACGCCGAGGTTGCGCCACACGGGAGCGACGGCGATGCCGACCACGATGGCCGCCAGCGTCGCGCCGACGCGCTGCTTCTCCGGCAGCTTCCTGGCGCCGAACCACGCCGCGCACCCCAGCGCCACCGCGCCGGCGACGGCGCGGAACGCCCAGCCGGCCTTGGTGCCGGAGGTGGTCGGCGAGGAGAGACCGGCGAGGAAGACCCAGGACACCAGCACCAGGAGCTGCGCCACCAGCACGCCGGTGATGAGCTTGGTGTCCAGCGCTGTCCACTTGCGCTCCACCTCGGCAATGGGGTCGCCCCAGGCGGCCCCGCGCTTCTGGCGCCGGCCGCCGCCTGGGCTTCCGCGGGGTGCTCGTCGGCTTCGGGGAGCCGGGCCGCATCCTGAACCGTGGCGGCCTCGTCGGCCGGCACGTCGTCCGCGCCCTCGACGGCGGCGGGGGCCTCGCTACTCGGCGGCGCATCGTCGGACGCGCTCGGCGCCTCGTCCTCGGGCGCCGGCGGCGCGCCGAGCTCCGCGTCCTGCTTCTTGCCGTCGTCGTCCTTGGCCAAGTCGGCCTCCTGCTGGCGTTGGTGGTCTAGAACCCGCAGGCCGACATGCGGCTGGCGCTCAGGTAGCGCTTGGCGCGCCGCTTGGCGATGGTGTTCTGCAACCGCTGCTGGGGCAGCACGTCGCCGGCGGCGACCACCTCGTTGAGGAGCTTGACGTAGTTCGTCTTGTCACCCTTGTTGCAGTAGTAGCGGGTGGCGAAGTTGAGCTTGGCGACCAGCGCCTTGCCCCCGCTGATGGCGATGGCGCGCTCGAAGTGCTTCTTGCTCTCGTCGAGCTCGGCCATGGCGCTGCGCGCGTGGTACGCGCCCTTGGCCACGTGGATGGTGCCGTAGAGGTAGTCCTCGTCGAGCTGGAGGGCGCGCTCGATCATGGCGATGCCGATGAAGAGCTCGGCCACCACCGCCGGCTGGTCCTTGTCGATGTTCGTCTTCGACATCCAGGCGTAGCCCGTCCAGAACAGGTACGGGACGTCGTCCTCGGAGTCGAAGGCCTGGAGCCAGGCCTTCATGGTGTCGTCGTTCTTCGTGGCCGCCTTGAAGCCGGGGGCCGTCTTCTCCAGGAGCTCGATGCCGTAGTGCACGGCGCGCTCGTAGCCCGCGCGCGCGCGGGCCTGGTGGTAGAGGTAGAGCGGGCCGTCGGTGCCGCCCTCCGAGTCCTCCGCCTGCTCCATCTGGTCCTCGATGAAGGCGAAGGTGGCGCCCGCCCAGCCCTTGGTGAGCAGGAAGAGCGCGTCCTCGTTGTCCGGCGCCAGGTAGTGCATGCCCTCGAACTGGGCGAGCCCGGCGAAGGCAGCGGCGTTGGCCACCTCGTAGTCGCCCACCGTATCGACGGCGACCGAGCCCTTGCGCGTCGATTCGATCTGCCCGTCGGTGAGCATCTGCTTGATGCACCCGGTGGAGCCGAGCGAGAGCATTGCAGCGAGGAGGGTAGCAATCAGCGTCCGCTTCATCGATCGACGCTTGTACCCTCGGTGTGCCGATCGGTTCAACTGCGACGGACGGATGGCGGCGCGGAAAACGCGCGGAGGAGGTGCCGAGAGGTCGTGAGACGGAAGAGGCAGAGGGTCACCACGAAGACACGGCAGACACGGCAGGATCTCAATGTTTCTCCGGGCCTCCGTGTCTCCTTGGTGCTTGTTGTCATCTGGTCTGCCTCGCGACTATCGCGGAAATGCGGCGGCGTTGCCGCCGTCGACGGTGATCACGCACCCGGTGGTGGCCTCGGCGGCCGCCAGCCAGACGAAGGCGCCGGCCACGTCGTCGGCGGTGGTCTCGCGGCCGAGCAGGTTGTCGCGGAAGTAGGCATCGACGCTGACGCCGCGCGCCGCAGCGCGCGACTCGGCCATGCCGCCGCCGAAGAGCGCGGTGCGGATGCGGTCGGCATTGACGGCGTTGGCGCGGATGCCGTGCGCCCCCAGATCGACCGCGTACTGGCGCATCAGCGAGACCAGCGCCGCCTTGGCCACGGCGTAGGGCCCGAAGCCCTTGCCCTGGTTGAAGGCGCTCTTGGAGGCGTTGAAGAGCAGCGCGCCCCCGCTTCCCTGGGCGATCATCACCTCGGCGGCGGCGGCGGCGACCGTCTGGTGGGCGAGCAGGTTGAGGTCGAGCGAGGCGCGCAGGGCGCGATCGCCGGCGGCGGTGTGCAGCGCGCCCTCGCTGGCGTTGCCGGCGTTGGAGACCACCACGTCGAGGCCTCCGAAGACCATCGCCGCTCGCTGCATGGCGGCGCGCACCGCGGCGGGGTCGGTGACGTCGCACCGCAGGTGCTCGACGCGCCCCGCCTGGCCCTTCCCGAGCTCGG
>JBBJMR010000520.1:0-3478 GCA_037720395.1 Polyangiaceae bacterium
CCTGCCCGCGGGGATCGACGACGGCCACGCCTTCTTCCAGGCGGCGCTCGAGGAGAAGGTCATCGTCGTGCCCGGCGAGTTCTTCGACGTCAACCCGGGCAAGCGCCGCGCGCGCCGCTCCTCGCGCTTCCGCCACCACGTGCGCTTCTCGTTCGGACCGAGCGAGGAGGTGCTGACGCGCGCGCTGGAGCGCCTCTCCGCCATGGTCCGCCGCCGCCGCTGATCCCTGCGCGCCCCGGCCGGCTTCCGGCCCCTGGCGAATTGCGCTACGCCGCTCGGATGGCGACGACCATCAAGCTGAACCACGTCATCCACTGCGACGCCGAGCGCTTCTGGGAAGTCTTCTTCGACCGGGAGTACAACGACAAGCTCTACAAGGAGTACCTCGGCTTCCCCGAGTTCAGCGTGCTGGAGCAGAAGGAGACGCCGACCGGCATCTACCGCAAGGCCGCCGGCCAGCCGAAGATGAACGCGCCCGGCCCGGTGGCCAAGCTGCTGGGCTCGAACTTCAAGTACGTCGAGGAGGGCAACTTCGACCGCGCCTCCGGCGTCTGGAAGTGGAAGCTGACCCCCAGCACCCTGGCCGACAAGATCCGCAACGAGGGCACGGTGCGCCTGGAGCCCGGCGGCGAGGGCAAGGTGCGCCGCATCGCCGAGCTGGTGGTGGAGGCCAAGGTCTTCGGTGTCGGCGGCATGCTCGAGGGCACCGCCGAGAAGAGCCTGCGCGACGGCTGGGAAAAGAGCGCCGTTTTCCTCAACGAGTGGCTGGCCAAGCACCCGAAGTAGCCCCAGATCACGCGGGCCATGGCAGGCGGAGGGCGAGCAGCCGACACGGCGGGCGATGCGCGCCCGCACGTGGTCATCGTCGGCGGCGGCTTCGGAGGGCTCAACGCCGCCAAGGCGCTGCGGCGCCTGCCGGTGCGGGTCACCCTCCTCGATCGCAAGAACCACCACACCTTCCAGCCGCTGCTCTACCAGGTCGCCACCTGTGCCCTGAACCCGAGCGAGATCGCCGTCCCCATCCGGCGCGTCCTGCGCCGCCAGAAGAACGTGCGCGTGCTGCTGGCGGACGTGTCGCGCATCGATCTCCAGGCCCGCACGGTGTTCTTCGATGGCGGCGAGCTGGACTACGACTTCCTGATCGCGGCCACCGGCGCCACGCACTCCTACTTCGGGCGCGACGACTGGGCGGCGTTCGCGCCCGGACTCAAGACCATCGAGGATGCCCTGGAGATCCGCCGCCGCGTGCTCTTCGCCTACGAGGCGGCGGAGCGCGAGGACAACCGCGACCGCCGCCGCGCCTGGATGACCTTCGTGGTCGTCGGGGCGGGCCCGACGGGCGTCGAGCTGGCCGGCGCGCTCAGCGAGATCGCTCGGCACACGCTGGCCCGCGACTTCCGCAACATCGATCCCACCGAGGCGCGGGTCATCCTCGTCGAGGGCAACGACCGCGTGCTGCCGACCTACGTCGGGGAGCTGTCCCGCAAGGCCCGCCGCTCGCTGGTGGCCCTCGAGGTGGACGTGATGACCGGCGCGCGCGTGACGGCCATCGACGCCGACGGCGTGAACATCGGCAGCGAGCGCATCGAGGCCAGGACCACCCTCTGGGCAGCCGGCGTGGCGGCCAGCCCGCTGGCGAAGTCGCTCGGCGTGCCGCTGGACAAGGCGGGGCGCGTGAAGGTCGAGCCCGACCTCAGCCTGCCCGACCACCCCGAGGTCTTCGTCATCGGGGACCTGGCCCTCGTCGAGCATGACGGCGAGGTCGTGCCCGGCGTGGCCCAGGGCGCCATCCAGGGTGCGTCGCACGCCGCCGACGGCATTCGGGATCTGGGCTCACTGGCCACCATCGGCCGCGCCGCGGCGGTCGCGCAGTTCGGCAAGCTGCACCTCTCCGGGTTCATCGCCTGGGCGGCGTGGCTGCTCGTCCACATCCTGGTGCTCATCGGTTTCAAGAACCGCTACACCGTGCTCTTGCAGTGGGCGTATTCGTATCTCTCCTACGACCGCGGCGCGCGTCTCATCACCGGCGAGCCGCTCGGCCATTTCGGTCATCAGGCGGACACGGCCGCCGCCAAGGGCGCGCCCGTCTCCGTGGCGCCGCCGCGCGTCGTCGCCGGCCCACCGCCCTGAGCGCCGGCGCCACGTCCGCGCACGGTCGCGACGCCTCGGCCTCCGGGAGCGCGCCGTGCGTGCGCGCGCAGGGTTCCGACGGCCCCGGTCACCAGGCGCGCACCGCGGCACGGTTCGGGCGTGCGAGGAAGGCGACGCGCGACCGAGTGGCTTGCTAGGCTCTCGCCGATGCGTGCACTCCGCCGACTTCGCCACCCTTCGATCGCTGCCTCCATGCTTCTCGGCTGCTGCCTCGCCTCCCCCGCGGCGGCGCAGGATCAGCCGCCGCCGCCGCCTCCGAGCGGCTTTCAGCAGCAGTACCCGCAGGGCGCGCAAGGCGCGCAGCCGCCGCCTCCACCCGGGTACCCCGCGCAGTACCCCGGCGGTTATCCGGGCGCCTACCCGGGAGGATTCCAGCCGCCCATGGGCCCCAAGACCATGCCCTACGAGGACGGCGATCCGGTCCCGCCCGGGTACCACGTCGACACGCACGTCCGAAAGGGCCTGGTCATCGGCGGCGCGGTCACATTCGGCTCGGTCTACCTGCTCACCGCGCTCAGCGCGGCGGTCGCGCAGTCGGCGGCCGACGGAGTCGGCAGCGACGCCGACGAGGCGACGCCGCTCTACATTCCGGTCGCCGGGCCCTTCATCGCCATGGGCACGTTGAATGCCGAGGGCGGCGGCATCTTCGCCCTGGCCCTGGTGGGCGTGGCGCAGGCGGCGGGTCTGGGCATGTTCATCACCGGCATGGCCGCACCCAAGACGGAGCTGGTGCGCAACGACATCGGCGCGCTGGACAAGCCGCAGGTGCGCCTGGCTCCGGTGGCCAGCAAGCGCGGCGAACCCGGGCTGTCGCTGGTCGGGTCGTTCTAGTCGCTCAGCCCGGCGTGCCCTCGTCGACGGGTGTTCCCGTCGCCGGCTGGTCGAGCGACTTCACCGCGCGCTTGGCACGCTTGCGCACGTCCACGTGAAGGGCCTGATCGAAGTTGATGGCCGAGAACGCCGCGCGGGCCTCCACCTTCTTCCCCAGCCCGGCGTAGGCCTCGGCCTCGTTCCAGCGCAGCTTCCAGTCGCGCTTGCCGATCTCGGTGACGCGCGCGGCGTCGGTGAGGATGTCCTGGTAGCGCTGCAGCTTGCCGAGCTCGGCCCAGTACTCGGCGCGCAGATCGTCGTCGTCCGGTGCCAGCTCGCTGGCGCGCGCGAAGTCGACGAGGGCATCCTCCGGGCGCCCGACGACGAGCTCGGCGCGCGCCAGGGAACGCCAGGTGCCGGCCACGTCCGGGTGGGCCTCGGCGAAGGCGCGCAGCGCCGGGATGACCTCGTTGACCTGGACGATGTCGGTCGCGTCCGCCGGCCAGAAGCGGGCCAC